>CANRLZ010000004.1 GCA_947631595.1 uncultured Oscillospiraceae bacterium
ATCGTCAAGACCATCCTCAACGAGCACAAGGAGTCCATCACCGTCCAGAGCCAGGACGGCCTGACCCAGTTCCAGTTCACCCTCACCCTGGTGTGACGCGAATACAAAAAACGGGGGACATGACCGCTTGGGTCATGTCCCCCGTTTTGTTGTCCTCTCCCGCCGGCGGGCATTACTGGAGGAAGCCCTCCAGAATTTTCTCCTCCGCCTCCTCCTCGGTGAGGCCAAGGGTGAGGAGCTTTAAGATCTGGTCGCCGGCGATGCGGCCGATGGCGGCCTCGTGGATCAGCTGGGCGTCCAGGTCCTGGGCGTCGATGGCGGGGACGGACTTGATCTTGGCCCGGTCCATGATGATGGAGTCGCACTGGACGTGGCCAAAGGACTTGGCCTTCCCCGTCATGCAGGGGCGGAAGACCTGCACCGACTCCCCCTTGGCCACCGACCGGGAGACCACCCGCCCGGTGGCGTCCGCCCCGGCCAGGACGATCTCCATGTTGCTCTCCGCCCGCTGGGCGCCGTCGGTGAGCAGCTTTTCGTTGATGACGCACTCCCCGCCGGGGCCGACGATGCACAGGGTATCCCGGATGGTGGAGTCCACCCCCCGGATCTGGGTCATCTCCATGGTGATGGAGGCGCCCTCCTCCAGATAGACCTCCGTCTTGGGGTTCAGAATGTTCTCCCCCGTGCCGGGGCCTTCGCCGTAGTGGCGCTCCACATAGCGGACCTTGGCGCCCTTGGCCAGGTGGAAGACGTGGATGCCGTCGTGCTGGGAGGTCTCGCAGCCGGTGTTGTGGATGCCGCAGCCGGCGACGATATCCACCTCCGCCCCCTCGCCGATGTAAAAGTCGTTGTACACCACGTCCACCAGACCCGTCTGGCTCAGCACCACGGGGATGTGGACGCTCTCCCCTTTTGTGCCGGGCTTGACGATGATGTCGATGCCCGGCTTGTCCGTCTTGCTGACGATGTCGATGTGCTCGGTGGTCTTGCGGTCGTCCAGGGCGCCGTTGAGCCGGAAATTATAGGCCCCCTGGGGGGTCTTTTCCAGGTCCGCGATCTCTTTGAGGATCTTCCACTCCGTCTTGTCCACCGTCAGTTCCCCCCTTCCCGCATATAGCTGCACCCGGCCACTGTGTCCGCCATCAGCTGGGGCAGAATATCCGCCTTTGGCCCCTGGGCGGTCACCTGGCCCTTGGACACCAGGACGATCTCGTCGGCCAGGTCGATGATGCGCTCCTGGTGGGAGATGACGATGAGGGTGGCGTCCCCCTCCTCGTGGAGGGCGCGGAAGGTCCGGGTGAGCTGGGAAAAGCTCCAAAGGTCGATGCCCGCCTCCGGCTCGTCAAAAATCATCAGGGGGGCCTTTCGGGCCAGGACGGTGGCGATCTCCACCCGCTTCACCTCGCCGCCGGAGAGGGAGGCGTCCATCTCCCGGTCGATGTAGTCGTTGGCGCACAGGCCGACCTTCGTGAGGTACTGGCACTGCTGGTCGTGACTCAGCTGGTTCCCCGCCGCCAGCTCCAGCAGATCGCCGATCTTCAGGCCCTTGAACCGGGGGGGCTGCTGGAAGGCGTAGGAGATGCCGACCTTGGCTCGCTCCGTCACCGAGAGGTCGGTCACGTCCTGCCCCCGCCAGAGGATGCGCCCCGCCGTGGGCTTCACAAGGCCCATGATGGCCCGGGCCAGGGTGGTCTTGCCGCCGCCGTTGGGGCCGGTGACCACCACGAATTTTCCCTGGGGAACGGTCAGGCTCACATCCCGCAGGATGCCCAGCCGGCCGTCCTCGCTGGGGACTTCGTAGGATAGGTTTCGGATCTCCAGCATACGAATTTCTCCTTTGTCAAAAAGGTTGCCGTCTCAGGACGCGGCGTCAGCCGCCTGCCGGGCCTCCCGCTCCGCCCGCTCCCGGGCCTTGCGGCGCTTCCGGGCGAGGTAACGGTCCTCCTCGCTGAAGATACAGCCGCAGTATTTTTGCAGGTACAGCCCCAGCTCCCTGGCCCTGTCCTGCCCCTCCCGGAAACGGGGGCGGAAGTCGTAGGGCAGAAAGCGCACGCCGTACTTCTCCCCCATCCGCTCCCCCACCTCTACCAGCAGCTCGTGGTTCTGGTACGGGGAGACCAGGAGGGTGGTGGTGAAGGCGTCAAAGCCGTGCTGGGCGGCGTATTGGGCGGTGGGTTCCAGGCGCATCTGGTAGCACACGCCGCAGCGGTGGTCGATATCCCCCGCCACCGCCCGGACAAAGGGCCGCAGACCGTACTCCCCGGCCAGGATCAGCTCCAGGCCGATGGAGCGGGCGTAGTCCACCAGGGTGTTCTTCCGCTGGCGGTACTCGGTGTAGGGGTGGATGTTGGGGTTGTACCAAAAGCCCGTTGGCTCCAGGCCGTCGGTGCGCAGGGTGTCGATGCAGGTGATGGAGCAGGGGGCGCAGCAGATGTGCAGCAGCGGCTTCATGGAATAGTTCTTCCCTTCCGGTCAACAATAGATACGTCTAAACTACTATTATAACAAGGGGCGAGAAAAATGCAAGTGAAAGAGTTGATGTGTCAGAGCGTGGCCTGGGTGGACCCCCAGGACACCGCCCAGGGCGCGGCCCAGCTCCTGGCCCAGCACGACGTAGGGTCCCTGCCCGTGTGCGGCGAGGACGGCGGGCTGCGGGGGGTGATCACAGACCGGGATATCGTGCTGCGGTGCGTGGCCGTCCAGGAGGACCCGGCCAAGACCCCCGTCCACAAGATCATGACCCGGAACTGCGCAGTGGTCTCCCCAACCGCCGACGTGCGGGAGGCCGCCCAGATCATGGCCTCCCGCCAGGTGCGCCGCCTGCCGGTGGTGGAGCAGGACAAGGTGGTGGGCATCCTCTCCCTGGGGGATCTGAGCCTGTCCCACGCCTGCGACATGGAGGCCAGCGCGGCCCTCAGCGACATCTCCGCCGAGAGCAGGCACCCGGAGATGTGAGTCGTCAAAAAGGGCCGGGGCAAATGCCCCGGCCCTTGGCCTGGATAAGCTGTTACAACTAGGAGAGGATGTTCCCCAGTGCTAAAATAGCGATCAGGCCGTAGAGAATGGAAAATCCTCCGATGGCGATACCGGCGATCGCGAGACCTTTCCCTCTCTCATTTTTCTGTTTGCAACTGGTCAATCCAATGACGGACACCACCGTTCCGGCAATTCCCACTATTCCCCAGAAGTTGAGCAGGAGCGAAATGCCCGAGATAACCAGGCCGAGGATGCACATCATGTTATAGGGCGCCTGCTGGGCCGTGGGCTGATTGGTGGGACTGGCATAGCTCTCTCCACCAGAGGCAGGCGATGCGACCCCCTGCTGCGTCGCGCCGCATTCGGGGCAAAACGTCGCCCCGTCTCTGATCTCTTTTCCGCAATTCACGCAAAACATGTTTTTTCCTCCTATCTTTTCTCTCAAAAGGTACTTTTCGGTCTGTTCCAAAGACGATCTCCCGTGGCGCTTCCCCGCCCGCGGCGCCAAAAAATGTGGAGCGCGCCACGTTTTAATCATCTTTTTTAATAGTCGAAAGTTGTGTTACTGTCAAGAAAAAATAAAAAAGATGATTAGACGGAGGCAACATGAGGCTCTATAAATTTGGCGACCGCTGTAATATCGCGGGTCAGCGCATTAAAGAGGCCAGAAAACGGCAAAAGCTCTCCCAGGGGATGTTGGCCGCGCGGCTCCAGGTGCGGGGACTGTCGGTGGAGCAGATGTCCATCAGCCGCATGGAGACCGGCCAGCGGGTCATCGCGGACTTTGAACTCCTGCTCCTGGCGGAGGTGCTGGACGTCTCCGTCAACTGGCTTTTGGGTCTGGAAAACTAAACCGCCCGGCGGCGGGGTGAGAAAAGAGAGGGACGGCCCGGAGGGGCCGTCCCTCAGCTTGTCAAAAAAGCCTCGCAGAGTTTCGCGCCGCAGGGCGCGAAAGACTCATAAGAAATTTTTTCCGGCGGCGTGTACGTCGGAAAAAATACATCTCGGCCCGCAAACGTGCGAGCCGGCCGCCCTCGCGGCGGCCGGGGAGTGCGCTGCAGCGGGCCGTAAAAATGTCAAAGAAGCGGCAGGGCCGCTTCTTTGACAGTCTCAGGGACGGCCCGAAGGGGCCGTCCCTTGGTTTGTTTATGGGCAAGGCGCGGGTTTTATTTGCCTTGGGGGTTGCAATTTGTCTGCGGGGGGTGTAAACTATATCGGTTGAATTTGTATAATAGAGGTGCGTTATTTTGCGGAACGAGAAGATCAGAAATGTCGCCATCATCGCCCACGTGGACCACGGGAAGACTACGCTGGTGGACGAGATGCTCAAGCAGGGCGGCATTTATCGGGAAAATCAGGCCACGGTGGAGCGGGTGATGGACTCCGGCGACCTGGAGCGGGAGCGGGGCATCACCATCCTGGCCAAGAACACCGCCGTGCGGTACAAGGACACCAAGATCAACATCGTGGACACCCCCGGTCACGCCGACTTCGGCGGCGAGGTGGAGCGCATTTTGAAGATGGTCAACGGCGTCATCCTCCTGGTGGACGCGGCGGAGGGTCCCATGCCCCAGACCCGCTTTGTCCTCTCCCGCGCCCTGGAGCTGGGCCACCGGGTCATTGTGGTGGTGAACAAGATCGACCGGCCCGACCAGCGGGTCCATGAGGTGGTGGACGAGGTGCTGGAGCTGCTGCTGGACCTGGACGCCACCGAGGAACAGCTGGACTCCCCCATGCTCTTCTGCTCCGGCCGCCAGGGCACCGCCAGCTACTCCCCCGACACGGCGGGAGAGGACCTGGCGCCCCTCTTTGATACCATCCTGAACTACATCCCCGCCCCCGAGGCGGATGTGGACGCCCCCTTCCAGATGCTGGTCAGCTCCATCGACTACAACGAGTTCGTGGGCCGCATCGCCATCGGGCGCATCGAGCGGGGCACCATCCGGCAGAACCAGGACATCGTGGTGTGCAACTACCACGACCCGGACGCCGTCCCCCAGAAGGCCAAGGCGGTGTCCCTCTACGAGTTCGACGGGCTGAACAAGGTTCCGGTCACCGAGTCCACCGCCGGGAACATCATCGCCATGAGCGGCATCGGCGACATCACCATCGGCGACACCATCTGCGCCCCTGACTGCGTGGAGCCTATTGAGTTCGTGAAGATCTCCGCCCCCACGCTGGAGATGACCTTCTCGGTGAACGACTCCCCCTTCGCCGGGCGGGAGGGGAAGTTCGTCACCTCCCGGCAGATCCGGGAGCGGCTTCAGCGGGAGATGCTCAAGGACGTGTCCCTCCGGGTCACCGAGACGGACAGCACCGACTCCTTCAATGTGGCCGGCCGGGGGGAGATGAGCCTTTCCATCCTCATCGAGACCATGCGCCGTGAGGGGTACGAGTTCCAGGTCTCGCCCCCCCGGGTGCTCTACCAGGAGATCGACGGGAAGAAGTGCGAACCCATTGAGCGGGTGGTGGTGGACGTGCCCGCCGACTGCGTGGGGTCGGTGATTGAAAAGCTGGGCGCCCGGAAGGGCGATCTGGTGGAGATGACCCCGGTGGGCGAGCGGATGAAGGTGGAGTTCCTGGTCCCCTCCCGGGGCCTGTTCGGCTACCGCAACGAGTTTTTGACCGACACCAAGGGCGAGGGCATCATGGCCTCCGTCTTCGACTCCTACGCCCCCATGAAGGGGGAGATCACCCGCCGCTCCACCGGCTCCCTGGTGAGCTTTGAGACCGGCGAGAGCGTCACCTACGGCCTCTTCAACGCCCAGGAGCGGGGGGCGCTGTTCATCGGCGCGGGGGTTCCCGTCTACGGCGGGATGGTGGTGGGCGAGTGCCCCAAGCAGGAGGACATCACCGTCAACGTCTGCAAGAAAAAGCAGCTCACCAATATGCGGGCCAGCGGCTCGGACGAGGCCCTGCGGCTGGTACCCCCCCGGCAGCTCAGCCTGGAGCAGTGCCTGGAGTTTTTGGCCGACGACGAGCTGCTGGAGGTCACCCCCAAGTCTCTGCGCCTGCGCAAGCGCATCCTGGAACACGACCTGCGGATGAAGGCCCTCAAGGGCGGGAAAAAGTAAGGTTCCATCCACAAAAACGGCGGACAGCCAAGGGGCTGTCCGCCGTTTTGTTTCGCGCGTTCACGGTCTCTCCCCGGTGCAGACGCAGAGGGAGTACGTCCCGTCCGGCTCGTCCAGGGTCTTCTCCCAGAAGGTCAGCCCCGCCGGGAGCCGGCCCAGGCGCAGGCCGCTCCCGGTCAGCTTCCCCGCCGCCTCCTGGCGGGTCCACCAGGCGAAAAACGCCGCCTCTGTGTCCCCGGCGCAGCCCGCTCGGGCCGCCCGGCGCAGCAGGGCCGGGGAGACGGGCCGCCAGCGCTGGACGTCCGCCCCCAGGGGGTCTGGGCCTTCCGCGCAGAGGGCCAGGGAGCCGGAGTGGGAGAGGCTGAAATGGCGCTCCACGCCCACGGCGCGGGGCTTCCCCCCCGCCGCCTGGGCAAAGCGCAGGGTTTTTGGCGGAAGGCCGGTGGCCTGGGATAGGGCGCGGCGGGCGAGGGCGTCGGCCAGGACGCACCGGCGCTTGTCCGCCTCCCGGCGATAGCGGTCGCACCGGGCTTGCCGGGCGGGGTCCATCTGGGCATAGAGGGCGGGCCACTCCCCCGGCTCCACCTCCTCCACCCGGCCCAGCCACAGGGTCGCGCCGCCGGGGAGGTCAAGGCGCTGCGCGTTCATCGGCGCTCAGAGGGTGATGTAGTAGGGGCAGATGTCGGCGTAGCTCCCGTCGGGCATGCGGAAGCCGCCGGGGATGGTCCCCAGGCCCTGAAATCCCAGGCTCTCGTAGAGGCGGCGGGCGGCGGTGTTGGAGGCCACCACGGCGTTGAACTGGAGCACCCGGAAGCCCAGGGCTTTGGCCTGGGCCATGCAGTGGGTCACCAGCGCCCGGCCCACCCCACGGCCCCGGCAGTCCCGGTCTACGGCGTAGCTGGCGTTGCAGAGGTGGCCGCACCGGCCCACGTTGTTGGGGTGGAGGATGTAGAGGCCCACCACGCGTCCGTCCAGCTCCGCCACGCCGCAACCGCTCTGGGCGGCGAAGAACTCCCGCGCCGCCGCCTCCGTCAGGGTCTCCTCCTGGGGAAAGGCCACCCCGTCGGTCACCACCTGGTTCCAGACGGCGGCCATAGCCGGGACGTCCTTCGATTCATAGGCCCGCACGTTCATCCGTCTCTCCCCTTTTTAATACTGGTTCAGGGGGGCAGAGCCGTCGTCGCTCCCCTTCTCAATGGCGCGGATGACCATGTCGTAGCCCGCGCCGCCGCTGACCTCGATGTGTACCGTCTCCCCCACCCGGCGGCCCAGCAGGGCCTTGCCCACCGGGGACTCCCGGCTGATGAGGCCGTGGAGGGCGTCCTGGCGGACGGTGGTGACCACCTGGTAGGTCTCCTGGCAGTCGTCCTCCGGGAGGTAGACGGTGATCTTGTCGTACAGCCCGGCGGCGTCGGTGGGGCCGTCGTCCTGGATGACGTGGGCGGTGCGGATCATGTTCTCCAGGTAGCGGATGCGGCCCTCGTTGCGGTTTTTCTCCTGCTTGGCCGCCTTGTACTCAAAGTTCTCCGACAAATCCCCAAAGCCCCGGGCGACCTTCACCGCCTCCAGCAGTTGGGGGCGCAGGGTGATGCGCCGGTAGTCCAGCTCCTGGCGCATCAGCTCCAGGTCCTTGGCCGTCAGCTCGTTATGCATGGGGCGTCTCCTCCTTTCGCGCCTCCCCCGCCCCGCGGGCGTGGGCGATGAGGCGGGTCATCAGGGAGACGCGCTGGAAGGGGGTCATGAGGTAGACCCCGTCGGTGTAGGGGCGGATGGCCCGGATGACCTGGGCGGAGATCTCCTCGGCCAGGGCCTCTCCCCGCTCCCGGTCGGCTCCCTCGTAGCGCTGGATAAGTTCCGGACTCAGGCGCATCCCGGAGACCTGGGTGTCCAGAAACAGGGCGTTTTTGTGGCTCACCACCGGGAACACGCCCCCCAGGAGCTTCCCTTTCAGAGTGGCCCGCGCCCGCTTCAGGTTGTCCAGGGCCTCCGGGGAGAGGATGGGCTGGGTGAGGAAACCGCTCACGCCGCAGCGCTCCTTCTCCCCCGCCCGGCGCAGCTCCGCGGGGAAGTTCACCGCGTTCACATTCAGCGCGGCGAACACCCGGAAGGGGTGGCGCAGCACCGTCTCGTTCAGGCCGGTGACGTATTTGGCCAGCTTCCGGGAGTTGAAGTGGAACACCGTCTTGGGGCGGCTCTCCCCCACCTTGGAGGCGGGGTCGCCGGTGACCAGGAGGACATTGTGCACCCCCTCGATGGACAGGCCCAGCAGGAGGGCCTTGGTGGCGATCTCGTTTCTATCCCGGCAGGTCATGTGGGGCAGCGCTTCCACCCCCAGCTCCCGCTTGAGCTTGCAGGCCAGCAGGCTGCTGTCCGCCCGGGGCCGGCCCACGGGGGAGTCGGCGATGGTGACCGCGTCCGCCCCCACGTCCCGAAAGGCGGCCACGCCGTCCAAAAAGGGCTGGATCACATCGTCCACCGGGGGGTCCAGCTCCACGCACACCACCCAGTCCCCCCGCTCCAGCTTCTCCCAGAGGGGATTTCGCTCTTCCGTCATCCCAACACCTCCCTGGCGATCCGCGCCGAGTCCTTGGCGTCCTTGGCGTAGTAGTCCGCGCCGATGCTCCGGGCGTAGTCCTCCGTCACCACCGCCCCGGCCACGAAGACCGCCGGGGGGGTGGGCAGGGCCTTCAAAAGGCGCACCGTCTCCGCCATGGCGGGGAGGGTGGTGGTCATCAGCGCGGACAGGCCCACCAGCTTCAGACCCTGGCGCTCCGCCTCCTCCGCCACCGTCTCCGGCGGCACGTCCCGGCCCAGATCCAGAACCTGGTAGCCGTAGTTCTCCATCACCGTCTTGGCGATGTTCTTGCCGATGTCGTGGATGTCCCCCCGGACGGTGGCCACCGCCAGGGCGCCCTTCTTCACCGGGGCGCCGCCGGTACGCTCCATCTGGGCGGCCACCGCCTCAAAGACGCTCTGGGCGGCCTGGGCGGCGCTGAGGAGCTGGGGCAGGTAGAGCCGCCCCGCCTCGTATTCCTCCCCCGCCCGGTCCAGGGCGGGGATCAGCTCTCCCTCCACCAGGGCCAGGGGTTCCATCCTCTCCAGCGCCTCCTGGGCCAGCCGCCCGGCCTCCCCCCGGCGGCCTTTCAGAATGGCCTGGGCCAGGGTGAACTCCTCCCCCGCCCCGGAGTCGGGAGCTGGGGCGGCGGGGGCAGCCTGGGCAAAGCGCTCCACGTAGGCGCCGCACCCCTCGTCCTCCCCGGACAGCACCCGGAAGGCGTGGATGGCGTCCATCATCTCGGCGCGGTTGGGGTCCAGGATGGGCAGGGTGAGGCCGTCGGCCAGGGCGGCGGTGAGGAAGGTCTGGTTCACCAGGGGGCGCTGGGGCAGGCCGAAGGAGATGTTGGACACCCCCAGCACCGTCTGAAGTCCCAGCTCCTCCCGCACCCCGCGCACCGCCGCCAGGGTCTCCACCGCCTGGGACTGCTGGGCGGAGACGGTCATGGTCAGGCAGTCGATCCACACGTCCTCCCGAGGGATGCCCTGGGCCAGGGCGGCGTCCAGGATGCGCCGGGCGATGGCCAGGCGCTCCTCCGCGGTCTGGGGCAGGCCGTTCTCATCCAGGCACAGGCCCACCACCGCGCCGCCGTATTTCTTCACCAAGGGCAGCACCGCCGCCAGAGAGGCGGGGTCGCCGTTTACCGAGTTCACCGCCGGTTTCCCGTTGTACACCCGCAGGGCGGCCTCCAGGGCCGCCGGGTCCGCCGAGTCCAGTTGCAGGGGCAGGGAGACGGCGCTCTGGAGCTTCTTCACCACCTTGGGCAGCAGCTCCACCTCGTCCACGCCGGGACAGCCCACATTCACGTCCAGAATGTCCGCCCCCGCGTCCTCCTGGCGGACGGCTAAGTCCAGGATATAGTCCAGGTCCCCCTCCCGGAGCGCCTGCTGGAGGCGCTTTTTCCCGGTGGGGTTGATCCGCTCGCCGATCACCCGCACCCCGTCCAGCTCCAGACAGCGGGTGGGGGTGCAGACACGGGAGACGGGGGCGACCTGCCGGGAGACGGGGGGCATGCCGGAGAGGGTCTCGCGCACCAGGGCGATATAGTCCGGGGTGGTGCCGCAGCAGCCGCCCACGATGGTGGCGCCCCGCTTTACCAGCTCCGCCAGGGCCGCGGCGAATTCCTCCGGCCCCATGGGGTAGTGGCCGTCCAGGGGGTCTGGCAGACCGGCGTTGGGCTTGGCGATGATGGGCAGCGCGGTGGCCCCGGCCAGGGTCTCCACCAGGGCGGTCATCTTGTCCGGCCCCAGGGAGCAGTTGAAGCCGATGGCGTCCGCCCCCAGCCCCTCCAGGGTCTTGGCCATGGACTCCACGCAGCAACCGGTGAAGGTCCGGCCTCCCTCCTCGAAGGAGAGGGTGACAAAGACGGGCAGGCCGCTGTGCTCCTTGGCGGCCAGGAGGGCGGCCTTGGCCTCGTAGAGGTCGGTCATGGTCTCGATGACGATCAGGTCGGCTCCCGCCTGCACCCCGGCCTCCACCACCTCCCGGAAGAGGTCGTAGGCGCGCTCAAAGGTGAGGCTGCCCAGGGGTTCCAGCAGCTCCCCCAGCGGCCCGATGTCCAGGGCGACGCGCGCCCTCTCCCCCGCCGCGGCGCGGGCGGCGGCGACGGAGGCGGACACCACCTCCGCCGCCGTGTGGCCTGTGCCCGCCAGCTTTTTGCCGTTGCAGCCGAAGGTGTTGGCGTAGATCACCTGGCTGCCCGCCTGGACATAGGCTCTGTGAATGTCCATGAGCGCCTGGGGGTGGGTCAGGGCCAGCAGCTCCGGACGGGCGCTCCGGGGCAGGTCCAGGGCCTGGACCATGGTGCCCAGGGCGCCGTCCAGGAGGGTAAATCCCCCCTGCCAGAAGTTATCGTTCACAGCGTTGGCCTCCTTTGGAAAAGGTACAGCTCCCCCGCAGGGGGCAGACCGCGCAGCCCCGCACCCGGGCGGGCTGGGGGGTGGGCGAGACGCCCACCAGGGCGGTGACGGATTTCACCGGGTCTAAAAGAGCGCTCTCGGTCACCACCAGGCCCAGCCGCCGGGGGGTGTCCAGCAGGGCGCACAGCGCGCTCTGGAGGGTCAGGGGCAGGTCGCCGTAGCCGGGGCTGAAGCGGTCGGTAAGGTATTGGCCGGGGAAACGGGCGGCGATCTCATCTTCCGCCTGGTCGCAGCCGGACTCCACCCAGGCGCTGCCGCAGGCGTCCAGAATGACCGCCTGGGCCATGTCCCGGGCCTGGGTGGAGCGCAAAAGCTGGTCGAACCGGGCGCCCAGGGTGCAGGCCAGGAGCGCGGCCTGGTCACACCCGGAGAGCATCTTCTCCGCCGTGGCGCCGGGGAGAACCACGTCCGTCCCGGCGAGGCGCACCCCGGCGGGGGCGCGCTCCAGGCGGAAGACGCGGTAGGTGTACCGGGGGGTGATCTGACCGGTCAGGGTCTGGGCGACCTGGGCGACCGTCTGGGCCAGCGCCTCGTCCGGCCGGCCCTTCACGCCCAGGTAGCGCAGGGCTTCGTCTACCGCCAGCTTCATACCTTCCCCCGCTGCCGGTCGGGCAGGAGGGTGAGCACCCCCGTGGCCCGGGTGGTCTTCAGGTCGATGAGCCGCTGGTTCTCGCTGCCCCGGAAGCGCAGGGCGAGGTTCTTCTTCTCCTGGATGAAAGGCCCGTCCACCAGCACGTCGATGAGGTCCAGCATGGGCTGGGTGGCCTCGCAGTGCTTGGGGAAGGCGGGGTCGGTGAGCTTGTCCAGGGTGAAGCCGGTAAAGCACCACACCGTCTTGTCCGGGTAGGCGGCCCTGACCTTCTTCAAAAAGGGCAGCAGCTCCCGCTGGTTCTCCGGCTCGAAGGGTTCGCCCCCCAGAAGGGTGAGGCCGTTGATATAGCCAGGGGCCAGCATCTCCAAAATGGTCTCCTCCGTCTGGGCGGTGAAGGGCCGGCCGTAGGTAAAGTCCCAGGTCTGGGGCTGGAAACAGCCGGGACAGTGGTTGGTGCAGCCGGAGACGAAGAGGGTCACCCGCACCCCCTCCCCGTTGGCGATGTCGCAGTTTTTGATCTCTCCGTAGTACATGGCGTTCTCCTTACAGCAAATAGGGGCGGGTTTCTGACCCGCCCCTATTGGTTGGTGATCTCTCTGGTTTTCCCGGTGAACTTACAGGTGCAGGACCCGCTCGCGGATCTCCTGGGTCCGCCCCTGGTTCCAGAACTGGGTGCCGATGTAGCCGCAGGTGCGCCGGGCGACGTTCATCTTGTCCTGATCCTCGTTGCCGCACTGGGGGCAGTGCCACACCAGCTTGCCGTCCTCCTCGATGATGTCGATCTCGCCGTCCCAGCCGCAGACCTGGCAGTAGTCGCTCTTGGTGTTCAGCTCGGCGTACATGATGTTGTCGTAGATGAACTTCATCACCTGGAGCACCGCCTCCAGGTTGTCCTGCATATCCGGAACCTCCACGTAGCTGATGGCGCCGCCGGGGGACAGGGTCTGGAACTGGGACTCGAAGCGGAGCTTTTCAAAGGCGTCGATCTCCTCGGTGACGTGGACGTGATAGGAGTTGGTGATGTAGCCCTTGTCGGTGATGCCGGGGATGATGCCGAAACGCTTTTGCAGGCACTTGGCGAACTTGTAGGTGGTGGACTCCAGGGGGGTGCCGTAGAGGGAGAAGTCGATGTTGCTCTCCGCCTTCCACTTGCGGCAGGCGGCGTTCATATACTCCATGACCTCCAGGGCGAAGGGGGTGGCCTCCGGGTCGGTGTGGGACTTGCCGGTCATGTACTTGACGCACTCGTAGAGGCCGGCGTAGCCCAGGGAGATGGTGGAGTAGCCGTTGTAGAGGAGCTTGTCGATGGTCTCCCCCTTCTCCAGCCGGGCCAGGGCGCCGTACTGCCAGAGGATGGGGGCGGCGTCGGAGAGGGTGCCCTTCAGCCGCTCATGGCGGCACAGCAGGGCGCGGTGGCACAGCTCCAGGCGCTCGTCAAAGATCTCCCAGAACTTCTGGAGGTTGCCGCCGGAGCTGAGGGCGATGTCCACCAGGTTCAGGGTGACCACGCCCTGGTTGAAGCGGCCGTAGTACTTGTGCTTGCCCGGCTCGTAGTTCCCGGCGTTGGCGATGTTGCCGATCCCGGCCTCGGTGAAGCGGTCGGGAGTGAGGAAGGAGCGGCAACCCATGCAGGTGTAGCAGTCCCCCTTGTCCCGGAGCATGATCTTCTCGGAGATGTAGTCGGGGACCATCCGCTTGGCGGTGCACTTGGCGGCCAGCTGGGTGAGATACCAGTAGGGGGAGTCCTCGGTGATGTTGTCCTCCTCCAGGACGTAGATGAGCTTGGGGAAGGCGGGGGTGACCCACACGCCCTTTTCGTTCTTGACCCCCTCGCACCGCTGGAGCAGGGTCTCCTCGATGATGAGGGCGAGGTCGCGCTTCTCCTGCTCGTTCCGGGCTTCGTTGAGGTACATGAACACCGTCACGAAAGGCGCCTGGCCGTTGGTGGTCAGGAGGGTGACCACTTGGTACTGGATGGTCTGGACGCCCCGGCGGATCTCCTCCCGCAGGCGGGATTCCACCAGCTCGGAGATCTTCTCCGGGTCGGGGGTGACGCCGATGTCCTCCATCTCCTTTTCCACCACCTTGCGGATCTTCTGACGGGAGACGTCCACGAAGGGGGCGAGGTGGGTCAGGGAGATGGACTGGCCGCCGTACTGGTTGGAGGCCACCTGGGCGATGATCTGGGTGGCGATGTTGCAGGCGGTGGAGAAGGAGTGGGGCCGCTCGATGAGGGTGCCGGTGATGACGGTGCCGTTTTGCAGCATATCCTCCAGGTTGACCAGGTCGCAGTTGTGCATGTGCTGGGCGAAATAGTCGCTGTCGTGGAAGTGGATCAAGCCCTCCTGGTGGGCCTCCACAATGTCCTCGGGGAGAAGGATGCGCTCGGTGATGTCCCGGCTCACCTCGCCGGCCATGTAGTCGCGCTGGGTGGAGTTCACCACCGGGTTCTTGTTGGCGTTCTCCTGCTTGGCCTCCTCGTTGCAGCACTCGATGAGGGAGAGGATCTTCTCGTCGGTGGTGTTGCTGCGGCGGACCAGGGAGCGGACGTAGCGGTAGGTGATGTAGTGCTTGGCCACCTCGTAGGCGCCGTGGGCCATGATCTGGATCTCCACCTGGTCCTGGATCTCCTCCACCGAGGGAGAGCGGTTCATGGCCTGGCAGTAGAGTTCCACAAACTGGGCGATGCGGTTGATCTGGGCGCTGGTGAGGCGCAGAGGCTCGTCCACAGTTTCGTTGGCCTTGGTCACCGCGGCGACGATCTTATCAATGTCAAAGCCCACCTCGGAGCCGTTGCGTTTGATGACTTTCATGGTACTTCTCCCTCTTTCTGGTCTCTATCCGTGGGACCGAATATCTTGTGCCGGGCATTATTGTAGCATACTATATGTTGTTTTGCAAGGGGATTTACATAAAAAATTGACACCGGATTTTGTGTAGTTTGCCAAAGACCCGCCCGCTCCGGGACGTCATTGACAAATCGTCCCTGGCGTGGTATACCTTATAACTAATGAGAACCACGCGCGGAAAGGAGATCAATCCGTTATGAACCCGTTTGAAAAGGTATACTGCCGCCTCTTCCAGGGGGCGTTTCGCCTGGCCCTGCCCGTCCTCCCCTACCGGGACCCCAAGATCCTGGAGCACGTCACCGACATCCCCGCCCAGCTCTCCGCCCAGGGGAAGTTCTGCCCCCTGCTGGTCACGGACAGCCAGATCAACGCCCTGGGGCTGACAAAGCCCCTGGAGGAGGCCCTGACCAAACAGGGCATGGACGTGGTGGTCTTTGACGGGGCCAAGCCCAACCCCACCACCGGCATGGTGGAGCGGGCCTATGAACTCTATAAAGAGCGGGGCTGTGACAGCCTCATCGCCTTCGGCGGCGGCTCCCCCATGGACTGCGCCAAGGCGGTGGGCGTGCGGGTGGCCCGGCCCCGGAAGACCCTGGGCCAGATGGCGGGTATTTTAAAGGTATGGCACAAGCTCCCCTACCTCATCGCCGTGCCCACCACCGCCGGCACGGGGAGCGAGACCACCCTGGCCGCCGTCATCGTGGACGACAAGACCCGGCACAAGTACGTCATCAACGACTTCTTCCTCATCCCCCCCTGCGCCGTGCTGGACCCCCAGCTCATCCACACCCTGCCCGCCCACCTGATGGCCGCCACCGGCATCGACGCCCTCACCCATGCCGTGGAGGCGTACATCGGCCGCTCCACCAACCAGCACACCCGCCGGGACGCGGAGGAGGCCACCCGGCTGGTCTTCGCCAACCTGAAACAGGCCGCCGCCCACGAGAGCGCGGAGGCGGAGGCCGCCATGCTCCGGGCCGCCCACCTGGCCGGCCGGGCCTTTACCCGCTCCTACGTGGGCTACATCCACGCCGTCAGCCACTCCCTCAGCGGCAAGTACGACCTGCCCCACGGCCAGACCAACGCCACCCTGCTGCCCATGGTGCTGGAGATGTACGGGGACAAGATCCACAAGAAGCTGGCCAAGCTGGCCCTGTGCGCCGGCGTCGGCCAGGAGGGCCAGAGCGAGGCGGAGTTGGCCGGGGCTTTCATCGCCGCCATCCGCAAGCTGAACGACGAGCTGGGCATCCCCCGGACCATCCCCAACATCCGGGAGGAGGACATCCCCGCCCTGGCCAAGTACGCCGCCCATGAGGGCAACCCCCTCTACCCCGTGCCGGTCCTCTGGAACGCCCGGGAGCTGGAGGAGATCTATCGAAAGGCGGGGAAGTAAAATGGACACTGCGCAGGCACAGGCCCTTTTGGAGGCCCAGCAGGACTTTTTCGCCACCGGCGCGACCCTGCCGGTGGCGTACCGCAAGGCGGCCCTGGGCAAACTGAAAAAAGCCATCGACACCTTCGCCCCGGCGCTCTACGACGCGCTGAAGGAGGATCTGGGCAAAAGCCCCTCGGAGAGCTATATGTGCGAGCTGGGGCTGGTGAAGAGCGAGATCTCCTACCTCCTCAAGCGGGTGGGCCGCTGGGCCAGGGAGAAGCGGGTGCGCACCCCCCTGACCAACTACGTGGCCCGGAGCTTTGTCAAGCCCACCCCCTACGGCTGCGTCCTCATTATGAGTCCGTGGAACTACCCGGTTCTCCTCACCCTGGACCCCCTGGCGGACGCCTTGGCGGCGGGCAACACCGCTATTCTCAAGCCCAGCGCCTACTCCCCCCACGTCTCCCAGGTGATGAAGGACTTGATCGAGAGCATCTTCCCCCCGGAGTATGTGGCGGTGGTCACCGGCGGGCGGGCGGAGAACCAGTGCCTGCTGGAGCTGGACACCGACTACATCTTCTTCACCGGCTCCCCCGCCGTGGGCAAGACGGTCATGGCCCACGCCGCTCCCCACCTCACCCCCGTCACTCTGGAGCTGGGGGGCAAAAGCCCCTGCCTGGTGGACCGCTCGGCCAACATCCCCCTGGCCGCCCGGCGCATCGTCTTCGGCAAGTTCATCAACTGCGGCCAGACCTGCGTGGCGCCGGACTACATCTACTGCGACGCCGCCGTCCGGGACCGGCTGGTGGAGGCGCTGGCCAAGGAGATCGCCGCCCAGTACGGCGAGCGGCCCCTGGAGAATGAGAACTACGGCAAGATCGTCAACCAGAAGCACTTTGACCGGCTGATGGGCCTGCTGGATCAGAACAAAGTCGCCGTGGGCGGCCAGAGCGACCCCGCCGCCCTGCGCATCGCCCCCACGGTGATGACCGACGTGACCTGGGACGACCCGGTGATGGGCGAGGAGATCTTCGGCCCCATTTTGCCCATCCTCACCTTCACCTCCACCGACGAGGCCCTGGAAAAGCTCCAGGGGCTGCCCCACCCCCTGGCGTTCTACATCTTCTCCGCCCAGAAGGACGTCATTGAGACGTTCAAGTCCCGGCTCAACTTCGGCGGCGGCTGCGTCAACGACACCCTCATCCACCTGGCCACCAGCGACATGGCCTTTGGCGGCGTGGGCCAGAGCGGCATGGGCGGCTACCACGGCAAAGACGGGTTCGACACCTTCTCCCACTACAAAAGCATGGTGGACAAAAAGACCTTCATCGACGTTCCCATGCGCTACGCGCCCTACTCCCCTGGCAAGGACAAGCTCATCAAGCTGTTTGTGAAATAGGAAGGTGATTTTATGTCCAGACCCATCGTCATCCTCACCGACTCCGGCTCTGACATCACCCCGGAGGAATTGCAGGCGCGCAACGTCAAGCTCATCCCCATGTCCCTGGCCTTCGAGGGCAAGGAGTCCTTCCTGGACGACCAGTCCATCCCCATGGCGGGGCTGTGGGCGCGGATGGAGGCCGGGGAGATCCTCCGCACCTCCCAGCCCTCCCTCCAGACCTTCCTGGATCTCTTTGAGGAGGCCAAGGCCAAGGCCGTCAGCGTGGTCTACATCTCCATCTCCTCCAACATCTCCGGCACCTACCAGACCGCCCGGGCGGCGGTGGGGATGGTGGGCTATGACCACATCCACGTGGTAGATGGCCGTCAGGCCGCCGCCACCGCGGCCCAAAAGCTCCTGGTCTACCGGGCCTGCGCCCTCCGGGACGGGGGGAAGCTGTCCGCCGGGGAAATCGCCCAGGACCTGGAGCGCTTCCGCTTCCGCATCCGGCACTTCTCCTGTCTGGACACCCTGGAGTATCTGGTCCGGGGCGGGCGGCTGTCCAAGCTGGCGGGCAACATCGGCACCCTTTTGAACATCAAGCCCATCATCACCTTCTCCAAAGACGGCTTTGTCCAGGTGGTGAAGAAGGTTCCCGGCCTCAAGCGGGCCACCAGCGAGCTGTGCAACATCCTCCGGGAGTTTCCCGTGGACACCGCCTTCCCCCTCATCCCCATCTTCGCCAAGGACGACACCAACTGCAAAAACTTCCTGGCCCACCTGAAGGACGCCCTGGGCGTCACCACCGACGAACCCCCCATGGAGATCGGCGCCACCATCGGCTGCCACATCGGCCCCGGCGGTTTCGGCGCGTGCTACGTCCAGCAGGAGGTCTGACCCCGGCGGGTCGGCCCCGGCATGACGGCCCACGGGGCCGCCGCCCCCTTCAATAGAAAACGCGAGCGCCCTCCCCGCCAGTGGGGAGGGCGCTTTCTTTCGTACAGCGCCGGGGGGATGCCATAAAAAGGGGCGGGGCCTGTGGCCCCGCCCTTTTGTGTCGTTCGCGCTGTCCGGCTGGCGATCAGGCTTTCACCAGCTCCACATACCGCTGGAGGATGGTGGCCACCTCGGCTCTCGTGGCGGTGCCCTGGGGATCCAGGCGGCCGCCGTCCTTGCCGGTGAGGATGCCCTTCTGGACGGCCCAGCGCATGGCGTCGGCGGCCCAATCGGAGACAGCGTTTGCGTCCACGAACTTCGCCATATCGGCGGCGTCCACCTTGGGGGACTTGGCGTAGCGGTAGAGCATGGTGATCATCTGCTCCCGGGTGATGTTGGCCTCGGGGGCGGTGCCGTCGGAAATGCCCTGGGCCTTAGCCCAGTCCATCCCCTTGGAATACCAGGTGGCGCCGCCCTCGGTGGACTGATCGGCCAGGCGGGCCAGAACGGTCATCAGCATGGCACGGGTCATGTTCTGCTGAGGGGCGAACGCGCCGTTGCCCACGCCGTTGAACAGGCCCTTGCCCACCACGAAGGTCACACCGCTCTCATACCAACTGCCCTTGGCCACGTCGCCAAAGGTCTGAGAGGCGGGCTTTTCCGCGGCGGAGTCGTTGGAAGTGGTGGGAGACTTGCTGGGCGCGGCGGGCGTGCCACCGCTGGACCCACCGGAACTGCCGCCGCTGGACCCACCGGAACTGCCGCCGCTGGACCCACCGGAGCTGCCGTGGCTGCCGCCAGAGCTGCCGGAGCTGCTGCTGGAGGAGCCGCCGGTGTTACCACCGGAAGTCGTGCCGCCGGGGGTCGGGGTCTCGCTGGGGGCAGGCGTCTCACTCTCGCTGGGCGCGGGGGTCTCGCTCTCGCTGGGAGCGGGGGTCTCGCTCTCGCTGGGCGCGGGGGTCTCGCTCTCGCCGGGCGCGGGGGTCTCGCTCTCGCTGGGCGCGGGGGTCTCCGGGGCCGCCTGGATGGTGCAGATCACGGCGCTGCCGATCACGGCGGCGTAGTTGCCGCTGTCGGGGGTGAAGGTCCAGTTGTAGCCGGTGCCCTCGGTCACGGCGATCTCCCCGGCGCTGACGCCGCCCACGGGATCCCAGGTCAGCGTGCCGCTGACCGCCTCGCCGTCCACGCCGGTGGCGGTGTAGGTGGGCTTGACCTCGCCCAGGACGGTCCCCTGCTCCACCTCCAGGGCCTCCACCGTCACGGTGGGGGTGGCGGGGGTGATGACCAGCGTGGCGTCCATCTGGCTATTGGCGTATTCCGTGTCCGCCCCGGCCACGGCCCGGATGTTCACCGGGTAAGCGCCCACGTCGGCGGGAGCCTTATCCGCGCCGTTGTAGGAGACGGTGTAGGTCACGCCGGCGACGGGCACGGGGGAGACGGGATGGGTCTTGCCGTCATAGACAAAGGCGGTCTGGCCGGCGATCTGGATGGGGGCGGGGGTGGCCGGGATGCTGCTCACCGTGACGGCGCCCACATACTGGGTGTGGTTGCGGGGGTCGGCGGGGGTGAAGACGTAGGTCAGCTCCGTCTCCGCGGCCAGCTTCTCCGCCCCCTGGCCGTCGGCCAGTTTCACCGTGCCGGGCACCGCCTCGCCGCTGTACGGGTTGACAAAGGCGCCCTGGAGGGAGGCTTCGATGGTGTCCGCGGTCTTGCCGATGGAACCCATGGCGGCGGAGACGGACACGGGGACGGGGACGGCCTTTTTCACCGCCATCTCCCCGGTCACGCCGGTGACGGTGTAGTTGACGCTGCCGCTGCTGGCGGTGACGGCGTAGCTGTCCACGTCGGCGGTGGCCTTGGCCCCGTCGCTGTCCGCGCTGAGCTGGATGCTCTCCAGCACGTCGCCGTTATAGAACTGGCTGGAGGAAGTGAAGTCGGAGGCCACGAAGGTCATGGTCTGGCCGTAGAACTTGGCCACGCCGCTGTTCAGGGTCAGGGCCAGGGATCTGGCGGTGATGTCCCCGGTGGTGGTGATCGTCTCCGGGAGGTAGTAGTTCCCGGCGTTGTCCCCGGCGAGCTTGACGCGCTTGCCCTCCCGGAGGGTGACGGTGACCGGCTTGCCGCTGCCGGCGTTCACGTCGTCAAAGCAGGCCTTGAAGTAGTCGTTCACGTTCTGGCGGGTGATGGCCGCGCCGGTGTCGGCGTCCACCAGGGAGAGGTCTTTCTGCTCAAAGCCGAAGCTGTCGATCTGGACCTCCCCGGTGCCGTCAAAGGCGTGGGAGCAGACGCTGACCGACGGGGTGGCCGCCTTGGGGGTGATGGTCAGCGTGGTCTTGACGGTGACGCCGGCGTAGTTGGAGCGGGTGGCGGAGTCATAGCCGCCGGGGAAGCGGATCATCACGTCGTAGTCGCCCGCGTTGTACGGCGCGCTCTGCTCCCAGCCCTGGCCGGCGTTGTACCAGACGGAAACACTCTGGGCCATGCTCTCAGGGATGTCGATGGTGTAGCGGATCCTGCGGCCCACGCCCTGGCCCACGTAGGTCTGGACGCGGCTGTCCTCGTCCACCGTGACGGTGACAGGCACATAGGAGGGGGAGGAGCCGGCCGAGGTGGAGGCGCCCTTCCGCACCTGCACCATGCCCTCCACCTGCTCATGGTTATCGTCGCTGGGGTTGAAGATGTAGGGGTAGGAGTAGGCCGTGTCCTTCTCCACCGCCGTGGTCGGGTCCTTCCAGGCAAAGGTGCCCTTCACCTCCTGGCGGGTGTAGGGGTTCACGTACTTCCCGCCGATGCCGTACCCGGCCAGGGTGGTATCGTCGCCGATCTGGTAGACGCTGACGCTGGAGCGCTCGGGAGTCGCCTGCTCCACCGTCAATTCGGTGGTTCCCACGATGGTGATCTCCCGGTCCGGGGTCTCCACCTTCCCGGGGTAGTTGAGGGTGTAGGTTCCCGCGGGGGCGTCAAACGCCACGCCGTCCAGGCCGGAGAGGGTAACGCCCAGCTGGGACAGGTTGCCCGTCTCCTCCGTCCCCTCCACCGTATAGCCGATGTCGGAGGGCTGGAGGCGCTTGCCGTAGGGCTTGCTCACCTGGGCGGCGGGGCGGACGGTCTTCTGCTCCCGTTCCACCGTGACGGTGACCTGGACGGCCCAACCCACGCGGCTGTTCTGCTCCATGAACAGGATCCAGTCGGTGTAGGTGCCGCCGGGGAGGCCCGCCTTGGGGGCGATGACGGCGGTGCAGGTATCGCCCACGTTGGGCAGCGCGCCGTAGTCGCCGTGAGTGTTGTGCCAGGTCACGGTGAAGTGGGCGGTCTCCCGGCTGGAGGTCACGTTGACCTCCCCCCAGGACTGCTCGTACTTCTGCTGGTCAGGCCGGTCGGAGGTCGCCTCCGCCGCGTTCCGGAAGGTGAGGGTGAGGGGGTCGGCCCCGGTCCCGTCCGGGGTGACGGCGCCCAGGTCATAGACCAGGGTGCCGGGGATCTCCCGGATGTTCTGTCCGGCCTGGGAATTCGCCGGGGCAGGTTTCGCCGCGCTGTCCGAGGTGGAGGTAACCACCCCGTCGGCGTCCTGGTCGGCCCGGCATTCGTACAGCCAGACCTTGCGCCAGTCATAGAAGGTGAGCGGGTCTCCCCCGGAGGCGGCCAGCGCCGCCGCGGGCAGGAAGGTCAAGACCATGGAGAGGGTCAGGAGCACGGACAAAATACGTCGTTTCATAGGAATTCCTCCTTTTCCGCCGGGGCCCTCCCCCGGCCTTGGCACAGCCACCACTTCTTTCACGCCTACTATATAATGTGGCCAGCCCCTTTGTCAAGACATATTTCCCCCTTCCCCGCCCTCTTCATCGCGCCGGGGCGGGTTTTGCAGATCGTCGGTGGCGGGGCCGTCCAGAAGGGCGCCGTCCCGGCCGAAGCGGGAGCCGTGGCAGGGGCAGTCCCAGGTGTCCTCCTGGGGGTTATACCGCAGGGCGCAGCCCAGGTGGGGGCACCGGGGGGCGGTCAAGGGCAAAAGGTCCGCCGCGGCGGAGGCGGCGTTGCCCGCGGCGGCACGGGCGGGCATGGGCCGGGCGGGGTCGAAGGCGGCGGCGTAGGGGTTGGGCCTGCCCGCCGTCAGGTCCCGGAGAATGTGGGCGCCCGCCAGGGCGGTGGTCATGCCCCACTTGTTGAAGCCGGTGGTCACAAAGAGGTCGGGCGTCCGGGGGGAGTACTGCCCCACGTAGGCGCCGCCGTCCAGGGTCATGCAGTCCTGGGCCGCCCAATGGGCCACCTCTTCCGCCTCCGGGTACCACCGCCTGGCCAGCGCCCGCAGCTCCTCCCAGCCGCCGCCGGGCTTGCCCGTCCGGTGCCCGCCGCCGCCCAGGAGGAGCAGGTCCTGATAGGTGCGGAAAGAGAGGCCGGCGTCATCCTGGCTGACGTACATCCCGGAAAACCGCTTCGCCCCCCGGAGGGCCAGGACGTAGGAGCGGTGTTGGTACATCTTCAAAGCGTACATCCCGTGCTTGTTGAGGATGGGAAAGTGGGTGGCCAGGATGATCTTGTTGGCCGTGACCGTCCCGCGGTCGGTGACCACCCCGCCGGGGACAAAGGCCCGGACTTTGGTGTGGCAGCGCGCGTTCAGCCCCTGGGCGGCCCAGGCCAGGAAGCGCAGGGGGTGAAACTGCCCCTGCCGCTCCAGGGACAGGCTGCCCGCCACCGGGAACGGAAGCGGGCTGCTGCTCTGCAAGAACGTCCCCACCCGGATGGCCCGGTAGGCCGCCTGCTCCCGCTCCAGCTTCTCCCGGTGATCCTGGGCATAGACGTAGGCGGTCTGATCCTCAAACTCACACCCCGCCTCCCGGCACAGAGAGCGGTATTCCTCCACCGCCTTCTGGTTGGCGTCAAAGTACAGCCGGGTCTTCCCCGCCCCCAGGCTGGAGAGCAGCTTTTGATACAAAACGCCGTGCTGGGCGGTGACCTTGGCGGTGGTGTTGGCCGTCACTCCCGCGCACAGTTCACGGGCCTCCACCAGCAGATAGTCCGCCCCCGCCCGCTCCAGCAAAAAGGCGCACAGCACCCCGGCGATGCCGCCGCCGATGATGAGAATATCCGTCCGCGCGTCCCCCTCCAGGCTGGGAAATTCCGGCATGGACGCGCTCTTGCTCCAAATAGACTCCATCCGCCTCACCTCTCCCCTCAGTATGCGCCGGTCGGGGGAAAAACTTGCGCGGACAAAAAACGCCCCGCGGCCACAAGGGCCGCGGGGGTTTCTGGCGCAGTGGGAGGGATTCGAACCCTCGGGCGGCTTTTGACCGCCACACGATTTCCAGTCGTGCTCGTTATGACCTCTTCGATACCACTGCAAGGTCACACGTTTTTCCTGTCCGCTTCGGACAGCGAAGGTTATTATACCCTGCTTTTTCGCCCGCGTCAAGGGCTTTTTCAAATTTTTCCCCAAAGGCCCCGTCTCTCTTGCCTTTCCGCGCTCGCCGGGGTATAATGTCTGTGATTAGGCAAAATTCGCCGACAAGGGGGCTTTTGTATGGACTACACCTTCGCCCACTACCAGGAGAGCGCGGCGTATCTGCGCGCCCGGCTGGGGGAGTTTGTCCCCAAGACGTTGATGATCCTGGGTTCCGGCCTGGGGTATCTGGGGGACGTGGTGGAAAGCCCCATCGCCGTGCCCTATGAGGACATCCCCCACTTCCGGCCCTCCACCGCGCCGGGGCACAGGGGGCGGCTGGTGTTTGGCGCCCTGCGGGGCAAGCCCGTGGCGGTGATGCAGGGGCGGATGCACCACTACGAGGGCTACTCCTTTGAGGAGACCGCTTACGCCGTGCGGGTGGCCAGGCTGCTGGGGGCGGAAAACCTGGTGGTCACCAACGCCGCCGGGAGCGTCAACACCGCCTGGCAGGCGGGCGATCTGATGCTCATCACCGACCAGATCAAGATCTTCATGGACTCCCCCCTCCGCGGCCCCAACCTGGAGCAGTTCGGGCCGCGCTTCCCGGACTCCTCCCACCTCTACACCCCCCGGCTCCAGGCCCTCGCCCGGCGGAAGGCAAAGGAGCTGGGCGTCTCCCTGCGGGAGGGCGTCTATATGTACTTTCCCGGGCCACAGTACGAGACGCCGGCGGAGGTGCGCCTGGCCCGGACCCTGGGGGCGGACGCGGTGGGGATGTCCACCGCCCCGGAGGTCACCGTGGCCGGTCACGCCGGGATGAACGTGCTGGGCCTCACCCTGCTGAGCAACATGGCCGCCGGGATCTTGGATCAGCCCTTGTCGGAGGCGGAGGTGCTGGAGGCCGCCCAGCGGGCAAAGGGGCCGTTCTCCGAACTGGTATTGGCCTGTCTGGAAGAAATGTGAGGGGTGAAATTGAGTATTTTATTTTCCCACGTCACCGCCGTGCTGATGGACGACGCCCACACCGTTCTGCCCCACGCCTATGTTCTGATAGAGGGGCACAAGATCGTCTCGGTGGGACAGGATAGGCCCCGGGGGTTTGCCGGGGAGGAGATGGACGGCACGGGCAAGGTGCTGTGCCCCGGCTTTGTGAACGCCCACAGCCACATCCCCATGACCCTCATGCGGGGCTACGGCGGCGGCCACGACCTCCAGGACTGGCTGGAGCATTACATTTTCCCCGCCGAGGCCAAGTGGGACGACCGGGCCATCCGGGCGGCCACCCGGCTGGGGCTGGCGGAGATGATCGCCTCCGGCATCACCTGCATCGCCGATATGTATATGGGGGGCGACGCCATTTTGGAGGAGGTCTCGGCCGCGGGGCTGAGCGCCAACTTCTGCTGCGGCGCCACCCAGTTCACCCCGGAGCGCGACCCGGAGAAGATGTCCGACGTGCGCCTCCACCGGGCGCTGACGGAGCGTTGGCACGGCTACGGGGATGGGCAGATCGCCATCGACGCCTCCCTCCACGCCGAGTACACCTCCTACGAAGCCTCCGCCCTCTGGGAGTGGACGGCGGCCTACGCCAAGGAACACGGCCAGGGGTTCCACGTCCACCTGTCCGAGACGGAGAAGGAACACCGGGCGTGCATGGAGCGCCACGATGGCCTCACGCCGGCGGCGCTTTTTGAGCGGTACGGGCTATTCGACGTGCGGGCTATCGCCGCCCACTGCGTCTGGGCCACCCCAGAGGACTGGGAGATCTTCGCCCGGCATGGGGTGAGCGTCGTCCACAACCCCGTGAGCAACCTGAAGCTGGGGTCGGGGGTGGCTCCCATCCCCGCGATGCGCCGCGCCGGGGTGAACGTGGCCCTGGGCACCGACGGGGTCAGCTCCAACAACGCCACCGACTTCTTCGGGGACATGAAGCTGGCGGCCATCCTCCACAACGGCGTGGAACGCGACCCCCTGGCCGTCACCGCCTGGGAGGCGCTGGAGATGGCCACCCGGAACGGGGCGAAGGCCCTGGGGCGGAAGACCGGGCGGATCGCGCCGGGGTATGACGCCGACCTCATCCTGGTGGACTTTGACGCGCCCAACCTCATCCCATGCCATGACGTGGCGGAAAACCTGGTCTTCTCCGCCCACGGCTCCAACGTGGCCCTGAATATGTGCCGGGGGAAGGTCATATATCAAAACGGGGCGTTTTTGACCCTGGACATGGAACAGATCAAGCGGGAACTGGCGGACTACGCCATCCCCAGACTCTTTGGCTGAATTGAGGCGGTAGTGTGGCAAAGGAACGGAAAAATACCTTCTTCGGCGGGGTCGCCATTTTGATGGTCGGCTCCCTGCTGGTCAAGCTCATCGGCGCGGTGTACAAGATCCCCCTGGGGAATTTGCTCTCCAACGAGTCCTATGTGGACTTCAACACCGCTTACAACGTCTATAACCTCTTCCTCACCATCGCCACCGCCGGGCTGCCGGTGGCCCTGTCCAAGACGGTGTCCGAAGCCCACGCCCTGGGGCGGCAGAACCAGGTGGATCGGGTGTTCTCCGTGGCGTTCAAGGCGTTCCTCTTCATGGGCCTTGTGAGCTTTGTGGCCATGAGCGTGTTCGCCCGGCCTCTCTCCGTGCTCATGGGAGACGACTCGGCGGTCTGGTGCGTGCTGGCCCTCTCCCCCTCCGTGCTGTGCGTGTGCGTGATGGCCTCCTTCCGGGGGTACTACCAGGGGCACTCCAATATGCTCCCCACCGCGGTGAGCCAGATCATCGAGTCCCTTGGCAAGCTGGTGTTCGGGCTGGTGCTGGCCTGGGTGGTGCTGTCCTTCCTCCCCGGCGCGGAGACCTACCGTCAGCGCATGGCCGCCGCCGGGGCGATCTTGGGCGTCTCCATCGGCAGCGTCATCGCCCTGGTCTACATCGTCGCCCACTACTTCCGGGATCGCTTCCGCCGCCGGGGGCAGGCGGCTGCCGACCAGCCGGAGGCGGGCGCTTCCATCCTCGTCCGGCTGCTGAAACTGGCCATCCCCATCACCCTGGGTTCCGCCGCCATCAGCCTGGTCACCATCATCGACACCAAGATCGTCCTCTCCCTGCTGGAGCGGATGTATACCGACCTTCCCCAGCTCATCTCCCCGGAGGCGGTGGCCCAGCAGCTCACCGACGGCGGCGTGCGCCCGGAACTCTATATGGCCCAGGGGCTGAAGGGCATCTACGACAAGTGCATGGCCATCTACAACCTCCCCTCCCAGCTCATGGTGGCCATCACCGCCAGCGTCATCCCCGCCGTCTCCGCGTGCCTTGCCCGGCGGGACTTCCGGGCGGCCAGCGCCACGTCGGAGTCCGCCCTGCGCATCGGCATGATCCTGGCGCTCCCCATGGGCGCCGGGCTGTTCGCCCTGGGCGGGCCTATCACCCAGCTCCTCTTCCCCGGCCAGATGGACAGCTCCATCGCCGGGCCGATCATGTCCGTCCTGGGCCTCGCCACCGTCTTCGTGTGCGTTATGAGCCTCTGCAACTCCATCCTCCAGGCCAACGGGCGGGTGGGCCTGCCCGTGCTGGCCGTGGCGGTGGGCGGCGTGGTGAAGATCGCGGTGAACTACCTCCTGGTGGGCAACTACGACATCAACATCAAGGGCGCCCCCATCGGCACGCTGGCGTGCTTCGCGGTGGTGGCCGCGCTGGATATGTTCTTCATCCGCCGGGTGGTCCCCACGCCGCCCAGCTTCCTGCGGGCGTTCGCCAAGCCCCTGGTCGCCTCCGCGCTCATGGGCGCCGCCGCCTGGGCGGTGTGCGGGCTGGTGGGCCGGTATGTGGGACCGAGGCTGGGCTGCCTGGTGGGCATCGCCGCGGGGGTGGTGGTCTACTTCGCCCTGGTGGTGCTGCTGAAGGTGTTCTCCAAAGAGGATCTGGAGCTGATGCCCGGCGGGGAGAAATTGGCCAAGATCCTGCGAATTCGGTAAAGGGATTTCCCTTGTCACCCCCGTGAGACGCACGATTTTTTGTAAATTTTTCGGGGTGTACGAGAAAAATATCAAAAAAGCTCTTGCGAAAAGAGGGAGAATATGTTAGATTTTATGTATAAGGATCATTACGGTCTGGATGACCTGGAGCGGATCGTGGAGATCCTCCGCGCTCCGGGCGGCTGTCCCTGGGATCGGGAGCAGACCCATGCGTCCATCCGGCAGAATATGCTGGAGGAGGCCTATGAGGTCTGCGAGGCCATCGACCAGACCGACCGCGACCACCTGAAAGAAGAGCTTGGCGACGTCTTACTTCAGGTGGCTCTTCATGCGCAGATGGAAAAGGAGCGTGGCTCCTTCACCCTGGCCGACGTGGCCGACGGGATCTCCCAGAAGCTCATCTTCCGCCACCCCCACGTCTTCGGGGATGTGAACGCCCAGGACGTGGATCAGGCGCTGAACACCTGGGACGCCATGAAGCGGGTGGAGAAGTCCCAGGTCACCTACACCGACACCCTCCGGGCCGTGGCCATGTCCCTCCCCGCCCTTTGGCGGGCGGAGAAGGTTCAGAAGAAGGCCAAAAAGGCCGGGTTCGACTGGCCGGACGTGAAGGGCGCGTTGGACAAGCTCTCCGAGGAGTTGGAGGAACTTCGCGCCGCGGTGGACGGCGACGGAGACGTGACCGAGGAGTTGGGCGATCTGCTCTTCGCCTGCGTGAACGTGGCGCGGTTCGTCCACGCCGACCCGGAACAGGCGCTCACCCAGGCCACCGACAAATTCATCTCCCGCTTCGCCCTGGTGGAGCAAAAAACCCAGGCCGAAGGGCAGGATATGAAGGAGATGGATCTGGCCCAGCTGGACGCCCTCTGGGATCGGGCAAAGCAGGACTTAAAGGATGGTCAGACCGGCCGTCTTTAAGTATAAAGCGGCGCAAGCCGCAGAAAAAAAAGTAGGAGGAATACACCAATGAACAAAGCGGAACTCATCACTGCCGTGGCCGAGAAGGCCGGCCTGTCCAAGAAGGACTCCGAACTGGCTGTCAGCGCTGTCATCGACGTCATCACCGCCGCTCTGAAGAAGGGCGACAAGGTTCAGCTCGTCGGCTTCGGCGGCTTCGAGGTCAAGACCCGCAACGCCCGCACCGGCCGCAACCCCAAGACCAAGGAAGTCATCCAGATCCCCGCCTCCAAGGTGCCCGTGTTCAAGGCCGGCAAGGCCCTGAAGGACGCCGTGGCGAAATAAGACTTCTCCCCTGTGCGCAAAACCGCCGCCGGATCGCTCCGGCGGCGGTTTTTGTCTTGACCGGGAAAGGCGGTTGGGATAAAATGAAAAAAATTATTTCCCGGAAAAAGGAGGCCAGGGGCATGGACTACGGGGAAATTTTGTCCCGCTGCGACCACACCCTTCTGAGGCAGGACTGCACCTGGGGACAAATTCAGGCGCTGTGCGACGAGGGCATGGCCTACGGCTGCGCCAGCGTGTGCATCCCGCCGGCCTACGTGGCGCGCGCCGCCGACTATGTGGCGGGCAGGCTGCCCATCTGCACCGTCATCGGCTTTCCCAACGGCTACGCCACCACCGCCGTCAAGGTCTTTGAGACGGAGGACGCCGTCCGCAACGGGGCGGACGAGATCGACATGGTGGTCAACCTGGGCTGGGTGAAGGACGGGCTGTGGGAGGACGTGCTGGACGAGTTGATGGCGGTGCGCCGGGCCTGCCGCGGGAAGGTCCTCAAGGTCATCATCGAGACGTGCCTGCTCACCGAGGCGGAGAAGGTCAAGCTGTGCCGGTTGGTGAGCCGGTCCGGGGCGGACTTCATCAAGACCTCCACCGGCTTCTCCACCGGCGGGGCGACCCGAGAAGATGTGGCGCTGCTGCGCCAAAACGCGGCGCCCAATGTGAAGGTCAAAGCCGCCGGCGGCATCGCCTCGCTGGAGGACGCCCAGGACTTCCTCTCCCTGGGCGCCGACCGCCTGGGCACCAGCCGGGTGGTCAGACTGGTGAAAGGCCGTCAGGACGAGAGGCATTGATCCGCCCGCCTCGGCGAAAACGGCCGGGAGAAATACAGCAGGGGCCGCACGTCCGCGCGGCCCCTGCTCTTTGCTTTTTTACGTTCCGCACTCCGTCGGCGGGGTCAGGGCTGTGTGGGGCCTGTTTCTTTCGGCTCGGGCTGGGGGGCGGGGGCTTCCGCCTGTTGGGGGGCGGGGCGGCGGGATTTTCGGGTCAGGCAGAGGCTGCGGGCCGCCGTGGCCACGAATGCCGCGCCGATGGCCGCCACGGCCAGCCAGACGGTCTGCCACGGCTTGCCGTCCTCCCGCGCGGGCGCCAGAAAGACGCCCCACGTCCCGTCCTTTTGCACCGCGCGCAGATGGCCCCCCTGCGGCGCCCTGACATCGTCATACTCCAGGGGGACGACCTCCCGGCCGGTGGCGTCCAAAAAGCCAAACCTCCAGATCCAGTCCCCGTCCTCGTCCTCGTCCCGCTTCCCTACGACCGCCAAGCCCTCGGAAAAATCCCGCGCGTTGCCATATTCCAGGGGAATGGCCTCCTGACCGGCGGCGTTCACAAAGCCGAACTTCAGATTCTCATCCTCGTCATACTTCTCCACGACCGCAAAACCCTCAGAAAAAGACCGCCCGCCGGCGTATTCCAAGGGGATCGCCTCCCGGCCTGTAGCGTCCACAAAGCCGTACCTCCAGCTCTGATCTCCGTCCTCATTGATCCGCTTCTCGACTGCCGCCAGGCCCTCGGAAAAAGGCCCTATCCAACCGTATTCCAGGGGGACGATCTCTTGGCCGGCGGTATCCACAGCGCCGTATTTCAGCACCCCGTCCTGATCACACCTTCCCACGGCGGCAAGACCCTCGGAAAAAGGCCCCATACAACCGTATTCCAGGGGAATGACCTCTTGACCGGCGGCATCCACAGCGCCGTATTTCAGCACCCCGTCCTGATCACACCTTCCCACAACGGCAAGACCCTCGCTGGTGGGTTCCACCAGGTCATAGGCCACCGGCTGGCCGGTCGCCAGGTCGATACAGGAAAAGAAAGGAGGACCCTCCGGGTCAAAAAGCGTCAGCCAGTTCAGCTCGCTGTTATAGGATCGCGGCTCCCCCGGCGTTGTCAGCCATTCGATCGACAGCTCCGGCGCCGCCGCCTGGGCGGCGGGGGAAATCACCCCGCCCAGCAGGGCCAGGAGCAGGGCCAAGGACAGGGTCTTTTTCACGGGGATCACGTCCTTTCTTTCGGCGTGATGAGTCCGCTCTTGACGGCGGAGAGGGTCTGTCCCCCTCCTGGCCCGCGCTTATTTTTTGTAGTAGTTGATGAGGCAGCCGGAGAGGATGATGTCCCGCTCCTCGCGGGTGAGGCCGGGGAGCTTCAGGGTCACGGGGGTCTGGCGGTCGCCTTGGATGAGGGTGGCGGAGATGGTCTCGCCGTCCCCTTCCAGGAGGGTCTTGACGCCGGGGATGGAGAGCTGGTCGCCGGGCTGGAGGTTCCAGTCCGCCACGTCCTCGGCGATGAAGGGCAGCATCCCCCAGTTGACCACGTTGGAGCGGTAGCGCTTGGTGGCGTACTCCGCGGCCAGGTTGGCGCAGCCCCCCAGCACCCGCTGGCAGGAGGCGGCCTGCTCCCGGGCCGAGCCGTCGCCCGGCTTCAGGGCCATGACGAAGGAGCCGAGGCCGGTGTCCCCCGGCTGGGGTTGCGCGCGCCGGGCGGCCTCCCGGGCCTGGACGGCCAGCGCCCGCTCCACATACCGCGGCTCCTTGCGGGAGAGGGCGAACTGGGCCAGCTTCAGGGGGTTGGAGCGGTAGGAGGAGGTCTCCCCGGAGGGGATGAGTTCGTCGGTGGTGGTGACGGGGTCGTAGATGGCGGCGCAACAGGTCAAAAGCAGGTTCTCCGGCAGGGGGATCTGCTGGGGCCAGTCGGCGATGTTGGGGCCGAAGACCAGCTCGGCCTCCGGGTCGGGCTTGCCCACGCCGTAGTAGACCCGGGCGCGGTAGGTGCTGTCGTCGTAGTCCCAGGTCTCCTCCGGGCTGTCGGCGGGGCAGTCGGGCAGCTCGTCGGCGGCGGTGAGGATGCCGCCGTTCCGGGCGGTGGCGGCGATGCTCCGGGCGTCCATAAGCGCCACGTAGCTCACCTGGCCGTCTCCGGGCTTGCTCCCCTCCCGGTTGGGGAAGTTACGGGTGGAGTGGCGGATGGAGAAGCAGCCGTTGGCGGGCACGTCCCCCGCGCCGAAGCAAGGCCCACAGAAGCAGGAGCGGATGGTGGCGCCCGCTGTCATCAGCTCGTCCAGGCAGCCCTTCCGGGACAGCTCCAGGTAGATGGGCATGGAGCCGGGGTAGCAGGACAGCCAGAAAGCGCCGTCCCCGGTGGCCGCGCCCTTCAAAATCTGGGCCGCCCGCTTCAGGTTCTGGAAGGTGCCGCCGGAACACCCGGCGATGACCCCCTGGTCCACCTGGAAGCCGCGGGGGCCGATCTTCTCGGTGAGAGACGGGGCGTTCTTCACCCCCAGCTGCTGGGCGGCGCGCTGGTCTACCCCGTGGAGCAGGTCGGCCATGTTCTCCTTGAATTCCCGGATGGGGTAGGCAAGGGAGGGGTGGAAGGGCAGGGCGATCATCGGCTCCACCTGGTCCAGGGGCAGGAACACCGCCCCGTCGTACTCCGCGCCCTCCTGGGGGGTCAGCTCCTGATAGCTCTCCCCCCGGCCCAGGGCGGTGAGCGCCGCCTGGGTCTTGTCGTCGGTCTGCCAGACGCTGGACCAGCAGGCGGTCTCGGTGGTCATCACGTCGATGCCGCAGCGGTAGTCCATAGAGAGGTTGGCCACGCCGGGGCCGATGAACTCCAGGGCGGCGTTTTTCACGATCCCCTGGGAGAAGGTGGCGGCGATGAGGGCCAGGGCCACGTCCTGCGGCCCCACCCCCGGCTTGGGGCTGCCGGTGAGGTAGACGGCGATCACCGGCGGGCGCGCCAGGTCGTAGGTCTTGGACAAAAGCTGCCGGGCCAGCTCCGGGCCGCCCTCGCCGATGGCCAGACAGCCGTAGGCGCCGTAGCGGGTGTGGCTGTCCGAACCCAGGATCATCTTGCCGGGGGCGGCGTAGCGCTCCCGCATGTAGGAGTGGATCACCGCCTGGTGGGCGGGGACGAACTCGCCGCCGTACTTCTTGGCCGCGGAGAGGCCGAAGCGGTGGTCGTCCTCGTTGATGGTGCCGCCCACGGCGCACAGGGAGTTGTGGCAGTTGGTCAGCACGTAGGGCAGCGGAAAACGCTCCATCCCGGAGGCCCGGGCGGTCTGGATGATGCCCACATAGGTGATGTCGTGGGACGCCATGGCGTCAAATCTGATTTGCAGCCGGGCGGGGTTCCGGGAGCTGTCGTGCCCGGCGATGATCCGGGCGGCCATCGTCTTGCCCTTCTCCCCTGTTCCGGGGGTCAACGCCCCGGCGCGGTAGACCATCGGCTGCTGCTGTACAGTCAACATTCGATCTCCTCCCTATCTCTCAGAGAACTTTTCACGAACTTTGTCCCAGTATACCAAATCAGCCGGGAAAACGCAACAGTTCCATTTCCCCCCTCGCCGGGGTGGGCACTTGTTTTTTTGACTGGGATGTGGTATCATGGAAAAACTTAGAGTGTGCTGGATCGGAGGCGCGGCGACTTGGGTTCTTTCTCGGATTTTTGGAGCCACATGGACTGGAACGGGCTGCTCGCCGCCCTCTCCACCGCTGTGGCCGCGCTCATCTGCCTCACCGTCCACGAGCTGTGCCACGGGGCGGTGGCCTACCGCCTGGGCGACCCCACCGCCAAGAGCGCCGGGCGGCTCACCCTCAACCCCGTCCGGCACATCGACCCGCTGGGGCTTATCTTGATGATCACCGCCCACGTGGGCTGGGCCAAGCCGGTGCCGGTGGACCCCCGGTACTTCAAAAAGCCAAAGTCGGGCATGGCGGTCACCGCCCTGGCCGGGCCGGCGTCCAATTTCATTCTGGCCTGGGTGTTCCTGGTTTTGGGCGGACTGCTCCTGCGGATGATGAACATCGCCATCGACTGGCCCACGGGGGTGGTCCGGGTGATCTGGGCGGTGGTGCAGTTCCTTGTGAACGCCGCGGTACTCAGCGTGGGGCTGGGGGTGTTCAACCTCTTCCCCATCCCGCCCCTGGACGGCTCCAAGGTACTCTTCGCCCTGCTCCCCGACCGGGCCTACAACGCCATTTTGCGCTACGAGCGCTTCGGGATGCTGGCGCTGCTGGCGGTGGTGTGGCTGGGCTGGCTGGATAGGCCCTTGACCTTTCTCATCACCGGGGTCGTCAGACTTCTGGCGTCCATCAGCGGCTTCCCCATCCCCCTGTTCTGAGACATCCCGCCCACGGGAAGGAGGCGAGTGTGACCGTGGAGGAGCTGACCTTTCATCTGCAAAACGTCGTCCGGGCCAAGGAGGACGCCATGGAGGACTTCAACGGCCCGCTCGACCTCATTTTGAGCCTGCTGGCCAAGAACAAGATGGAGATCAAGGACATCCAGATCTCCCTCATTTTGGATCAGTACCTGGCCTGGATGGCCCGGCGCAAGGAGCTGGACCTGGACGTGGCCAGCGAATTTGTCACCATGGCCGCCCACCTGGTCTACATCAAGACCCGGATGCTCCTGTCCATCCACGACGAGGAGGCCATGAGCGAGATGGAACAGCTCATCGCCGACCTGGAACAGCACCAGCGCCACGAGAGCTATCTGAAGATCCAGGCCGTCGCCCCACAGCTGGGGGAGCGTTACCTCTACGGCCGGGACTACATCACCAAGGTCCCGGAACACCTGCCGCTGAACAAGGTCTATCGGTATCAGCACCAGCCGGACGACCTGTATCGGGCAATCTCCCAGGTGATGGAGCGGCTGGACAACCGTATGCCGCCGCCCATGGTGGCCTTTGAGGGCATCGTGGGGCGGGAACCCTACCCGGTGGGGGATAAGGCCAACGAGGTCTTGCAGCGGCTGCGCTCCTTCGGGGTGGCGCGGTTTATGTCCCTCTTCAAGGGCAGCCGCAGCCGCAGCGAGATCGTGGCTACCTTTTTGGCGGTGCTGGAGCTGTGCAAGGCCTGCCGCATCCTGCTGGCGGGCAACGCGGAGGACTGCACCGTCACCTGCATCGACGACGGGGCGGACCTGCCCGAGCTGAATGTGGACGGTTACTAAGGGGGGACGGAGATGGAAGTGAAAGAGGCCCAGCGCACCATTGAGGCCATCCTGTTCGCCGCCGGGGAGCCGGTGGGGGTGGAGCGGCTGTGTCTGACGCTGGAGCTGGATCGGGAGACGGTGGAGGAGCTGTGCCGCGCCCTGGCCGACCAGTACGCCTACGAACACCGGGGCATCCGCATCCTCCAGCTGGACAACGCCTGGCAGATGGCCTCCGCCCCGGAGTACGCCGAGGCGGTGCGCCAGACCTTTGAGTCCCGCAAACCCGCCCGGCTGAGCCAGCCGGCGCTGGAGGTGCTGAGCATCATCGCCTACTTCCAGCCCACCACCCGGGCCTATGTGGATCAGGTGCGGGGGGTGGACAGCTCCTACACCGTGGGGTTGCTGCTGGAGCGGGAGCTGATCGAGGAGTGCGGACGCCTGGCGGTGCCGGGGCGGCCCATCCTCTACCGCACCACCAAGAACTTCCTGCGCTCCTTCTCCCTGTCCTCCCTGGACGAGCTGCCCGAGCTGCCCAACTCCACCCCGGAGGACGGGCAGATCACCCTGGAACTTCAGGCCAACATCGAAAAACTCCGGGCGCAGCAGGAGATGGCCAACGTGTCCGACGACGAACTCATCGCCGCGGCCTCCCGCCTGGCTGCCGAGGAGGCGGCGCCGCCGCTGTCCGAGGAGGAATTCCCGCCCCAGGAGGAGGTTCCGCCCCAGGAGGCGCCCGCCGGGGACGCGCCGGTGGAGGGGCGGGAGGAATAGATGAAAGTCCTGCTCATTGTACTGCTGGTCCTCCTGGCGCTGCTCCTCCTCCCCTTCGGCGCGGTGGCGCGGTACGATCAGGAGGGATTTCGGGTCTGGGTGAAGGTCCTCCCCTTCCGCTTTTTGGTCTTCCCCCGGAAGAAGAAACCGAAGAAGAAAGCCAAGGCGGAGGAAACGCCGCCTGAGGCTGCGGAGGATGTTCCGTCCGAGGAAGAAAAGCCGCCCGAGGGGTCGGGGGATGCTCCGTCCGAGGAGGGCAAGCCGCCTGAGGGGTCGGAAGAAAAGCCGCCTGAAAAAGCGGAGGAGAAGCCCAAGAAAAAGGGCGGGGCGCTGGACCTGGTACGCTCTGCCCTGCCCCTGATAAAGCCCGCCCTGGCGGGGGTGAAGAAGCGCCTGACCATCGACGATCTGGAGCTTTTCGTCACCTGGCGAGCCGACGACCCCGCCGACGCCGCCATCGGCTACGGCCGCGCCAACGCGGCGCTGGGGGCGCTGTGGGCGGTGCTGGACAGCAGCTTCAAGGTGAAAAAGAGCCGCCTGGGGTGCGCGGTGGACTTCGGCAACGGGAGGAGCGAGGTCTATCTGAACGCGGCGGCGTCCCTGAACCTCTGGAAGACCCTCACCCTGGTGGTACCCCTGCTGGTGAAATTTCTGCGCAACTACACCCGGCTGAAACGTGTCCGGGACGATAACATGAAGAAAGAGGCGTAAGCACATGAGCGAACACGGCAACCCCATCAGCGATGTGATGTCTACCACCCTCCAAAAGCTCCGGGAGATTTTGGACGGCAACACCATCGTGGGCACCCCCATCCAGACCCCCGACGGCCTCACCCTCATCCCCGTCTCCCGCCTCTCTCTGGGCTTTGCCAGCGGCGGCAGCGAGTTCGGCAAGACCCCCAAGGTGGAGGGGAAGAACAACTTCGGCGGCGGCTCCGGCGCCGGGGTGAAGATGGATCCGGTGGCCTTCCTGGTGGTCCGGGGGGACAATGTGCGCCTGATCCCCGTCGGCCCCATGCCCATGACCACCCTGGACCGGGTGGTGGACATGGTCCCGGACGTGGTGGACAAGGTCACCGCCTTCATCGACCAGCGCAAGGCGGATAAAACCGAGCTGTAAACCCATACTAGGGTCAAATCCTCTCAGGAGGCGACTCTGGTATGCCAAAACGCCTTTGGAACGCCCTGTGGGCGGCGGTCTTCTGCGCCCTTTTGTGCCTGCCCACCCGCGCCGGGGCGGTATCCACCTCCGCCCAGGCGGCCATCCTCATGGAGGCCGGGTCCGGGCGGGTACTCTACGCCCAGGGGGAACATCAGCGCCTCCCCATCGCCTCCACCACCAAGCTCATGACCGCCCTGGTGGCGGCGGAGCGCTGCCCCGACCTCTCCGCGACTGTCACCGTGGACCCCGCCGCCGTTGGGGTGGAGGGGTCCTCGCTCTATCTCAAGGCCGGGGAACAGCGCTCTCTGGAGGAGCTGCTCTACGGCCTGCTGCTCCACTCCGGCAACGACGCGGCGGTGGCCATCGCCGTCCACTGCGCCGGGGATGTGGACACCTTCGTGGGGTGGATGAACGAGAAGGCCCAGGCTTTGGGCATGGCGGACACCCACTTTGAAAACCCCAACGGCCTGGACGCGCCGACGCACTATTCCAGCGCCTATGACCTGGCCCTTCTGGGCCGGGCGGTGCTGGAAAACGACGCCCTGGCCGCCATCGCCGCCACCCGGTCGGTCACCTTGGGAACCCGGAGCTACGCCAACCACAACAAGCTCCTGTGGCGCTACCCCGGCTGCGTGGGGCTGAAGACCGGCTACACCCAGACGGCGGGCAGGACGCTGGTCTCCGCCGCCCGGCGGGGGGAGACCACCCTGGTGGCCGTCACCCTCAACGACGGCAACGACTGGGCCGACCACGCCGGTCTCTTCGACTACGGCTTCGGCCTATGCCGCTCCCAGCTCCTGGCGCGTGGGGGCAAGGTGGTGGGGACGGCGAAGGTGGCGGGCAGCGTCCTCCCCGGAGTGGAGATCGCGGTGGCGGACGAGGTGCGCTACCCCCTCCTGGCGGGAGAACAGGTCGCCGCCCGGTGGGAACTGCCAAAAGTGCTGACCGCCCCCGTCCTGGCGGGAGATCGGGTGGGGGCGGTGATCTTCACCCTGGACGGCCGGGAGATCGGCCGGAGCGACCTGGTGGCCGCCCGGTGGGCGCCCCGGAACGCCAAGGGCTGAAAGGAGCGGGACAATGGAAGAGCGGCTGCAAAAGATCCTCTCCGCCGCCGGGGTCTGCTCCCGGCGGCAGGCGGAGGAATACCTGCGCCAGGGCCGGGTGCTGGTCAACGGCGTCCCCGCCGGGCTGGGGGATAGGGCCGACCCGGAGCGGGATACCGTCACCTTCGACGGCGCAGACGTTGTAAAGCCGGAACACTTTACATATTTGATGCTCCACAAGCCCCGTGGCGTGGTCACCACCCTCTCGGACGAGAAGGGACGGCCCACGGTGGCGGAGCTGGTGGCGGACTGCCCGGCGCGGGTGTGGCCGGTGGGCCGGCTGGACTGGGACTCGGAGGGGCTGCTGCTGCTCACCAACGACGGGGCGCTCACCCACCGGCTGCTCCACCCCAGCCACCAGGTAGAAAAGGAGTATGTGGTCACCGTCCACGGGGATGTGGACGCCGCCCTGCCGGTGCTCTCCGGGCCGATAGAGCTGGACGGGGCGGCCCTTGCCCCCGCCCAGGTGCGGGTGCTGGGCCGCCGGCGGCTGAGCATCGTCATCCACGAGGGGAAGAACCGCCAGGTGCGGCGGATGTGCGCCCTGGCGGGGCTGGAGGTCGCCCGGCTGAAGCGGGTGCGGGAGGGCGCGTTGACCCTGGGCGACCTGCCTAGGGGGAAGTGGCGCCGCCTTACCTCCCAGGAGGTCAACGCCCTGGGCGGGGGCTGACCTTTCTGCAAGTCTATGAAATAAATCTTGCAAAAGCACTTGCATTTTTCCTCCGGTTGGAGTATGATAGGGGTGCTGGCGCGCCGCGGACGGCGGCGCGCCGCTTTACCTCAAAATATGGGAGGTCCTACCCGATGAACCGGGACATTTTGTCCGTCATCCAAGCCCAGATGCCCACCTTTTCCAAGGGGCAAAAGCTCATCGCCAACTACATTCTCCAGTCCTACGACAAGGCGGCCTTTATGACCGCCAGCAAGCTGGGCAAGACGGTGAAGGTCAGCGAGTCCACCGTGGTGCGCTTCGCCGCCGAGCTGGGCTATGACGGCTACCCCGCCATGCAGCGCACCCTCCAGGAGATGATCCGCAACAAGCTCACCTCCATCCAGCGCATCGAAGTCGCCGACGACCGCATGGGCAACCAGGATATCCTCCCCATGGTCATGCACTCCGACATGGAGAAGCTGCGCATGACCCTGGAGCAGATCGACCGGGACGCCTTTGACGGCGCGGTGGGGGACATCGTGGGCGCCAAGCGGATCTACCTCATCGGCGTGCGCTCCGCCAACGCCATCTCCACCTTCCTGGCCTTCTACTTCAACCTGATCTTCGACAACGTCACCCACGTCACCGCCACCTCGGCCAGCGAGATCTTTGAACAGCTCCTCCGGGTGGACGGAGACGACGTGGTCATCGGTATCAGCTTCCCCCGGTACTCCAAGCGGACGGTGAAGGCCCTGGAGTTCGCCCGGGACCGCGGCGCCCATGTGGTGGCCATCACCGACTCGGACGCCTCTCCCCTGGCCGCCGTCGCCCAGCGCACCCTGGTGGCCAAGAGCGATATGGTCTCCTTCGTGGACTCCCTGGTCGCCCCGTTGAGCCTGGTGAATGCCCTCATCGTGGCCATCACACGGGCCAAAAAGCAGGAGCTGTCCAAAAACCTGGAAGAGCTGGAACACATCTGGGAGGAGTACGAGGTCTACGAGAAGGTGGAGGAGAGCCGTTGACTCCCCCTGTGGTCGTGGTGGGCGGCGGCCCGGCCGGAATGATGGCCGCCCTCACCGCCCGGCGCGCCGGGGCGGCCGTCCAGCTGCTGGAGCGCAACCCCAAGGTGGGCCGGAAGCTCTACATCACCGGCAAGGGCCGGTGCAACCTCACCAACCACTGCGGCCCGGAGGAGGTTTTGGCCAACATCCCCTGTAATGGCAAATTCCTTTACAGTGCTATGTCCGCCTTTCCCCCCGCCGCCACCGAGGCGTTTTTTGAAGCCCTGGGCGTCCCCCTGAAGGTGGAGCGGGGCAACCGGGTCTTCCCGGTGTCCGACAAGGCCGCCGATGTGGTGGACGCCCTGTTTTTGGCCCTGAAACGCTCGGGGGTCGAACTGGTAGAGACCCGGGTGAACACCTTGCGGCGTCAGGGCGGACGGGTCATCGCCGCCCAGGCGGAGGCGGGGGCGTTCCCCTGCTCGGCGCTCATCGTCGCCACCGGCGGGCTGTCCTACCCCGCCACCGGCTCCACCGGGGATGGCTACGCCCTGGCCCAGGCCATGGGCCACACCGTCACCCCCACCCGCGGCTCTCTGGTGCCGCTGGAGGCGTCAAGCTGTTCCCCTTTACAGGGCCTCTCCCTGAAAAACGTGGCCCTGACCATGCGGGACAGCCGGGGCAAGGTTCTCTACCAGAACCAGGGGGAGCTGCTCTTCACCCACTTCGGCCTGTCCGGGCCGCTCATCCTCTCCGCCAGCGCCCACCTGCGGCGCTTTGATAAGGAGAAATACACCGCCCACATCGACCTCAAGCCCGCCCTCACCCCGGAACAGCTGGACAGCCGCATCGTCCGGGATCTGGAGCGGTACGCCAACCGGGACATGGGCAACTATATCCTCACCTTGGTGCCCCGCCTGCTGGGGCCGGTGGTGCTGGAGCGGGCGGGCATCCCCCCCGCCCTGAAGCTCCACTCCCTGACCCGGGAACAGCGCCGGGGGCTGGCGGAGACGCTGAAGGACTTGGCCTTTCCCATCCTCGGCCCACGGCCGGTGGAGGAGGCCATCGTCACCACCGGCGGGGTGCGCGTCAAGGAGATCGACCCCAAGACCATGGCCTCCAAACTGGTGGAAAACCTCTACTTCGCCGGAGAGGTGCTGGATGTGGACGGCTACACCGGCGGGTTCAATTTGCAGATCGCCTGGGCAACGGGACGGGCCGCCGGTCTGGCCGCCGCCCAGGTCTGGAAGGAGACAATGACATGAGCTTTCGCGCCATCGCCATCGACGGCCCCTCCGGGGCGGGCAAGTCCACCCTGGCCAAGCGCCTGGCCCAGGGGCTTGGCTTCCTCTATCTGGACACGGGCGCCATCTACCGCACCGTGGGCCTCTACGCCCTGCGGCAGGGGGTCGCGCCGGGGGATGAGGCCGCCGTGCTGGCCCTTCTCCCCTCCCTCACCGTCACCACCGCCTACGCCCAGGACGGACTCCAGCACATGTACCTCAACGGCGAGGACGTGACCGAGGCCATCCGGCAGCACCAGGTCTCCGACGCGGCCAGCCAGGTCTCCGCCATCCCCGGCGTGCGGGCCTATCTGCTGGAGATGCAGCGGCGCTTTGCCAGGGAGAACGACGTGGTCATGGACGGGCGGGATATCGGCACGGTGGTGTTGCCCGATGCCCAGCTGAAGATCTTCCTCACCGCCCAGCCGGAGGCCCGTGCCCGCCGCCGCTACGACGAGCTGATCGCCCGGGGGCAGCAGGCGGACTATGAGCAGGTATTGCGGGACGTGATGGATCGGGACTGGCGGGATACCCACCGGGACATCGCCCCGCTGCGCCAGGCGGAGGACGCCGTGGCGGTGGACACCACCCAGCTCACCCTGGAGGAGAGCTGGGAGCGGCTATTTCAAATCGCAAAGGAGCGGCTTTCTCTGTGAGTGAATTCTGGTTTGGATTTTTCTACACCATCGCCTGGGTGATCTTCGCCGTCGTCCACCCCAGGCGGGTGATCGGCCGGGAGAACATCCCCCAAGGCCCCTGCCTGATCTGCGGCAACCACACCCGCTACACCGACCCCATCTTCATCATCCTGTCCATGGAGCGGCGGGATCACCCCTACATCCTGGGCAAGGCGGAGCTGCTGAAGATCCCCGTGTTGGGCTGGATCCTCAAGCGGGTGGGCATGATCCCGGTGGATCGGGGCAAGTCGGACGTGCGGGCGATCAAGGAATCCCTGCGGGTGCTCAAGGAAGGGAAAAAGCTCCTTCTCTTCCCCGAGGGCACCCGAGTGAAGGAGGGGCAGTCCCAGGACGCCAAGTCGGGGGCGGCCATGCTGGCGGCCCGGACGGGTGTGCCCATCGTCCCCGTCTACGTCCCCGCCCATCTGGGCTGGTTTAGGCGCACCCCAGTGGTGTTCGGGGAGGCGTACCTCCCCGCCCTTCCCCAGGATCGAAAGCCCAACGCCGAGGATTACCGCCACGTGGCCGACGACCTTATGGTCCGCGTCAAGGCCCTGGCGGAGCAGGTGTAGCTATGGAAGTGATCGTGGCCAAGTCCGCCGGGTTTTGCTACGGGGTGAAGCGGGCGGTGGAGATGGCCCAGGCGCTGGCGGCCTCCGGCAAACCCTGCGCCATGCTTGGCCCCGTCATCCACAACGACCACGTCATCGCCCAGCTGGAGGCCCAGGGCATGGCCCTGTGCGGCAGTGCGGACGACCTCCCCTCCGGCGTCACGGTGCTGCTGCGCTCCCACGGGGAGCCAAAGGCGGTCTATGAGGCGCTGGAACAGGGCGGATGGGGCATCGAGGATGCGGTGTGCCCCAACGTCAAGCGCATCCACCAACTGGTGGCCCAGGCCGAGGCAGAGGGGCGCATCCCCCTCATCATCGGCGTGCCCACCCACCCGGAGGTGATGGCCATCGCCGGGTGGTGTTCTTCCCCAGTTGTGGAGGATGGGTTGGAAGGTTTGCAAAAATGGCTGAATGAGGATGAAAGCCGAAGAAATTTGCCCCTAACTATGGTGTCCCAGACCACCGCCACCCAGGCGCAGTGGAAAAGTTGCGTAGAATTTGCAAAAAAGGTGTGTACAAATCTAAAAATCTTTGATACAATATGTAATGCTACCTATGTGCGGCAACAGGAGGCCCAGGAGCTGGCCGACCGGTGCGACGGGATGGTCGTCATCGGCGATCCCAAGAGTTCCAACACCCGCCGGCTCTTCCAACTCTGCCGTGAGCGGTGCGGTGTGGTGATCCAGGTCACCGACGCCGCGCGGCTGGATCCATCCCAATTCTCCGGGATGTCCAGGGTGGGCATCACCGCTGGGGCTTCCACCCCGAGGTGGATAATAAAGGAGGTCTATGACACAATGAGCGACGAAAACATGATGGAGATCGAGGAATCCTTTGCTGAGATGCTGGAGAAATCGATCAAAACTTTGCATACGGGGGATAAGGTCACCGGCGTGGTCACTGAGATCAAGCCGACAGAAGTCTGCGTAGACCTGGGCACCAAGCACGCCGCCTACATTCCCCTGGATCAGCTCACCGACGATCCCAACGCCAAGGCCGAGGATCTGGTGAAGGTGGGCGACGAGATCGAGACCTTCGTGGTCCGGGTCAACGACCAGGAGGGCGTTGTCACCCTGTCCAAGAAGCGCCTGGACAGCGTGAAGAGCTGGGACGACATCGAGGCCGCCGTGGACAACCACGCCATCCTGGAGGGCGTTATCACCGAGGAGAACAAGGGCGGCATCGTGGCCAGCGTCCGGGGCGTTCGGGTGTTCATCCCCGCCTCCCAGTCCGGCCAGCCCCGGGGCGCCGACCTCTCCCAGATGCTCAAGCAGAAGGTTCGTCTCCGCATCACCGAGGTCAACCGCTCCCGCCGCCGGGTGGTGGGTTCCATCCGCGCCGTGGAGCAGGAGGAGCGCAACGCCAAGGCCGCCGAGGTGTGGGAGAACATCGAGGAGGGCAAGGTCTACCAGGGCGTGGTCAAGTCCCTGGTGAGCTACGGCGCCTTCGTGGACATCGGCGGCGTGGACGGCATGGTTCACATCTCCGAGCTGACCTGGTCCCGCATCAAGCACCCCTCCGAGGTGGTGAATGTGGGCGACCCCGTCACCGTCTACGTCCTCTCCTTTGACAAGGAGAAGCGCAAGATCTCCCTGGGTATGAAGGATCGCTCCCAGGATCCCTGGGCTCTGTTCCTGGAAAAGTACGACGTGGGCAGCGTGGTCACCGCCAAGGTGGTCAAACTCATGACCTTCGGCGCCTTCGCCGAGGTCATCCCCGGTGTGGACGGTCTGATCCACATCTCCCAGCTGGCCGACCATCGGGTGGAGAAGCCGGAGGACGTGGTGAGCGAGGGCCAGGAGGTCACCGTGATGATCACCGCCATCGACAAGGAGAACAAGAAGATCTCCCTGTCCATCCGGGCGCTTATCGAGGAGGCCCAGGCCGCCAAGGCTGCCCAGGCCGCTGAGGCCGCCATGGAGGAGGACGCCGTGGTGGCCGTGGCCGACGGCGAGAGCACCACCGTGGCGCCCGCCTTCCAGGAGGAGGCCGCTCCCGCTGAGGAGGCTGCTCCCGCCGAGGAGGCCGCTCCCGCCGAGGAGGCCGCTCCCGCTGATGAGGCCGCTCCCGCTGAGGAGACTCCCGCCGCCGAGTAAACCGTTCCCCTATCAAGATAGGCACGCCGTGCCGGCGTGCCTATCTTTTTGCCACCAGAGAGGAAGTGACGCCGTGCTCACCCAACATGAGGCCCAGGAGTTTCGCGCCCTGCGCCGCCAGGCCATCGCCCTGGACTACCCCGACCTGAACCCCCAGCAGCTGGAGGGCGTGCTGGACACCCAGGGTCCCCTGCTCCTCCTGGCCGGGGCGGGCAGCGGGAAGACCACGGTGCTCATCCATCGCGTGGCCAACCTCCTCACCTACGGCAAGGGGTCCGACTGTTCCGACGTGCCGGGATCGGTCACCGGGGAGGATCTGGAGTTTCTGCGGCGGTATGTGGCGGACAAGGGGCAGGGCGACCGGGGTCGGATGCGGGCGCTGTGCGCGGTGGAGCCGGCGCTCCCCTGGTCCATCCTGGCCATCACCTTCACCAACAAGGCCGCAGGGGAGTTGAAGGAGCGGCTGGCTGACCGCCTCGGGCCGGAACTGGCCGGGGACGTGTGGGCGGCCACCTTCCACTCCGCCTGCCTGCGCATCCTCCGCCGGGATATCCACCGGCTGGGGTTCGACCCCTCCTTCACCATTTACGACACCGACGACTCCCTCCGGGTCATCAAGGACATCCTCAAGACCAGAAACATGGACGACAAGATCTTTGCCCCCCGGGCCATCCTGGGACTGATCTCCAAGGCCAAGGATCAGGAGCTTCTGGCCGGGGCTTACGCCCAGCGGCAGAAGAAGACGGGAGACGTCTATCTGATGAAGGCCGCCGAGGTCTACGAGGAGTACCAAAAGCGCCTCTGGGACGCGGGGGCGCTGGATTTTGACGACCTGATCCTCCACACCGTCCGGCTGCTGGACGGCAACGAGGAGGTCAGGGCCTACTACCAGAACAAATTCCGCTACGTCCTCATCGACGAGTACCAGGACACCAACACCCTCCAGTACCGCCTGGCCTCCCTGCTGGCGGGGGAGCGGAAAAACATCTGCGTGGTGGGCGACGACGACCAGTCCATCTACCGCTTCCGGGGCGCCACCATCGAGAACATCCTGTCCTTCGAGAACCAGTATCCCGGCGCGCGGGTCATCCGCCTGGAGCAGAACTACCGCTCCACCGGGCACATCCTGGACGCCTCCAACGCCGTCATCGCCAACAACCAGGGGCGCAAGGGCAAGACCCTCTGGACCCGGAAGGGCCAGGGGGAAAAGCTCTGGCACTACACCGCCATGAACGAGTCGGACGAGGCGAAATACGTGGCGACCCAGATCCTGGACGCCGTGCGGCAGGGCAAGCGTTTTCAGGACCACGCCGTCCTCTACCGCATGAACGCCCAGTCCAACCAGATCGAAAACGCCCTAAAGCGGGAGGGCATCCCCTACCGCATCTACGGCGGCACCCGGTTCTTCGACCGGGCGGAGGTGAAGGATATGCTGGCCTACCTGGCTGTCCTCCACAACCCCGCCGACGACCTGCGGCTGCTGCGCATCGTGAACAACCCGCCCCGGGGCATCGGCGCCACCACCCTGGAGCGGGCGCAGACCATCGCCGCCGGTCAGGGCGTCTCCCTGTGGGAGGTCATCTCCCAGGCCCAGCGCTACCCGGGGCTGGAAAAGGCCGCCGGGCGGCTGGACGCCTTTGTCCACCTGATGACCCAGCTCCACGAGCTGCTGCCCACCATGCCGCTGAACGACTTTTATGAGGAGCTGATGGCCCGCACCGGCTACGCGGTCATGCTGGAGACCCGGGGCACCGTGGAGGACGCGGGGCGGCTGGAGAACATCCGGGAGCTGCTCACCTCCATCAACGGCTACCTGGAAGAGGCAGGCCCGGAGGCCAGTCTGGCGGGATTTTTGGACATGATCTCCCTCTACACCACCCTGGACGACGGGGAGGCCGGAGACAACTGCGTCAGCATTATGACCATGCACTCCGCCAAGGGGCTGGAGTTCCCCACCGTCTTTCTGGTGGGCATGGAGGACGGGGTGTTTCCCAGCCTGCGCTCCATCGGGGACCCGGAGGAGATGGAGGAGGAGCGACGGCTCTGTTACGTGGCCATGACCCGGGCCAAGGAGCGGCTCTACCTCATCTCCGCGGCCCAGCGGATGCTCTTCGGGCACACCACCTACAACCAGCCCTCCCGGTTCGTCCGGGAGATCCCGGAGGAGTACCTTCAGCGGGAGGGCAACGAACCCCTCCCCCGCCGGAACCCCCTGGAGGACTGGGGCGGGGAGGTCACGGTGGAGCGGCCCAGCGGCTACCCCAGCTACCGCGCGTCCGACTCCCCCTTCTCCAGCACCCGCTACCGCCCCGGCGGCTCCCGGCGCTCCGCCGCCGGCACCTTCCGGGAGTACGGCTTTGAGGAGGACATGGACGGCTCCCAGGGCGTCTTTACCCGTGGCCGCCGCCCCGCCTCCGCCGCCACCGTCTCCACCGGGCGCACCGCGGCCAAGTCCGCCGGGGCTGCCGCCCCCCTGCCCGACTTCAAGGTTGGCGACCAGGTGGATCACTCCGCCTTTGGCCCCGGCCTCGTCCTGGCTCTGAAGCCCATGGGCGGGGACGCGCTCATCGAGATCGCCTTTGACAAGGTGGGGACCAAGCGGCTGATGCTGAAAAGCGCCGCCCAGCACATGAAAAAGCTGTAAAGCCTACCCCCTTTACGGCTTCGGCCAAAAGCGCCGGGGAGGGTCTTTTGCCTCCCGGATATAATCGCCGCCAGCCCTTGGGCCGCAAGAGGTTTCGCCGGTTTTCCCCTGCCGGGGCCGAAGGCGGCGCGGCGGGGTACGCCGGTCGCAGTCGTCCCTAACCCTGTCAAGTTTTATCCCTTTACATAGTTTTCGGGGCAAACCGCCCCGCTCCACCGCCTCGTCTCAGGCATAACACCCCCTAAAAGGAGAAGTCAACCATGGCACAGGAACGCAAACCCATCTGGCCTCAGCTGCTCATGGTGGCCGCCACCATCATCTGGGGGTCGTCCTTCCTCATTATGAAGCAGGCGGTGGACGGCATCCCCGTCTTTTATCTGCTGGCGGTGCGCTTCTCGCTGGGCGCCGGGCTACTGGCGGTGGTCTTCGCCCCCCGGTGGAAGCGGATGGACCGGGCCACTCTTCGGGGCGGGTGCGTGCTGGGCCTTCTCATGGAGGCGGCGTACATCTTCCAGACCTACGGCCTGGACGGCCTGGGGCCGCTCCAGGGGACGACGCCGGGGAAAAACGCCTTTTTCACCGGGATCTACTGCGTCCTGGTGCCCTTTTTCTCCTGGCTCTTGTTCCACAAACGGCCTGACCTCTACAACGTGACCGCCGCCGTGCTGTGCGTGGCGGGGGTGGGGCTTGTCTCCCTGGGCGGCGAGACCAGCCTGGTGGGCGGCGACGTGCTCACCATGCTGGGCGGCGTGATGTTCGCCCTGCACATTTTGGCGGTGCCCCGGTACGCGGAAAAGTCCGATGTGATCCTGCTCACCATCCTCCAGTTCGCCACCATGGCGCTCACCTCCTGGGTGGGGGTGCTGTTCACCGGGGAGACGCCCACCCAGGCCCTCCCCCCTGCCGACCTGCTGCGCATCGGGTATCTGGCGGTGTTCGCCACCGCCCTGGCGCTCCTGTTCCAAAACATCGGCCAGGCCCGGACGCCCCCCGCCGCGGCGGCGGTGCTGCTCAGTCTGGAGGCGCCCTTCGGGGTGCTGTTCTCCGTCCTCTTCGGCAACGAGCGGCCCACCCCGGCCATGTACGCCGGCTTTGCCGTCATCTTCTTCGCCATCATCCTCTCCGAGACCAAGCTGTCCTTCCTGCCCTGGCGAAAAAAAGTTGCAAAGGGGACTTGACAAACCGCCGCGAGGCGCATATAATGCGGGTAATGATTTGAATACGGCAAACCGATGAGGAAGTAAAGTACCCAGCGAAAAGCTGAGCCGTAGCGAGTCCCGGACGGTGTGAGCGGGGCGTGAGGCGGCTGGGGAATGGCCTTCCGAGGGCGGGCTGAACGGCGAGGTTTTGAGATCGCCTAGTAGTTCCCGACGGGTCCCCTCCCGTTAGAGCGCGGGGTCGAGTATGATGGTACTCGAAAGCGAGTGGGCGTCTCCGGACGCCAATTTGGGTGGTATCGCAGGAGCAAGAGCTTTTGTCCCATGGTCGGGGCAAGAGCTTTTTTGTTTCTCGGCAAACTCCGGCAAGGTTTCGCCCTCCATCTGCCGCCCAAATCAAAAAAATTGGAGGTAACTATCATGAAAAAGCGCAACGTTCTTCGCAAATTCCTGGCCCTGTCCCTGTCCCTTGTCCTGGTCCTGGCCCTGGCCGCCTGCGGCGGCGACAAGGCGCCCGCCGAAAGCGCCGCCCCCAGCGACGCCGCCACCGCCGACGGCGCCACCACCTATAAGATCGGCCTCTGCAACTACGTGGACGACGCCTCTCTGAACCAGATCGTGGAGAACATCCAGAACCAGCTCGCCGCTATCGGCGAGGAGCGCGGCGTCACCTTTGAGGTGGACTACGACAACTGCAACGCCGACGACGCGGTGATGGAGCAGATCATCCAGAACTTCATCGCCGACGATGTGGACCTGATGGTGGGCGTGGCCACCCCCGTGGCGATGAAGATGCAGGCCGCCACCGAGGACAACCAGATCCCCGTGGTGTTCTCCGCCGTCTCCGACCCCGTGAGCGCCCAGCTGGTGGACTCCCTGGAGGCCCCCGGCGCCAACATCACCGGCACCTCCGACTACCTGGACACCAACGCCGTGATGAACCTCATCTTCGCCGTTGACCCCCTGGCTGACAAGGTCGGGCTGCTGTACGACCAGGGCCAGGACTCCTCCACCACCCCCGTGGCCCAGGCTAAGGAGTATCTGGACGCCAAGGGCGTGGAGTACGTGGAGCGCACCGGCACCACCGTGGACGAGGTCAAGCTGGCCGCCCAGGCGCTGATCGCCGACGGCGTGGACGCCATCTTCACCGCCTCCGACAACACCATCATGACCGCCGAGCTGTCCATCTACGAGGATCTGGCCGCCGCGGGCATCCCCCACTACACCGGCGCGGACTCCTTCGCCCTCAACGGCGCGTTCCTGGGTTACGGTGTGGACTACGCCAACCTGGGCGTGGAGACCGCTAAGATGGTCGCCTCCATCCTCCTGGACGGGGCTGACCCCGCCACCACCCCCGTTATGACCTTCGACAACGGCACCGCCACCGTGAACACCGAGACCTGCGCGGCCCTGAACCTGGACTTTGAGTCCGTCAAGAGCGTCATCGCCCCCTTCTGCACCGAGGTGAAGGAGATCACCACCGCCGAGAGCTTTGGGGACGCCCAGTAATTCGCAAGCATAAGACCTGAGGGGGGCGGGAACGAACTCCCGCCCCCCATTTTGATAAGGAGGGAACTCCCATGGACCTGTTGGCCGTCCTGGGCCTGGGCCAGACCGCGCTGGAGCTGGGGCTGATCTGCTCGCTGACCACGCTGGCCCTCTTCTTGAGCTACTCCATGCTCAACGTCTGCGACCTGTCCACCGACGGGTGCTTCACCCTGGGCGCGGCGGTGGGCGCGGTGGTCGCCATCTCCGGCCACCCCCTGCTGTCCATCCCGGCGGCCATGCTGGCTGGGATGTGCTCCGGGTTTGTCACCGCCTTTTTGCAGACCCGGATGGGGGTGGACAGCCTCCTGGCCGGCATCATCGTCAACACCGGGCTCTACTCCATCAACATCGCCATCATGGGCGGCTCCTCCCTGCTCAACATGAACAAGACCACCACCGTGTTCACCATGGCCAAGAGCGCCCTGGCCAACACCCCCCTGGCCGGGCAGTACGACCTGCTCACCGTGATCGCGGCGGTGGCGCTGATGCTGGTCATTCTGGTACTCTTCCTGAAGACCAAGCTGGGCCTTTCCATCCAGGCCACCGGGGACAACCCGGACATGGTGCGCTCCTCCTCTGTCAGCCCCATCTTCACCACCACCGTGGGGCTGTGCCTGTCCAACTCCCTCACGGGCCTGTCGGGGTGTCTGCTGGCCCAGAGCCAGAAGTCGGTGAACATCGACATCGGCTCCGGGATGCTCACCATCGCCCTGGCCTCCCTGCTCATCGGCCGTACCCTCATGGGCCGGGGCGGCATCCCCATCCGGGCGGTGGGAATGCTCGTCGGCTCCTTCATCTTCCGGCTGGTGTACACCATCGCCCTGCGGTTCAATATGCCGGGCTTCATGCTGAAGCTGGTCTCCTCCATCATCGTGGTGCTGGCTATCTTCCTGCCCTACCTGAAGAGCCGCTCGCCGGAGATCGCCCGGCAGCTCAGCGTCCGCTTCCCGCGGCTCTTCCCCGCCAAGGGCCGGGAGACGGCGGGAAAGGAGGGGTGAGGGATGCTGAAGATCGAACACCTCTCCAAGACCTTCAACCCCGGCACGGTGAACGAGAAGACCGCCATCCACGACCTGAACCTCCACCTGCTTCCGGGGGATTTCGTCACCATCATCGGCTCCAACGGCGCGGGCAAGTCCACCCTCTTCAACGCCATCGCCGGGGACTTTATGGCGGACACCGGCTCCATCACCCTGGACGGCCGCGACATCACCTTCGTCCCCTCCCACAAGCGCTCCAAGAACATCGGGCGGCTGTTCCAGGATCCCATGCGGGGTTCCGCCCCCCACATGACCATCGAGGAGAACCTGTCTATGGCCTCCGGCCGGGGCGGTTGGCTCAGCCACATCACCCGGGCGGACCGGGCGGTCTTCCGGGAGCGGCTGGCCCTGCTGGGTATGGGGCTGGAGGATCGGATGCGCCAGCCGGTGGGGCTGCTCTCCGGCGGACAGCGCCAGGCCCTCACCCTGCTCATGGCCACCTTCTGCCCGCCCAAGCTCCTGATGCTGGACGAGCACACCGCGGCCCTGGACCCGGCCACGGCGGAAAAGGTGCTGGAGATCACCAAAAACACGGTGGAGCAATACCACATCACCACCCTCATGGTGACCCACAATATGCACCAGGCCCTGGAGCTGGGCAACCGCACGCTGATGATGGACGGCGGGAACATCGTGCTGGACGTGTCCGGCGAGACCCGGGCCAAGATGACCGTCTCCGACCTGCTGGCCCAGTTCCGCCTGGGTTCGGGCAAGGATCTGGACAACGACCGCATCCTTCTGTCCTGATGGAAATTTTTCCTCGCAACCTTCGCCGGATGGCGGCCAATGCCGCCATCCGGCTTTTGCTTGACATCTCCTTTTCACAGGACTAGAATACCCTTGAATGACTTCCCCACCTGGGGCAAAAGCTTGGGGAAAGGATGTGGCGCACAGATGAATGAGGCGGAAAAAAGCGGCGGCGGGAAGAACCCCATGGAAAAACTCGCCACCTTTATCGTGGACAAACGCAAGGCCTTTTATCTGCTCTACATAGGCCTCGCCATCTTCTGCGTGTTCGCCAGCGGCTGGGTGCGGGTGAACAACGACCTGACCAGCTACCTCCCTGCCGACACCGAGACCAGGCAGGGCCTGACGAAGATGGACGAGGAGTTTGTCACCTTCGGCACCAACCGGATCATGGTGGACAACATCTCCTACGCCCAGGCGGAGGATCTGGCCACACAGCTGGAGCGGCTGGATGGGGTCAAGTCGGTGGAGTTTGACGAAACCGCCGACCACTACCAGACCGGCGCGGCGCTCTTCTCCATCACCTACGACGGCACGGCGGAGGATCCGGTGAGCCTGGACGCGTTGGAACAGGTAAAGGAGACCCTAGGCGGCTACGACCTCTACGTCACCGGGGACACCGGCGCCTCCGATTCCGCCAGCCTGGACGCGGAGATGCAGGTGGTCATGGTGGTGGCGGTGGTCATCATTTTGCTGGTGCTGCTGTTCACCTCCCAGACCTATATGGAGATCCCCGTGATGGTGCTCACCTTCGGCCTGGCCGCCCTGCTCAACAAGGGCACCAACTTTTTGCTGGGGGAGATCTCCTTCGTGTCCAACTCGGTGGCGGTGGTGCTCCAACTGGCCCTGGCCATCGACTACGCCATCATCCTCTGCCACCGCTACACCGAGGAGCGGGTGCGCCTGGACGCCCGGGAGGCGGTGATCACCGCGCTGAGCAAGGCCATCCCGGAGATCGCGGGAAGCTCGCTCACCACCCTCTCCGGCCTGGGCGCCATGTGCTTTATGCAGTTCGGCATCGGTAAAGATCTGGGCTTTGTGCTGATGAAGGCCATCATTTTGAGCCTGCTGTCGGTCTTTACCTTCATGCCCGGGCTGCTCATGAGCTTCAGTCCCCTCATCGACCGCACCCACCACCGCAGCTTTGTCCCCAAGATCACCCTCTGGGGCAAGCTGGTGCTGAAGCTGCGGTTCGTGCTGCCGCCCATCTTTTTGGCGGTGCTGGTGGGCGCTTTCTTCTGCTCCAACCGCTGCCCCTACGCCTACGGCGAGACGGGGCTGTCCACCTTCAGCAAGAATGACAGCCAGATCGCCCAGGAGAAGGTGGACGGCGCCTTTGGCGCGCAGAATACCCTGGCCATGCTGGTGCCCACCGGGGACTACGACAAGGAGGGCAAGCTCCTCCGGGACCTGGAGGCCCTGCCACAGGTGGAGTCGGTGCTGGGCCTGGCCAACGTGGAGGCCAAGGACGGCTACGTCCTCACCGACCGGCTCACCCCCCGGCAGTTCGCCGAGATGGCCGACCTGGACATCGAGGCCGCCCGGCTGCTCTACTCCGCCTACGCCGTGAACCAGGAGACCTACGGACAGCTGGTCTCCGGGGTGGACAGTTACAGCGTGCCTCTCATCGATATGTTCCTCTTCCTCCACGACCAGATGGAGGAGGGCTATGTCACCCTGGACGAGGACCTGTCCGCCGAGATCGACGACCTCTACGTCCAGCTCTCCGACGCCAAGCTCCAGCTCCAGGGGGAGACGTACAGCCGCCTGGTCCTCCAGCTGGCCGTGCCGGAGGAGGGGGAGGAGACCTTCGCGCTTCTGGATACCCTCCACCAGATGGCGGGGCGGTACTACGACGACTACCTCCTGGTGGGCAACTCCACCAGCGACTACGACCTGTCCTCCTCCTTCGTCAACGACAACCTGCTCATCAGCATCCTCACCATCGTCTTCGTGGTTCTGGTACTCATGTTCACCTTCCAGTCCGCCGGGCTTCCGGTGCTGCTCATTCTGGTCATCCAGGGGAGCGTGTGGATCAACTTCTCCTTCCCCTTCCTCCAGAACGACCCGCTGTTCTTCCTCAGCTACTTAGTGGTCAGCTCCATCCAGATGGGCGCCAACATCGACTACGCCATCGTCATCGCCTCCCGGTACAGCGAGCTGAAGAAGGTCATGCCCCTGAAGGACGCGGTGGTGGAGTCCCTCAACGAGGCGTTTCCCACCATCGTCACCTCCGGCACCATCCTGGCCTCCGCGGGCATTTTGATCGGCTTCCTCTCCTCCAGCCCCGCCATCGCCTCCATCGGCGTGTGTCTGGGGCGCGGCACCATCATCTCCATCTTCCTTGTCATGTGCGTCCTGCCGCAGCTGTTGCTGCTGGGGGATGTCATCATTGAAAAGACCGCCTTCACCTTGAAGACCCGCCTGCCCATCCAGGCCGTGTCCGGCACCACCCGCCTCAACGGGCACATCAGCGGCTACGTCTCCGGCATCGTGGACGCCGACTTCAACGGCACCGTCATCGGCTCGGTGAACGCCGCGGTGGTGTCCGGCAAACCGCGGTGGGGTTCGGAGGCGCCGCCTCCCGGGGCGGAGGAACTTCCCACGGCGGACGGAAAGGAGGGCGCGGGCGATGAAGCGGAAACTCTGTAAACTCCAGGCCCTCCTGCTGGCCCTCTGGATGCTGGCGGGGGCGCTGCCCCTCCCCGCTCTGGCGGCGGAAGAGACGGGCCAGACCATAGAGATCTCCACCCCGGAGGACTTGATGGACTTTGCCCGCAACTGCGCCCTGGACGCCTGGTCTCAGGGCAAGACCTTCGCCCTCACCGGCGACATTGATTTGACCGGCCGGGCGTTCTCCCCTGTTCCGACCTTCGGCGGTACCTTCCTGGGGCAGGGGCACGCCATCACCGGCCTGCGAATTACCGCCGACGGCTCCCGTATGGGCCTCTTCCGCTCTGTCCAGGCCGGGGCGGTGATCCGGAATCTCTCCGTCTCCGGCCAGGTAACCCCTGGCGGCAGCGCCGGGACGGTGGGTGGTCTGGTGGGGAGCAACGCCGGGTCCCTGGAGAACTGCGCCTTTCACGGCGCGGTGGCCGGGGAGACCGCCGTGGGCGGTCTGGTGGGGGAAAACCTGACCTCCGGCGAGATCGGCGGCGGCGAAGTCTCCGGCACCGTCTCCGGGGAGACCTGCACCGGCGGGATCGCCGGGCGGAACCAGGGCGTCCTGCTCAAATGCCGGAGCGACGCCGAGGTGAACACCTCCGCCCCCAGCACCAAAGCAGCGGTGACCGGGAGCGCCCTGGAGCAGATCGCCTCCCCCGACACCTCCGGCGAGGGAGAGGGTCTCTTCTCCAACCACTCGGACACCGGCGGCATCGCCGGGTACTCCAACGGCGTCATCCAGAGCTGCGTCAACGACGGCGCGGTGGGCTACCCCCACGTGGGCTATAACGTGGGCGGCATCGCCGGCCGCCAGGCGGGATACCTGGCCGACTGCACCAACCGCGCGGCCATCTACGGGCGCAAGGACGTGGGCGGCATCGTGGGCCAGGCGGAGCCGGACGTGGTGCTCAACGCCGGAACGGACACCCTGACCCAGCTGCGCCAGGAGCTGAACACCCTGAACACCCTGGTGGATCGGGCGCTGGACCACGCCGGGTCCAACCGGGCGCAGCTCTCCCAGCGCCTGGCCGACCTGGGCCAGACCGCCGGAGACGCCCGGGACCACACCAAGGCCCTGCTGGATCAGGCATCCGACAATGTGGACACGGATGTGGACGCCATCAACACCCTCTCCACCGCCCTCACCGCCGCGCTGGACGGCCTCTCCCCCGCCCTGGACAGCCTGTCCGACGCCTCCGGCAAGCTGGAGACGCTGGGCGGCCAGCTCCGGGATGGGTTAGATCGCCTGGCCGACGTCGGCTCTCAGACCGGCGACGCTCTCACCCAATTGGGAGACGCCTCCGACACCCTGGGGCAGTTGGGCGCCTCTCTGGGCAATGCCGCCCGATCCCTTCGGCAGGCGGCTAAGGAGCTGCAAGACGCCCTCATCCTCCACGACCAGACAGCTGCCCGGGCCGCGGCGCGGCGGCTGTTCGCCGCCCTTCGGGACCTGGGGGCGAGTATGCGGGGCGCCCGCTCCGCCCTGGATGCTCTGGAACGGGCGCTGAACGCCGGACAGCTCTCCGGCATCCCCGACGCCATCCAGGCGGTGCAGGGCATCCGCACCGCCCTGGGAAGCGCCGGGGACGCCCTGGACCAGGCGGGGCTGGCGCTGGACACCATCCTGGACAACATAAATTTGGACTGGGACGCCCTCCGCGCCGGGCTGGACGACGCGGGGATCGCCCTGGACGACCTCACCCAGGCGGCCGGTGACCTGACCGCCGCCACCGGCGCGCTGAAGAACGCCCTCTCCTCCGCCGAGGACGCTGCCCAGACCTTGGGAAATTCCGCCGACAGCTTCTCCGCCGCGGCGGACACCGGCGCGGACGCCGCCGCCGACCTCCGCGCCGCCTTTGACACCTTGAAGACAGTTACCCAGCAGCTATCCCGGGACGGGAACGTCCAGCTCACCCCTCTGGGCCAGGACACCCAGGAGGAGAGCAACGCCCTCTACACCTCTCTGACCGACCTCTCCCAAAACCTCACCGACCTGCGCTCCACCGTGGACAACGCCGGGGCCACGCTGGAGAGCGACCTCCGGGCCATCAACCGGCAGATGAACAAGGTGCTGGGGCTGATGATCGACACCCTGGACAGCGCCGGGACGGTGGAGACCACGGAGGACCTTTTTGGCGACGTCTCCGAGGAGGACGTGAACGGCACCCGGCTGGGCAAGGTGCGCGGCGGCGTAAACACCGGCCCGGTGGAGGGCGACCGCAACGTGGGCGGCGTGGCCGGCGCGGTGGCGGTGGAGTACAGCCTGGATCCGGAGGACGACGTGGAGCGTTTCCGCTTTGGCAGCACCTATGAGTTGAAGGCCATCGTCCAGGACTGCGTGAACCGGGGCGCGGTGGAAGCCCGCCGGGACTGCGTGGGCGGCCTGGTAGGCCGGATGGATCTGGGCACCGCCATCGGGTGCCAAAACTACGGCCCGGTCACCGGCAGCGACAGCTATGTGGGCGGCGTGGCCGGGTACGCCGACGCCGCCGTCCGGGGCTGCTGGGCCAAGTGCGCCCTGTCCGGGACGGAGTACGTGGGCGGCATCGTCGGCTGGGGCAATAGAATCACCGGCTGCCGGGCCATCCCCTCCCTGGATGGCGGCACGGAATACCTGGGCAGCATCGCCGGAGACGCCGACCTGGAGGCCGGAGAAGTGCGTGACAACCTCTTTCTGGACACCGGCACGGCGGGGATCGACGGGGTGAGCTACACCGGGGTCGCCCAGAGCGCTCCCCCCGACGCCCTCCAGGGGGAGGAAAGCGCCCCGGCGGACTTCTGCTCCTTTGCCATCACCCTTACGGTGGACGGCGAGACGGTGCAGACCATCCCTTTCCAGTACGGAGATGATCTAAGTACCATCGACCTGCCCCAGCCCCCGGAACGGGAGGGGTACTACGGGATGTGGCCCGATTTTGACCCCCAGGGCGTCCACTCCGACCTCACCCTGGAAGCCGTCTACACCCCCTGGGTCACCCTGGTGGCCAGCCAGGAGGCGGAGGGGGATCTGGCCCTTGCCCTGGCGGAGGGGCAGTTCACCCAGGACGCCCGCCTCACCGTCCAGCCCGCCCAGGGGGAGGTCCCCGCCGGCGAGGCGGACGGTCAGGTCTGGGAGGTGACCCTCACGGGCGCCGATCTGGATGGCTCCGCCACCGTCCCGGTGCGCCTGCTGAACCAGCAGGGCAAGCGGGCGGCGGTGTGGCAGCTGGTGGACGGCGCCTGGCAGCGGCGGGAGGCCACGGTGAACGGCAGCTACCTCTGCCTGACCATGACCGGGACCTCCGGGGTCTTCCGGGTGGCCCCCGCGCCCATGGGGCGCCTCCTCCCTGTCCTACTGGCGGCGGCCGCGCTGCTGATCGCCCTGCTCCTTGTGGTACGCGGCGCGAAAAAAAGGAGGAAAAAAAGAGCGCGATAAACACAGCGGCCCAGGATAGCTCCTGGGCCGCTGTGCTGTGTTCGGGTCAATGGCGGGTGATGGCGATGACGATGACAAGGACGACGGCGACCGACGCCAGTGGGAAAAGGATCGCGGTAAGCGCCACGGGGACTACACCTCCTCCCGGAACAGGCGGTTGAAATCCCGGGGCTTGCGGGAGCGCAGGGCCACGGTCTGGCCGGTGACGGGGTGGGTAAAGGTCAGGCGGTGGGCGTGGAGGCAGAGCCTGCCGATGGGGCTTTTTGCCCCGCCGTAGCGCCTATCCCCCACCACCGGGCAGCCCAGGTCCTTCAGGTGGACCCGGATCTGGTTTTTCCGGCCGGTCTGGAGGAACAGCTCCAGGAGGGTGTACGTCCCGTTGGTCTTGCGCACCTGGTACTCGGTGATGGCCTCCTTGGCGTCCGGCCCAGGGCGGTCGGTGGAGTAGACCAGGTGGGTCTTGGTCTCCCGGAGGTAGCTCCGGATCACCCCCTGGGCCTGGGGGGGACGGCCCTCCGCCACCGCCAGGTAGCCCCGCTCCTGCACCAGGGCCTCCCAGTTCTCCTGGAGGGCGTCTTTCACCCCCTCGCTCTTGGCGAAGAGGAGCAGGCCGGAGGTGTCCTGATCCAGGCGGTGGACCACGAAGAGACGGCTGTCGGGTTCCCGGAGGCGCAGGGCGTCTCTCGTCATGCGCCAGGCGGTGCGCTCCCGCTCCCTGTCGCTGGCCACGGACAGGAGGCCGGCGGGCTTTTCGATGGCCAAGAGATATTCATCCTCATAGCAGATGGGAAAGGGCAGGTCGGCGGGAGCGGGGTCGTCCGGGGGCAGGATGGTCACCCGGCTGCCGGGGCGCAGGGGCGTGTCGTGGCGGGTGCAGACCGCCCCGTCCACCAGCACCTGCCGGTGGGTCAAAAGGCCCTTTACCGCGTTTCTCGACTTGCCGCGCACCGCCTCCAGCAGGAAGGGCAGCAGGGTGGTCTCCCCCTCCGCCGTCAGCTCCCGGCGGGGATAGGGGGTCTTGCGTCGCTCCATGGCCAGCGCCTCCTTTCTCACAGCAGCGGGGCGAAGATCCGCAGCAGGCAGCGGAATACCCGAGTGGGCCAGCGGACCCTCTGGCAGTCGGCCAGGGTATAGGGTTGGCACCGCTCCAGCGTGGTCAGAAAATCCGATTTCACATCCTGCACCGCGGGGCTATCCAGGAGCAGCGCGCCGTTTTCAAAGTGGAGAAACAGGCTGCGGTAGTCCAGGTTCACCGACCCCACCGTGGCGAAGCGGTCGTCCACGGCGAAGGACTTGGCGTGGAGAAAGCCGGGGGTGTACTCGTAGATCTTCACGCCGCCGCGGATGAGGGGTTCGTAGTGCGCCCGAGTCAGGAGAAAGACGGTCTTCTTGTCCGGGATGTGGGGGGTCATGATGCGCACGTCCACCCCCGCCTTGGCCGCCGAGATGAGGGCGGTGTTCAGGTTCTCGTCGATGATGAGGTAGGGCGTCATGATGTAGATATAGTCCTGGGCCTTGCTGATGAGGTTGAGGTAGACGGTCTCGGCCACCCGCTCGCTGTTCCAGGGGCAGTCGGTGTAGGGCTGGACCCAGCCGCTGTCCGGAAAGGTGGGGACGTCCTTGGGCCGGTAGGGTTCCAGGCTCTCCTGGCGCTTCTCGATAAAGCCCCAGAGGGTGAGGAACATCACCGCCATGGACCAGCACCCCGGCCCCTCCAGGCGGATGGCGCTGTCCTTCCAGTGGCCAAAGCGCACCTTTTGGTTGATATACTCATCGGCCAGGTTCACGCCGCCGGTGAAGGCGACCTTGCCGTCCACACAGCAGATCTTCCGGTGGTCCCGGTTGTTCATCAGGGCGGACACCACCGGGATGAAACGGTTGAACGCCCGGCACTGGATGCCCCAGCCGGTGAGTTCCTGGTCGTAGTGGCTGGGCAGGGACACGCAGCCCAGGTCGTCGTAGATCACCCGCACGTCCACCCCTTGGCGGGCTTTCTCCTTCAGCACGTCCAGCACCGCGTCCCAGAAGACCCCTGGGGCGATAATGAAGAACTCCAGGAAGATGTAGCGCTCCGCGCCGCGCAGGGCCTCCAGGAGGGGTTCCAGGCAGTCGTCGCCCAGGGCGTAGTAGGTGCATTTGGTATCCGGATAGGCCGGGCAGTAGCCGTAGCGCTCCAGATATTGGACCTGCCCGCCCGCCACCGGGCCAAGCTCCTGGGTGACCCAGTCGCTGTGGTAGTCGGGCGCCAGCGTCTCCTCCATGGCCCGCTCCATGTCCTGGAGGCGGCGGCGGTTGCCGGGGGTGAAGCGGTCGCGCCGGCTCAGGAGGTAGATCACCCCGCCGAAGACGGGGAAGGACAAGATCAGCACGATCCAGGCGATCTTATAGCCGTTGTTGGCCTCGCTGGAGATGATCCACACCACCGCCACCATAGACAGCAGCACCACCGCCCAGTAAAACGGAATGAAGTACTCGCTGAACCGCACCATCATCAGCACCAGGACGGCCAGTTGCAGCAGGATGCCCAGGGCGGTGAGGGGTACCCGGTGCAGGAGCAGGGAGCCTAGCTTTTTCATCGCGCCGCCCCCTTTGCCGCTTTCAGCACCACGTTTTCCTCCCCCAAAACCTCCCGCAGCTCCTTCAGAAGGGACGGGTGGAGCTGGCAGGCCGCCCCCAGGCGTTTGTCCTCCTGGGCCAGGTAGAGCACCACGGGGCTGTTGCCGGGGAAGAGGGAGAAGAGACAGCGCACCCGCTCCAGATGGGGGTCGTCCGCGCCGCGCAGGCGCAGAAAGAGCTTCTGGTCCGCCGCGGGTTCCGCGGGGGCGCTCTCCCCTGCCGCCGCGCTGTTTTCCAGGGGGGTCACCCGGTCGCAGAGGAGCTGGGGGGCTTTCTCGTCCCGGACGGAGAGCTTGCCCGTCACCGCCACGGGGAAATTGGCCTTGAGGTAGCTGCCAGAGGTGTTGAGGGTGCGGGAGAAGACCAGCAGCTCCATGGCCCCGGTGTCGTCCTCCAGGGTGACGTAGGCCATGAGGGAGTTGTTCTTGGTGGTCTTGGTCTTCACCGCCGTGACGATCCCCGCCAGGGTCACCTGCTGCTCGTCCCGGTAGCGCTGCGGCCCCTCCTCCCGAGCGAAGTCGGCCAGGATGGGGCCGATGGGCTGGGCGTTCTGGGCACGGGCGGCGGCGCGGTACTCGTCCATGGGGTGGCCGGAGAGGTAGAGGCCGGTGACCTCCCGCTCCATGAGCATCCGCTCCCGCTGGGTGTACTCCGGCAGGTCGGGCAGGGCGATCTCCGGCACCGTCACCCTGTCCTCTCCCCCGCCGCCGAAGAGGTCAAACTGACCCTCCAGGCTCTGCTTGTGGGCGTCAGCCACCACGCCGGTCACCTGGTCGCACACGGCCATGAGCTGGCTGCGCCGGGCGCCGGTGGAGTCAAAGGCGCCGGAGCGGATCAGGCTCTCCAGCACCCGGCGGTTCAAATCGAAATCGTACATCCGGGCGCAGAAGTCGGTGAAGGAGCGGAAGGGGCCGTGGGCCTCCCGCTCGGCCAGCACCTGCTGGGTGAAGCCCATGCCCACCCCCTTCAGGGCGGCCAGGCCGAAGCGGATGTCCTTGCCCGAGACGGTGAACTCCGCCCCGGAGCGGTTCACGTCCGGGGGCAGCAGGGCGATGCCCAGCTCCTTACACTCGGCGATATACTCCGCCACCTTGTCCTGGCTGTCCAGCACGGAGGTGAGGAGGGCGGCCATATACTGCCGGGGGTAGTGGCGCTTGAACCAGGCGGTCTGGTAGGCCACCACGGCGTAGCTTACGGCGTGGGCCTTGTTGAAGGCGTACTCGGCAAAGTCCTCGATCTCGTCGTAGATGGCCTCGCCCACGTCGGCGGGAACGCCGTTTTTCACGCAGCCGGGGATGCCGCGGGATGGGTCGCCGTGGACAAAGAACTCCTTTTCCGCCTCGATCTGGGCGCGTTTTTTCTTGGAGATGGCCCGGCGCACCATGTCCGCCTGGGCGGCGGAGTAGCCCCCCAGCTTGCGGAAGATCTCGATGACCTGCTCCTGGTAGACGATGCAGCCGTAGGTCACGGAGAGGATGGGTTCCAGGGCGGGGTGGCGGTAGCGGATGAGCTTGGGGTCCTGCTTGCAGGCGATGAACTTGGGGATGGAGTCCATGGGGCCGGGGCGGTAGAGGGCGATGATGGCGGTGATGTCCTCGATGTTCTGGGGCTTGAGGCCCACGCACACCCCGGTCATCCCCGCGGACTCCATCTGGAACACCCCGGCGGTCTTGCCCTGGCCCAGCATCTCGTAGACGTCCCTGTCGTCCTCCCGGATCTGATCCAGGGAAAAGGTCGGGTCGTCCCGGCGGACCATCTGGACGGCGTCGTCCAGGATGGTGATGTTCCGAAGGCCCAGAAAGTCCATCTTCAGAAGGCCCAGCTCCTCGATGGTGGTCATGGTGTACTGGGTGACGGGCACGCCGTCGTTGGTGGCCAGGGGGACGTACTCGTAGACCGGCCGGCCGGTGATGACCACGCCGGCGGCGTGGGTGGAGGTGTTCCGGGGCATCCCCTCCACCGCCATGGCGGTGTCCACCAGCTTACGCACCCGCTCGTCGCCCTCGTAGCGCTCCCGGAGGGGCTTGGAGAGTTTGAGGGCGTTTTCCAGGGTCATACCCAGGGCGAAGGGGACTTCCTTGGCGATGGCGTCCACCTCGGCGTAGGGGAAGCTCAGCGCCCGGCCCACGTCCCGGATGGCGGCCCGTGCCTTCAGGGTGCCGAAGGTGACGATCTGGGTCACCCGGTCGGCGCCGTATTTCCGGGAGACATAGTCGATGACCTCCTGGCGGCGGCGGATGCAGAAGTCCGTGTCGATATCCGGCATGGTCACCCGGCCGGGGTTCAGGAAGCGCTCGAAGACCAGGTCGTACTTCATGGGGTCCACTTCCGTGATGCGCAGGCAGTAGCTGACGATGCTCCCCGCCGCCGAGCCGCGGCCGGGGCCCACGGGGATGCCCTGGGCCTTGGCGTAGCCGATGAAGTCGGAGACGATGAGGAAGTAGTCCACAAACCCCATCTCCCGGATGACCCCCATCTCGTAGTCCAGCCGCTCCCGGTACGCCTGGGGCTGGTCGGGATAGCGGGCGGCAAAGCCCCGGGCGCAGAGGTCGCGGAAGTAGTCCCAGCTGTCGGTGTACCCTTCCGGCAGCTGGAACTGGGGCAGGTGGTGCTGGCCGAAGGTGAACTCCAGCCGGCACATCCGGGCGATCTTCTCGGTGTTGCTCACCGCCTCGGGGTAGTCGGGAAAGAGGGAGGCCATCTCCTCCTCGCTCTTGAGGTAGAACTCCTCCGTCTCGAACTTCATGCGGTTGGGGTCGTCCACCGTCTTGCCCATCTGGACGCACATGAGCACGTCCTGGGTGGCGGCGTCCTCCCGGCGCAGGTAGTGGGCGTCGTTGGTGACCACCAGGGGCAGGCCGGTCTCGTCGTGGATGCGCAGGATCCCCTGGGCCACCTCCCGCTGGGCCTGGATGCCGTGGTCCTGAAGTTCCAGATAATAGTGGTCCGGGCCGAACAACTCCGCCATCTCCAACGCGTGGGCCTTGGCGGCCTCGTAGTCCCCGGCGCGCAGGAGCCGGGGCAGCTCCCCGGCCAGGCAGGCGGACAGGGCGATCAAGCCCTCGCTGTGGACGCGCAGAAGGTCCAGGTCGATCCGGGGCTTGATGTAAAAACCCTCCACATAGGCCATGGAGACCATGTAGGAGAGGTTGCGGTAGCCCGTCTCGTTCTCGCACAGCAGGACAAGGTGGCGGCTCTCGCTGTCCAGGGCGTGGTCCTTGTCAAAGCGGGTGCGGGGGGCGACGTAGACCTCGCAGCCGATCACCGGATGGATCCCGGCTTTTTTGCAGGCGCGGTAGAAGTCGATGACGCCGTACATATTGCCGTGGTCGGTGATGGCGATGGCGCTCTGGCCCAACTCCTGGAGGCGGTCGGCCAGCTTGTCGATGCGGCAGACCCCGTCCAGCAGGGAGTATTCCGTATGCACATGGAGATGGCAAAAGCCCACGGGGGTCACTTCTTTCGTAGGGAGATCGGTTCAGGCGTTTCCGCGCTCCTGGGCCAGGGCCAACAGTTTGCGCAGGCGGTGGTTGAGGCAGGACTTGCTCACCGGGGGGTCGCAGCTCTGGGCCAGCTCGGAGAGGGTACACTCCGGCATCTCCAGGCGCAGCCGGGCGGTCTGCCGGAGTTTTTCCGGCAGGGTGGGCAGCACCCCCGCCCGCTCCAGAGACCGGATGGCGGCGATCTGCTCCTGGGCGGCCTGCACCGCCTTGTCCACGTTATGGGCGTCGCAGTTCACCCGGCGGTTCACCTTGTTGCGGATGTCCTTCTCCATCCGGGTGTTGATGACCTCCATGGAGGAGACGCCCGCGCCCAGGGCGGCCAGCAGGTCGGCCAGGGTGTCGGAGTGCTTGACGTAGGTGACGTAGTTGGATTTGCGGGTGGCCTGCTTGGTGTCAAAGCCCAGCTCCCGGAGGAGGACGGGCAGCGCCCGGCTCACGGCCAGGTGGCCGGTGACCCACTCCAGGTGGTAGTCCTTCTCCGGGTCGGTCACCGCCCCGCCGGCCAGAAAGGCGCCCCGGCAGAAGGCCAGCTTACAGCAGTCCTCCTCCACCACCGGGAAGTTCACCGTGCGGTTCACCGTCCGGCCGCTGTCGCAGCCGTAGGCCCGATCCAGGACCTGGAGCTTTTCCGGCTGGGTGATGAGAAAGACCCGCTTGCCCGTCTCGCCGGGCTGGGGCCGCTGGTCAAAGTCCATGCGAAACGCCTTTCGGAAGAGGATGGGAAGCCGCCGGGCAAAGGCGTCCGACTCGGTGACGATCCGCGCCTCCCGCTGGTTCCAGTTGTTGCAGAAGAGCAGCACCCCGTAGCACTCGGCCAGGAGACAGCATTTTTTAGAGGGCAGCTTGCGGCACAGCTCCTCTTTTACCCTGGCGGAAAAGGTCATGGGGCACTTCCCTTCTTTCTGTCTCGGTCAAAATACCTTGGTGTGGCCGCGCTGGCGGTACAGCTCCAGCACCGCACGGGCAAGGCGCTCCGGGTCGTGGCGGGCATACTGGGCGGTGGGGGAGGTCAAGGGCGCCTCCACCACCGCCACCCCCAGCGCTTGCAGGCGGGGTGTGTCCACCACCGTGGGCCGGGCGTCCTCCGCCCGGTAGCGCTCCAGGAGCGGCGGGGGCACGGCGGCGCTGTTGCAAAGGCACACGTCCAGCCCCTCCAACCCGTGCTCCATCAGGGCCAGCACATGGTCGGCGGCGGTCATCTCCTCCGTCTCCCCGTCCTGGGTCATGATGTTGCAGACGTAGACCTTCAGCGCCTCCGACTGGGCGATGGCACGGTCCACGCCGTCCACCAGGAGGTTGGGAATGACGCTGGTGTAGAGGCTGCCGGGGCCAAGGAGGATCAGGTCCGCCCGGCGGATGGCCTCCACCACGTCGGGCAGGGCGGGCGCTCCCCCGGGCAGGAGACGCACCCGGCGGATGCGGCAGTCCTGGGTCTTTTTGAAGTCGCAGATGCGGGACTCCCCCAGCACCCTGGCGTCGTTTTCAAACTCGGCCTCCAGCTGGACGTTGGCGTTGGTCACCGGCAGCACCCGGCCGGAGATGGCCAGCACCTCGCTCATCCGGGCCACCGCCTGGTCGAAGGAGGCGGAGATGCCGTTGAGGGCGGCCAGGAGGAGGTTGCCGAAGGCCTGCCCGGCCAGGCCGCCCTCCGGGAAGCGGTAGGACAGCAGCTCGCCCATGACCCCCTCGGCGCTGGCAAGGGCCTCCATGCAGTTTCGGATATCCCCCGGCGGGGGCATATTCAGGTCTTGGCGCAGCACCCCGGAGCCGCCGCCGTCATCGGCCACGGTGACCACGGCGGTGAGGTCGCTCACCCGGCTTTTCAGGCCCCGGAGCATGGTGGAAAGGCCGTTTCCCCCGCCGATGGCCACCACCTTGGGGCCGGCGGTCTGGTTCATCCTCGCCGCCCCCTTTACGCCCGGGTCATGTCCCGGTGGTTTTCCTTCACCTGGTAGCCCTTTTGCCGGATGGTCTCGGCCAGGGCGTGGGTGACGTAGACGGAGCGGTGCCGCCCGCCGGTGCAGCCCACGGCGATGACCAGGGCGGTCTTGCCCTCCTCCACGTAGAGGGGCAGCAGAAAGGCCAGCAGGTCCTCCAGGCGCTTGACCAGCTCGGAGGACTGGCGGTAGCCGGACAGGAAGTTCTGAATGCCCTCGTCCAGGCCGTTTTGATCCCGCAGCTCGGCGATGTAGTAGGGGTTGGGCAGGCACCGCACGTCAAAGACCAGGTCGGCCTCGATGGGGATGCCGTATTTGAAGCCGAAGGAGACCACGCTCACGCCCATGTCCGGCATGGCGCCCGGCTCCCCGAAGAGGCGGACGATCTCCCCTTTCAGCTTGGCGGTGCTCAGGGCGGTGGTGTCCAGGATATACTTCGCCCGGCGGCGCACCTCCGCCAGGGCGGCGCGCTCCACCTCCACCGCCTGGGGGAGGGTCAGCCCGTCCTTGGACAGGGGGTGGGACCGGCGGGTCTCCTTGTAGCGCTTGATGATGGTCTCGGAACTGGCCTCCACGAAGAGAATTTTGTACGCGCAGTTCATGGTCTCCAACTGCTCCAGGGCGTCGAAGGTGGAGTCAAAGGTGTGGCCGCCGCGGATGTCGATGACCAGGGCGACCCGGTCGAATTTCCCGGCGTTGGCCATACAGTGCTGGGCCAGGGGCGGGATGAGCGGGGCGGGCAGGTTGTCCACGCAGTAAAAGCCCATGTCCTCCAAAAAGGAGGCCACCTTGCTCTTGCCCGCGCCGGACAGGCCGGAGACGATGATAAATTCCACATCCACCCACTCCTTTTACTTCAGAAGTTCCACTTCCGGCTCCAGCAGGATGCCGGTCTGCTCCAGCACCCTGGCCTTCACCCGGTCCATGAGGGTCAGCACATCGGCGCAGGTGGCGCCGCCGCGGTTGACCACAAAGCCGCTGTGTTTTTCCGACACCTGGGCGCCGCCCACGGTCAGTCCCTTCAGGCCGCACTCCTCGATGAGGGCGGCGGCAAAGCGGCCCTGGGGGCGCTTGAACGTCGATCCGGCGCTGGGGTACTCCAGGGGCTGCTTCTCCCGGCGGCGACGGTTCAGCTCCGCCATCTCCGCCCGGATCGCCGCCGGGTCGCCCGGCGTCAAGGTGAACAACACGCCGGTGACCAGCCAGGGGCGGTCGCAGAAAATGCTGTGGCGGTAGGCAAATCCGCACTCCTCCCCGGTGAGGGACTTGGGCCGGCCCTCCGGGTCCAGGCAGTCCACGCGGGCGATCACCTGGGCCATCTCCCCGCCGTAGGCGCCGGCGTTCATCCGCGCCGCGCCGCCCACGCTGCCGGGGATGCCGGAGGCGAAGGCCAGCCCGGCCAGGCCCCTGTCCGCGGCCAGTCCGGCCAGACGCGCCAGAGAGACGCCGCTCTCGGCGTAGAGGCGCTCCCCCTCCCCGGCCGTCTTGTCCAGCCGGGCGGTGGAGAGGATCACCCCGTCGTAGCCGTCGTCCTCCACCAGGAGGTTGGAGCCGTTGCCCAGGAAGAAGGGGACGATCCCCCGCTCCCGGCACAGCCGGAGGACCGCGGCGGCCTGGGCGGCGTCTCCGGGGAGGAGCAGCCATCGGGCCGGGCCGCCGATGCGGAAGGTGGTGTGCCTGTCCATGGGTTCCCGCTCCAATACCTCCAGGCCGGGAACGGCGCCGCGCCAATCCAAGGTCTCTGCCACAGTCTCCACCTCCCCTGTGCATATACATCATTGATTATAACAAATTTTTCAAGAAAATAGAAGACCCCAGGCCGGATTTTTTCCGGCGCTTCGGGCAAACTACCGCTGTCCAACCAGACGGAGGAGGAGACAAGTATGATACTGGACAAAATCGCCCTGTTCCTGGCCATTGTCGGCGGTCTGAACTGGGGCAGCGTTGGTCTGTTCCGTTTCGACGCGGTGGCCTTCCTCTGCGGCGGCGCCACCAGCGTCCTGGCCCGGATCATCTACACCCTGGTGGGTCTGTCCGCCCTGTGGTGCATCTCCCTGCTGTTCCGGGACACCGAGGTGGGCACCGGCCGCACCCAGGCGGCGTAACAGCCGTCCGGCGCGGGCAGGACAAAAAGAGGACAGTGGGAGTTCCCGCTGTCCTTTTTTGTGGAAAAATTCGATCGGTCAGGCGCTCTCCAAGGGGAGGCGGATGGTGACCAGACAGCCGCCGCCCTCGGCGTTGGAGAGGTCCATGGTGCCGCCGTGGCGGGTGACGATCTCGTCGCAGACGGCGAGGCCGATGCCGCTGCCCCGAGCTTTGGAGGAGCCTTTGTAGAACTTGTATTTCACGTGGGGCAGCTCGTCCTCCGGGATGCCGGGGCCGTAGTCCCGGATGGTGATGACCGCCTGGTTGGCCTCCTCGTCCTTATGGATGGCAGTCTCGATGCGCCTGCCGACGCCGCCGTGCTTGGCGGCGTTGTCCAGGAGGTTGCAGAACACCTGCCGCAGGCGCTGGGGGTCTGCCTCGATGGGGGGGAATTCCTCCTCGCAGTCGGTGTGGGTGAGGGTGATGCCCTCCCGGCGGAAGAACTCCCGGTAGGTGTACACCGCGTCCTCCAGTTCCGCCTTGATGTCCACCGGCTCGATGGAGAGGGTGAAGCGGCCGTCCTCAATGCGGGAGAATTCCAGCAATTCCTCCACCATGTTGGTCAGGCGCTTGGCCTCGGAGACGATGATGCCAAGGCCCTTTTTCATGTCCTCCTGGTCGCGGACTTCCCCGCCGGCCATGGTCTCGGCCCAGCCGTTGATGGCGGTGAGGGGGGTGCGCAGCTCGTGGGAGACGGAGGAGATGAACTCGCTCTTCAACTTCTCCGACTGGTTGATCTTCAGCGACATATCGTTGATGGCGTCCACCAGGTCGCCGATCTCGTCTGTGGAGCGCTTTTCCATCTGGATGCCGTAGCTGCCCGAGGCGATGCGCTGGGCGATGTCGGTGATGTCGGTCACCGGCTCCACGATGGAGCGGACGAAGTAGAGGTTGGAGAAGTAGACCACCAGGAGCATGAGAAGTCCGATGCCCAGGGCGGCGACCAGGACGATGAAGATCTGCCGGTCCACCACCCGGAGGGAGGTCACCAGCCGCACCACGCCCACCACCGTGCCGTCGTAGACGATGGGGGACGAGACGCACATGATGTGCTCGCGGGTGCTGGGGTCGTTGCCCGACCAGTTGGCGAGGGTCTGCTTTTCCAGCGCCTCCTGGATGTCCGGGGTGCCGGGGGTGGTGCCGGCGGTGAGGCCGTAGGAGGAGTACTGGATGCGGCCGTAGCGGTTGAGGAACTGGATCTCCAGCTTGCCCTTCTCCTCAAACTCCGCGGTGTAGGTGGCGGCGCGGTAGTTGTACTCCGTCTCGGTGTAGTTGCGGAAGGAGCTGGTGGCCATGCTGGCCCGGGCCTCCAGGCCGGAGCCGATGGTGGAGTAGTAGAAGCTGGACATGGCCACCGAGAAGGCGGCGACGCCCAGGACCACGATGAAGAACACCGCGGCCAGGGAGTTGGTCATCCACCGCCGGCGGATGCTCTGGTGCCGGGCGTTTTTCTGCGGTTCCATGGGTATCTCCCCCCTTCCCTTTCGTGTTATCCGGCGGTGTTATCCGGCGCTTAGAAACCCCACTTATACCCGTAGCCCCAGACGGTGGTGATGTAGGTGGGCGTCTGGGGGTCGTCCTCGATCTTCAGGCGCAGGCGGCGGATGTTCACATCCACGATCTTCAGCTCGCCGTAGTACTTCTCCCCCCACACCGAGCGGAGGATCTCCTCCCGGGAGAGGGCCTTGCCGGGGTTGTCCATGAAGAGCTTGACGATGGCGTACTCCACCTGGGTGAGCTTCACCCGCTGGCCGTTTTTCTCCAGGGTGCGGTTGCGGGTGTTCAGCAGGAAGGGCGGCGCGCTGATGGTGCCGGCATCCGCGGCGGGGGCGTCGTCCCCCATGCGGCGGCAGATGGCGTCCACACGGGCGGTGAGTTCCGCCGGGGAAAAGGGCTTGGTCACGTAGTCGTCCGCGCCGGTCATCAGGCCGGTGACCTTGTCCATCTCCTGGGTGCGGGCGGTGAGCATGATGATGCCGATCTTGGAGCTGCTGGCCCGGATGCGGCGGCAGACCTCGAAGCCGTCCATCTCGTCGGGCAGCATGATGTCCAGCAGGGCCACCCGGATGTCCGGGTGGCGCTTGAGCTGCTCCAGGGCCTCCGCGCCGGTGCCGGCCTCGATGGTCTCGTAGCCGGCGCGCTTCAGGTTGATGACCACAAAGCTGCGGATGTTGGCCTCGTCCTCCAGTACCAAAACCTTCTTCACGGGTCTGTCCTCCTGTTCTCTCAGTTCTCCGTGGACCACTCGGTCCGGATGATGCGGAAGCGCTGGACAATGTCCTCCCGGCTCAGGCCGGTGTCCCAGACCTGGGGCCGGAGTTCATAGGCGTAGGTGGCGGAGGCGTCGCTGAACACCACCTGGCGATCCCCCTGGGTGGCTCGGCTCTGCTGGTTGGTGCCGGTGAACTTGTAGAGGATCAGGAAGGTCTCGCCGCCGCGCAGGGAGAACGCCACCGCCCGCTCCCCGGCGCTCACCGAACCCCGGCGGGAGATGGTGATCTGGTCTGCCCAGCTGTCCGGCAACTCCAGATACCAGCCGTCGGTGACGTTGTGGTAGGTGGTCAGGACCTTGTGGGACTGGCCGGTCTCGTCAAACTGGAGCCAGCGCAGCAGCCAGAAGTCGTCGGCGGAGTCGGCTGCCCGAGGCAGGAGGACGGGCTGGGGCACCTCCAGAACGCCGTCCCGGTCGATGTCGGTGCTGGCCACGGCGGTGTAGGAGCGGATGGTGGCCTCGCTGCGGAGGGTGACCCGGTCCAGGGTGATGTTGGTCAGCGCGCCGTCCCGGAAGCAGAGGATGTCCTCCACCTGGTCGGCGGTGTCGGGGAAGCCGGAGGTGACGAAGACGGCGGGAACGCCGCCGGCCAGCGCGCCGCTGCGGAGGCTCTTGACCTCGTTGATGCCGGCGGAGAGGGGCGCTGTGGACTTCCGGGCCAGGGCGGCGCCGTCATAGTCAAAGTAGTCGGCACGGGCGGCGGTGTCCTCGGCGGTGGGGAGGTGCAGGACGGTGACCTCCCGCTCCCCGTCGCCGTCCAGGTCGGAGAGGTTGAAGCGGGCATAGCTGTCCACCCACAGAAGCTCGATGCCCTCCCGGTCGTCCAGGCTGTACACGCCCAGGGAGTGGTCGTCCCCGGAGATCTGCCAGGAGACGATGACCTCCTTCCGCGGGCCGCCGCCCACGTCCTCGTAGTTCACCGAGTAGATGGCGCTGCCCACGCCCTCCACGATGGTGTCCACGCCGTAGCTGCCGTCCTCCTGGAGGTCGAAGATGTAGAGCTTCAGCGGCCGCTCCTCCTCCGGCACCCGGAAAAAGGCCACCGCGGACTCCTGCACCCCGTCGCCGTCCAGGTCCTGGAGCTGGACGGTCTGGGCGTTGGAGCCGGACTGGGGGGCGATGGACTCCCCGCCGATGGCGGTGCGGATCTCGTTGAGCTTGGCGTTGAGCTTGCCGTAGTCCTCCGGGGGCTTGGGAAGGGCGAACATATTCCCCGCCTCGCCGCCCAGGCAGCCGGTGAGCGCCAGGACCAGGCCCAGCAGCAGCGCCGCCAGACGGGCTTTTCCCCTGTGCCGCATTTCCCGGTCCCTCCTCTCGTCCCGGCGTGAAAACCGGGGAATGGTTTCAGTCAGTTGATTATATCATTTTCCAGAGAAAAAAACAAGGGGACGGGCCATCGGCCCATCCCCTTGTCTGCCTCAATCGGCCAGGTAGGCTTTCAGCAGTACCTGGAGCAGTTCGTCCCGGTCCAGCTTGCGGATCAGGGCGCGGGCGTTCTTGTGGTTGGTGATATAGGTGGGGTCCTCGGAGAGAATGTACCCCACGATCTGGTTGATGGGGTTGTAGCCCTTCTCTTGCAGCGCGTCATAGACGGTGCTCAAGGTCTGCCGGATCTCCTCCCCCCGGTCCTGCTGGATGGAAAATCGCCGGGTATAGCTCAGGTCTTCTCCCATAGGGCTACGCCTCCCTTCTGTAAACTACCAAATTATTGTACCCCATTTTTCCCCGCTTGTAAAGAGCGAAGCGGAGAAAATTTCGTCAGCGGAGCACCGCGCCCAGCTCTTTCTCCAGGGCGGCCAGGATGGCCTTCACGTCCTCGTCCGCCTCCTCGCCGGTGAGGGAGCGGTCGTCGGCCCGGAGGGTCAGGCTGAAGGCCACCGACTTCTTGCCGTCCGGGATGGAGGAGCCGGTGTAGATGTCAAAGAGGGCGACCTCCTTCAGAAGGCCCTTGGCGTTCTGGATGATGCAGCGCTCCAACTCGCCCACGGTGACGGCCAGGTCGCACACCACGGCGATGTCACGGGCGACGTCCGGGAACTTGGGCAGGGGGACGTACTCCGGGTCGGCGCCCTGGGCGTCCATGAGCGCCTCCAGGGACAGCTCGGCGGCGAAGAGGGGCGCGTCCACCCCGTAGTTGCCGCACACCAGGGGGTGGAGCTGGCCCAGCACCCCCAGGCGCTTCTCCCCCGCCCACACCGCCGCGCAGCGGCCGGGGTGGTAGGAGGGGTCATCCTTGACGGCGGTGAAGCGGACACCGCCGCACCGCAGGTCCCGGAGAACCGCCTCCACCGCGCCCTTCAGGGCGAAGAAGTCCATCTTGTCCCCGTAGGCGCCCAGGGTGAGGTACTTGTTCTCCACGGCCAGGCCGTCCGGCCCGCCGGGGAGGTAGACCCGCCCCACCTCGTAGAGCCTGGCGGACTTGTTGCGGTAGTTGTAGTTCCGGGTGAGGATCTCCAGCATGGAGGGCAGGGTGGTGGTGCGCATGATGGAGGTGTCCTCCCCCAGGGGGTTGAGGATCTTGAAGGACTGGCGGCGGGGGTCGTCCGGACTCCAGCGGATCTTGTCGTAGTAGGTGGGGCTGATGAAGGAGTAGGTGATGATCTGGTCAAAGCCCATGGCCCGGACGGCCTGGCCCAGGCGGCGCTCCAGCCGCTCCTTGGGGGAGTACCCGCCCACGGTGGTCTGGCCGCGCATGAGGGTGGTGGGGATGTTGTTGTAGCCGTGGAAGCGAGCCACTTCCTCGGCAAGGTCGGCCATCCGCTTCACATCCCCCCGCCAGGAGGGGACGGTGACCTGGTCGCCGTCCACCTGGAAGTCCAGCTTTTGGAGGATGCGCACCATCTCGTCGGCGGGGACGTCGGTGCCCAGCAGGGCGTTGATCTTGTCCGGCTCCAGGGTCAGCACGGTGGGCTGGGGGACGTAGTTGAGGATGTCGATGACCCCGTCCACCACCTCGCCGGCGCCCAGCAGCTCCACCAGCTCGCAGGCGCGGTTCACGGCGGGGAGGGTGTTCAGGGGATCCAGGCCCTTTTCAAACTTGGCGCTGGCCTCGGTGCGCATACCCAGGGCCAGGGCGCCCTTGCGAATGCAGGTGCCGTCAAAGCAGGCGGACTCGAAGACCACGTCGGCGGTGTCGGCGACGATCTCGGAGTTCATGCCGCCCATGATGCCGGCCAGGCCCACCGCCCGGGTCTCGTCGGCGATGACCAGGTGGTTGGCGGTGAGCTTGCGCACGTTGCCGTCCAGGGTGGTCAGCTCCTCCCCCTCCTCCGCCCGGCGGACGATGATCTTGCCGCCCCGGACGTAGCGGTAGTCGAAGGCGTGCATAGGCTGGCCGTACTCCAGCATGACGTAGTTGGTGATGTCCACGATGTTGTTGATGGGCCGCACCCCCATGGCCCGGAGGCGCTGGCGCATCCACTTGGGGGAGGGGGCGATCTTCACGTTGCGCACCATCCGGGCGGTGTACCGGGGCACCAGGTCGGCGGCGGGGGTCTCCACGTCCAGCAGCTCGGCCAGGACGCCGTCGGCGCCCCCCTTCACCACGGGGGCGTGGAGGGTCAGGGGGGCGTTGAAGGTGGCGGCGGCCTCCCGGGCCAGGCCGATCACGGACAGGCAGTCGGGGCGGTTGGGGGTGATCTCAAACTCCACCACATGGTCGTCGGCGTTGATGACCGGCTTGATGTCGTCGCCGGGTTGGACGCCCTCCTCTTGCAGGACGAAGATGCCGTCGGGAATGCAGTGGGGGAACTCCCGCTGCTCGGCGTGGAGGTCGGAAAGGGTGCAGATGGCGCCGGTTTTGGTGTTGTAGGCCACCAGGTCGCCCTCATGGATGTTCTGGCAAGGGGTGACCACGGCGGCGGTCTTCTCCGGGTAGGTCAGCGTGCAGGTCCAGCGGCCCTCCCCGGCGGACTCCACGGCCTCCACCCCGGCGGCCACCACCGGGCCGTAAATTTTGTGGCCGGGCTGCACGTCGGCGGGGATGGAGGGCTTCTCCGGGTCGATGGGGTGGTAGTCGTTCAGCAGGGCGGCGGCGGTGATGACCCCGTAGGGGAAGTCCCGCTCGTCCAGGTTCAGCTCCTTCAGGGAGCAGAGCATCCCCTTGGACTTGACGCCCCGGAGGTTGCCCCGGGTGATGTGCACCCCGCCGGGGAGCCAGGAGTTGTCCTTGGCCACGGGGATGAGGTCGCCCACGTGGATGTTCCACGCGCCGGTGACGATCTGCACCGGCTCGCTATCCCCCACGTCGATCTGGCAGACCCACATGTGGTCGGAGTTGGGGTGGCGCTCCATGGACAAGATCTTGCCCACGACTACGTTGGAGATCTCCGCCCCCAGGTCGGTGGTGCCCTCCACCTTGGAGCCGGAGAGGGTCATGGCCTCGGCAAACTCCCGGTCGGAGGCGGTGACGGGAACAAATTCATTGAGCCATTCACGGGATAAGTTCATCTTTCACAGCCTCCTTTCTCAAAACTGCTCCAGGAACCGGACGTCGTTTTCAAAGATGAGCCGCAGGTCGGCGATCTTGAAGCGCCGCATGGCGGTGCGCTCCAGGCCGATGCCGAAGGCCCAGCCGGACCACTCGTTGGGGTCGATGCCGGACATTTCCAGCACCTTGGGGTGGATCATCCCCGCCCCCAGCAGCTCGATCCAGCCCTCCCCCTTGCAGGTGGGGCAGCCCGCGCCGCCGCACTTGTGGCACTGCACGTCCATCTCGCAACTGGGTTCGGTAAAGGGGAAGTGGTGGGGGCGGAAGCGGGTCTTGGTGCCCGCGCCGTAGAGCTGCTCCACCAGCAGGTTCAGCGTGCCCTTCAGGTCGGCCATGGTGACGCCGTGGTCGATGACCATCCCCTCGACCTGGTGGAACATGGGGGAGTGGGTGGCGTCCACCTCGTCCTTGCGGTAGACCCGGCCGGGGGCGATGATGCGGATGGGCAGGTCCATGGTCTCCATGGCCCGCACCTGCATGGGGGAGGTCTGGGAGCGGAGCATCACCCGGCTGTCCGCGTCGAAGTAGAAGGTGTCCGACCAGTCCCGGCTGGGGTGGCCCTCCTCGGCGTTGAGCTTGTCGAAGTTGTAGCTGGCCAGCTCGATCTCCGGGCCGTCCAGCACGGTGAAGCCCATGCCCACGAAGATGTCCTTGATCTCGTCCAGGGCCATATCCATGGGGTGGCGGTGGCCCAGGCGAGGGGCTTTGCCGGGGATGGTCACGTCCACCGTCTCCGCCTGCAAGCGCAGCTCCAGCGCCCGCTCCTCCAGCTTCTTGGCGGCGCTGTCCACCGCCGACTCCACCGCGGCGCGGACTTCGTTGGCCAGGGCGCCCATGGTGGGCCGCTCCTGGGCGGAGAGCTTGCCCATCTGCTTTAAAACAGCGGTGAGTTCGCCCTTTTTGCCCAGGTAGCGCACCCGCAGCTCCTCCAGCGCGGCGCTGTCCTTCACGCCGCCCAGGGCGGCCAGGGCCTCCGCCCGGATCTTTGCCAGTTGTTCTTTCATCCTTCAAAACTCCTTTGCGTAGCGTTTGGTCCATTTCCGCAAAACAAAAGGCCCTTCGTCCCCACACATTGGGACGAAAGGCCGGCCTTCCGCGGTACCACCCAAATTCGCGGGGCTTGCTCTCCCCCGCGCGCTCCTGACCGCTAACGGCGTCACCCGTCCGGGTCTTTCCCCCCGGCCGCTCCCAGGCGAACCAAGCGCTGCTCCCCAAGTCCCGCTCTCAGCCTGGCGGCAGGGCCTCTCTTGTGGGGTCGGACGCGCTATTTTCCTGTTCTTCGCGTTTTTGGCTCGAACGCCCTATATTTTAACACGGCATTTTTAAAAACGCAAGCCCATTTTCCCGCTTTTTCCCACCTCTGGCGGGGCGTGTAGAAATTGGCCTTGCGTTTCCCGGAAAAAAGACCTATAATAGATGCGTATCGGCTCCTGAAAAGGCAGACCGCACGGCTGCGAATCCGGGAACCGGGAGGAAACGCTATGGTAAAGGCCATTGTAGGCGCCAACTGGGGCGACGAGGGCAAGGGCAAGATCACCGACCTGATGGCGGA
>CANRLZ010000005.1 GCA_947631595.1 uncultured Oscillospiraceae bacterium
CATCAGCCTTTTCGATGGACGGGAAATCGATGGTCAAGCTTCCCTCTTCTTCAGCACTTGTAATGACCTTCACGGTATAATAGTACTCGCTCGGGTCGAACTTGACGCCGGTTTGTTCGGGGTTCGCCACCTCGGTGAACTTGTAGGTATACTCTGTCTCCGGAACAGCGCCGTCAAGCGTAACGCTGCCAAAGTAGACCAATCCATCCATATTATTTTTAGTAGTTAAACTTTCGCTGTCCTGAATCACGGTATCTCCATCAGCGGTGGGCATGGGGGCGCCCGGTGTCACAGCCTCCAGCTTGAAGGTAAACTCGTTATTCTCCAACGCGCCGCCGATCAGCGTCTTATTCGCCAACAGATCCGCGGTCGCGGGCTGGCGGTTGTTGGTGACGGTGACGGTGGCGGTGTTGGCCTCCAACGTGCCGGGGGTCGCCGCGGGGATGGCGCCCGTGGCGTTATTATACTCGACCGCATAGCCCTTGTCGGTGCTGGTGGCCGCAGTCTCGGTGACGGTATAGGTGATCCCGGCGGGCAGGCCCTGGATGGTGGCGGTCTCGTTGGCCTTCAGGGTGATCGTGGCGGTCTTCGTGTCGCCGCTGTCCGCAAAGGTCACCGTTGTCGCGTCGGTATGCGTGCCAGGGGGATCGTAGGTGACGGTGTAATCCCCCGCCACCTTGTCAAGGCCGGTGCCGGAGAGCGCCACGGTGAAGATGAAGTTGTCACCGTCAGTAGTGGTTTGAACGGTGCCGTCCGTCAGCTTCTTCTCGATCGCCAGGTTGCCGATGGTGGTGTTGGCGAAGACAATGGGGTTGCTATCGCCCGGAAGCGGACTTCCATCCATGACAGGGCCAGCCGTCTTTTGGACAGTATAACTCGTCTTCATATCGTCCGTGACCGTGACCACGATGGTGTACTCGGTCGGGTCGTATTTGACGCCGGTGAGGGCGGTGTCCGTCTCTTTGAGGGTATAGGTATACTTGCCCGGGGTTTCAAATGTGATGCTGTTAAATTTGAATTTGCCCGCGCTGTCATTTTTGGTAGTAACAGGGTCGGGCATGGGGTTGCTCAGAAGCCCAGCGTCGTTGCTCCCATTCTCCAGGGTGAAGCTGAACTTTCCAGCCGTGGTAGCGTCAGCCGCCTTGCCGTCCAGGGTCTTGGAACCCGCAAGCGCAAACTCCACGGCGTTGAGGGTGTTGGTGACAACGACTTCATTCGTACCCTCGGTGCTGGCCTTAATCGTGCCGCTAATACTCCCCTCGTCGACAGAACTCCCGTCTACGGTGGCGTCTTTAAAGTGATACTGCGGCATGCCGCTGAGATTCTCGGTGACGGTGTAGGTGATCCCAGAGGGCAGGTCTTTGATGGTGGCGGTCTGGCCGCCCTTCAGTTTGATCTCCGCCTTGCCACTGGCAAAAGCAACCGTCCCCGGCTGCTGTCTCTCATCCGTGGCAGCAGGGGCGTATTCCACGTTGTACGGCCCATCGGAGATGGTGGCGCCATCAGTCGCCGACAGGGCCACGTTAAAGGTAAAGAGCGTGTCGGAAGTGAGTTCGCCTTCGCTCGCATCCTGCAACACCTTCTTGACGCTCAGGTCGCCGGTGGTGTAGGTGTTTTCCATGGTGGTGGTGTAGCGGTAGTTGTTGGTTGCACCAGAGCTTACTTCTCCCCCAAAAGTGTCGGAAGTACCGCCAGTATTGCAGGTGACCTTCATGGAGTTGTCAACCGTAAAGGTGATCGTCTTCTCCGGGGCATACGTCACCCCTGGGATCTTCTTTTCGGCGCTCTCCGTGATGGTCAGGGTATAGGTGCCAGGCTCGGTGAGGCCGAAGACGTCAAAGGTCGCGTTGCCAGTTTTACCGTCCCTGTCGACCTCAATATTCTTCGAAACGCTCCCATAAGGGTTGGTCGGCTTATCCGGCGTGGCAGCCGAGTCATACTTCACCACCTTATCGGTGTTATCGCCGGTGGCCGCCAGGGTGAAGGTGAAAGTGCCGCCAGGCCATTTGCCCGTGTCGTCGGTCAGTTTCTTGGTCAGGTCGATCTGCACCGTGGGGTAGATGAACAGCTCGGCGGTCACGGTGGCCAAGGTCAGGTGAATGTCCGGTGTCTCGGCGTCCACGTGGGGCGTGATCACATACCGATAGACGCCGGGTTCGCTATACTGCGGGATATAGCCTGGGGCGTCCTTTTCCGCTATATTTGCCGCTTTGTCTGTAACATCGTCATAACCATTTGCCGCATTCAACTGATACACTTTGTACTCATAACTCAGAGTATTCGGCACGCCCGGTCCGTCCGTGGTGCCGGTTCCTTCCTCGTTCATGTCGCCACCGGAAATGTACGTGTTATATGCCCCCTTCATGGCGTTGTAGTCCGAACTACTGCCCGGGGTGATCCCCGTGAAGGTCAGTTCCGGCCGGCTGATGCCGTGCTCTTTCTCATCATACTGGATCTTGTAGCTCGTGGGGGTTTTCACTTCGGCCCAGGCCGCGTCAAGGCTCTTGACGGCGTTTTTGCCGTTATAGAATGTATCGCCGGAGTCCAGGAAAAACAGGTTTTCCTGATCCTTCACTAGTGTGCCGCTGGAATTCAGCGGGTTTTTATTCAGCCAGCACACGAACAGATATTTTTCGTGCGCGCCGCCTTTTTCGGGCGTCGGAATCAGTTTGGTGACAGGGATCGCAGCGTTATCTTTATACCCTTCGTCCAGGATAACATACTTCCAGAACCCTTTACTACCCTTGCCGTTGTCACCCAGGGTGTACGTCGTCGTTTCATCAGGAGCCGTGGCCTTCCAAGGGGGGGCAACGGATAAATCCTCGCCAAAGGTCGCATCCGCGATCTGTAGGGTATAGCCCGCGAGGTTCTTGTACTCCGCCGGCGCCCAGACGGCGTAAAGGTCGGCATTCCCTCCCTTTTCGCAGGGAATGGTATACGGAGGGTAAGCCTCTGGATCCTTATCCATATTCGGGCGCAGACGGCGGCCGTAATCCGCCAGATACGCCGCGGGGTAAGTAACTTTGTCGTAGCTTTCAAATTTAGCGCCCGGCGTAGTGCTCCACCCGGCAAAGTAATAGGTGCCGTCGGCGCCCACATAAGTACCCTCGGCCAGGTCTAAATCGCCTTTATCAGTCTTGGCGCTGCTGAAGTCGGTCTGCTTGTTGGTTGTTGCGACATCATCTTCTTTGCCCGGATCGTCGCCGGTGACCAGCTCGCGCACCACAAAGGAACTGGAATCCTCCTGCCAGGTTCCATCCGTGGTGCCCGATCCATCGATTTCATCGGCGTAGATATAGTCGGTGTCGTCTCCCGGCAGGTTCAGGTGATAGCGCAGACCGGGGCCTACCTCTTTTACGTTGGTAAACACGATGTCGTCCAGGCTGCTACCTACCAAATCTCCGTCTCCCGACACATCAGCGTTATCCTTCTTGTAAACTTGGATCGTGGTCGTATAGTCTGTACCGCCATCTTCTACGGTGATCTTCATGGTATATACATGCTCATCATAGGTGATCCGATCAACGGCCCCCTTCGTCTCTTTGATAGTATAGCTATATACAGTACCTACGTTATTATCTTCAAATTTAATATCGCCAAAGTTAACATTACCACTTGCGTCATTTGTCTTCGTGACCTCGGTCTCACTCACGCCACTAGGCATGGGGGCATCCGGGGTCTCAGCTTTCAGGGTAAAGGTAAACGCTCCGTCATATTCCCTCAAATCACCGCCGCTTAATTTTTTGTTTGCAATCGCAGAAACCGTCGGGAGACCCCTCTCCTTTACATTGTTAAAGACAAAGGTCTCGCCATCAGCGCTACTTGGGCTGCCCTTTGCGCTGCTGGTTGTATAGGTGACCGTAAATTGAAGCTTGTTGTTTGCGTCAGGCTCCGCCTTTACCGTGGCGGTATACACGGTATCGTCACAGGTAATACCTTCTTTTCCATTGTCCTGTTCGGTAATGGTGTAAGTATAGGTACCGGCCTCGGTAAATGTAATGCTATCAAACTGAAATTCGCCGCTGCTTTTATTCGATTTCGTCACATATTTAGTGCCATCGACGTCATCTTGCGCCTTACTGGGCATCGGTGTATCGGCGTTAGCTCTAAGGACAGCAACGCCCTCTGAACCCGTTAATGCGACAGCCGTGCCGTCCACAGTACCCATGGTCAAATTCTTCTTGCCTTTAAATTTATAAGTATTGGATCGAGGGGGGTCCGTGGCTTCCGCGCCGGTGCCGTCCGTCTTGGCGGATTCGAACGCGGACACGGCGGCTTGTAGATCCTCAAGAGCCTGTTCCACGGCCTCTGTGGAGTCAGCGGCGGCCTTAGCGTCCTCGGCGGCCTTGATGGCGGTGTCCAGAGCGTTATAGGCGTCCTGGGTGACCCATTTCTCAGAGGTAGCAACGTCTGTGCCGTCTTCGCTGATTTTGACGCTCTTCAGGTTGGTCTTCGCTGCTTCAATAGCGTCGTCCAACGCCGTCGTGTCCACGGAGGGCGTCTCCGAGGGTTTCTCCGAGGGTTCCGAGGTTCCGCTATCGAGGACGAAAATCCTGAGATGAACGGCATTTGTAGTAGCTGTCTCGCCTGTGTAACTACCAGAGGCATAGGCAAAATAATTACCCGAGTTACTTTCATCTCTCAAATAGAATTCTCCGGAAGTGCCCGACGGGAAAAAGAAGTTCTTTCTAGCACTGGAAGTAAGAGGTGGTTTCGAGCTACTAACACTTCTTACATCAAGGTAATACGACGCGTCGACCAACGCTTCGCCAGCGTTTGCCTGAACAGATCCATCGGTTCCCGCATCCCTAAAAGTAGTGCTGAAAACAATCTTGTCAGAGCTAGTTGTATCCAGTGTAATCTTACCGTCCGTTATTGTTACTGGAATTCTCCAGTTATCTGCCGTTGGTGCACTAACACTAGCAGGAAGACCAATGGCATAATCTGTGCCGCCATCTTCAAGCACAACAATGAATTTTACATTCGTTTTGCCGGCCAATCCCGTACTCAAGTCCGTCACCTGGACATAAGTATCCCCATCCGCTGCTTTCGCCGCAGGGGCAAGGGGGGTCGTCGCCACCAGGGACAGGGTCATGGCAAAGGCCAGGAGGAAGGCGGTGAATCGTTTCATGGTCGGTCTCTCCTTCTCGTGATTTGGTGTGGTAGCGGGTATTTTGTCCTGCCCGGAGGGCAGGACAAACGAGGGCCATGGCCCTCGAGGCATAAAATGTCACACTCATTATAGCGCCGCCGCCGCAAAAGTCAAGCATTTTGCCGAATTTTTTCCTCTTCGCCTGTCTTTTTTTGTAGGACTTCCCATGCCTCCCAAAGTTCCGGGCGGCCGGAGGGGCAAAAATCATCTATTTTTACTAAAGACCTTGACAAAATTGTAGAACCCCCGCGGCGCAAAAAAACGCCCCCGCGCCACAGGGCGCGGGGGCGGCAGGGGGTCGCTTTGGACGGGTCAGCTCAGGACGCCGATCTCCTGGTAGTAGCGCTGGGCGCCGGGGTGGAGGGGCAGGTCGGCGATGTCCTTCACCGCCTCCTCCGGGGTGAGGCCGGCCAGGTTGCTCTGGGCCTCGCCCAGCTCGTCGATGTGCTCCCAGAAGGTGCGGGTGAGCTGGTAGACCGTCTCCTCGTCCAGGTCGCCCCGGCAGAACATGACCATCTTGATGGCGGAGGTCTGAACGTCCTCGTCCTGGCCGGGGTAGGTCCCGGCGGGGATGGTGAAGGGGGCGTACCAGGGGTAGTCGGCCTGGAGAGCGGCGATGATGTCCTCGGGGATGTCCACCAGGCGGCACCCGGCGGTGAGCGCCTGGGTGACGGCGGAGGCGGGCGCGCCGGACATGATCCACGCCCCGTCGATGGTGCCGTTCTGGAGCATATCGGCGGCGGCGGAGAAGTCGATGTACTCACAGTTGATGTCGTCGGGGAAGGTGAGGCCGGCGGCGGTAAAGTGGTTCTGGCACTCGCCGTACACGCTGGAGCCGGCGGAGGCCACGGCGAAGTGCTTGCCCTTCACGCTGGCCAGGTCGGTGATCCCGGAGTTCCCGGCGGCCACCACCTGGTTGGGGTTGAAGTACAGCCCGGCGATGACCTTCAGGTCGTCGTAGGCGTAGCCCTCAAAGCTGTTCTGGCCGTTGAGGCACTCCCAGCAGTTGGAGGAGATGGCGATGGAGACCTGGGCCTCCCCCTCGCTCACCAGGGTGAGGTTCTGGATGCCGCCGGCGGACTCCTGGCTGGAGGCGCTGACGTAGTCGATCTGGGTGTCCCACAGGTTGGTGATGGCCGCGCCCACGGCGTACAGCGCGCCGGAAGCGGAGGCGGTGGGGAAGTTGATGGTGACGTTCTCGTGTTCGGCGCCGCCGGTCTGGGAGGTGATGGTGGCGTCCACCTTCTGGGTGGCCTCGGCGGGCTGCTGGTCGCTCTTCTGGCCGCCGCAGGCAGCCAGCAGGCCCAGGGCCAGCACCAGGGCCAGGGCAAGGGCAAGAATTCGTTTCATTCCTCTGATCTCCTTTTTGGGATAAATATTGTCCAGCGCTTCCGCGCGAGACTACCCTTGGACGGGCCGGTCGGCCCTGGGGCGGGTGAACCACTGGAACGCCAGCACGGCCGCCAGCAGGGCGAAGCCCACCGCGTCGGTCGCCAGCCCAGGGGCCAGCAGCAGGGGCGCCACGGCCAGCAGAACCAGCCGCTCCGGCACATTCGCCCGCCGCAGCAGCCAGCCCTCCAGCCCGGCCACCAGGGACACCGTCCCGACGGAGGCGGTGACGGCGGCCCAGACGGTCTGAAGCGCGGTGGCCGTGGGGTCCGCGCCGATGAGCAGGATGGGGCTTCCCAGGAAGAAGAAGGGGATCAGGAAGCCGATGAGGCCCAGGCGGACGGACAGCAGGCCGGTCTTGGTCTGGTTGGACCCGGCGATCCCGGCGGCCACGTAGCTGCTCATGGCCACCGGCGGGGTGATGTTGGACAGGCAGGCGTAGATGAGGCAGAACAGGTGGGCTACAATGGGGGTCACCCCCACCTTCACCAGTACGGGCACCGCCACGGCCTGGACGATGACGTAGGCGGCCACGCCGGGCACGCCCATGCCCAGGATGGTGGACATGATCATCACCAAAAAGCCGGTGAGGTAGATGTTGGCGTTGTCCACCACCGACAGGATGAGGTAGCCCATGTTCAGGCCCAAGCTGGTCAGGGTGACGGTGCCGATGATCACGCCAATGATCACGCAGCACACACCCACGGAGACGGCGCTCTTGGCGCCCTCCACGGTGGCGGCCACGATCTTGTCCCAGGTCATGCGGGTGTCCTTGCGCAGCCAGCTCGCGCCGATGGTGGCGAAGATGGCGAACAGGGCGGCGAAGAGGGGGGTGTACCCCAGGGCCATGAGGCCGATGAGCACCACCAGGGGCAGCGCCAGGTGCCCCTGCTTTTTCACCACCTCCAGCGCGTCCGGGATGTTCTCCCTGGACAGGCCGGACAGCCCCAGGCGCTTGGCCTCAAAGTGGACGGCGAAGAGCAGCCCCAGGTAGTAGAGAAACGCCGGCAGGATGGCCGCCAGCATGACCCAGGTGTAGCTCAGGCCCAAAAACTCCGCCATGACGAAGCCCACCGCGCCCATGATGGGCGGGCAGAACTGCCCGCCGGTGGAGGCCACCGCCTCCACCGCCCCGGCAAATTCCTTCTTGTAGCCGGTGCGCTTCATCAGGGGGATGGTGATGGTGCCGGTGGTGGCCACGTTGGCGATGGCGGAGCCGTTGATCATCCCCATGAGGGCGGAGGCGATCACCGCCACCTTGGCCGGGCCGCCGGGGGAGCGGCCCACCAGGGTGAGGGAGAAGTCGTTGATGAACTTGGAAAAGCCGCTGTACTTCAGGTACGCGCCGAAGACCACGAAGAGGAAGATGTAGGTGGCGGACACGCCGATGCCGGTGCCCAGCAGGCCCTGGGTGCCCCAGAACTGCGTCGTCAGCACCCGGCGGAGGGTGAACCCGTTGTGGCCCAGCTTGCCGGGGAGGTACGCCCCGAACCAGTTGTAGGCCAGGAAAATGAGCGCCAGGATGGCCAGGTTCCCCGAGGCGCGCCGGGCGGCCTCGAAGACCAGCACCAGGGCGACCCCGGCGATGGCGATCTCCAGGTCGGTGGTGCGGCCGCCGTTCTGGGCGATGCGGGTGTAGTTGAAGATGAGGTAGGTGAACACGCCCACCGACAGCGCGATCAGCGCCCAGTCCCAGATGGGCGGCGCCCTGCGCACCCGGCGCTCTTTTTTGTAGGTGGGGTAGAGCAGGAAGGTGAACACCAGCAGAAAGATGCAGTGGATGGCCCGCAGGTTCACCGCGCTGATGGCGCCCACGGTGCTGAAATAGAGCTGGAACACCGTCCAGACGCACAGCAGCACCGTGATGGCCACGTCCAGCGGCCCCACGTACTTCCGGGTCCGGGAGTCGGCCTCCTTCTCCTCCAAAAGCCGCTGGGCCTTCTGTTCCAGCGCCTCCTGCTCCTGCTGGTCGATGGGCCTGTCCTCCATGCCCGCGCCTCCGTCCTCGACCCGCGGAGGGGTCGTGAGTATCCATGGACTTTTTACCATACTGGCGGCCAAAAGTCAAGGAAAATCCCGCCAATTCCCCATCTGGACGGGAGGATCCCACACTTTTTCCAGATGATACCGCTCCCGCCCGCCGCATATCCAACCCGCCCCTGTTCATACTAAGGTTTGTCAAATAGAAAACAAGGCAGGAGGAATTCCCTTGATGAAAGCGACTGGCGTCGTGAGACGCATTGACGACCTGGGCCGGATCGTCATCCCCAAAGAGATCCGCCGCACCATGCGCATCCGCGAGGGCGACCCGCTGCATACAACATTGGAGGAGTGGGAGAGGTTCTGCCTCGGGATGCTGCGTTTGTCAAAGAGGGCCGGGCTGAGGCCCCGCGACGGCGAATAGTCCGAAAAACAGAAGTGCCGCGGTCCGCTTGGGAAAGCGGATCGCGGCACGTTTATTTTGGTTCGTTTCTCCAGACCGGATGTCAGCTGTCGAACTCCAGGTACGCGCCCTTCATGGGGCTGGCGGCGTGCTCGCTGAACAGGCGCAGGGTACCGCTCTTGTACTTCACGGGCTTGGGCTTCCAGGCCTCCTTGCGCTGGGCCAGGATGGCGTCGATCTCCTCCGGGGTCTTGCGCTCCCCCTTGACCCCTACGATGGCCAGCACCCGGTTGGGCACGTCGATCTCGATCAGGTCTCCCTCCTCCACCAGGGCGATGGGGCCGCCGGCCTGGGCCTCGGGGCTGCAATGGCCAATGACCGGGCCGGTGGAGGCGCCGGAGAAGCGCCCGTCGGTGATGAGGGCAATGGCCCGACCCAGCTCCTTGTCTGAGGAGATGGCCTCAGAGGTGTAGAACATCTCGGGCATGCCGGAGCCCTTGGGACCCTCGTAGCGGATGAATACCGCGTCGCCCTTTTCCACCTTGTGGTGGAGCACCGCGTCGATACACGCCTCCTCGCTGTCAAAGGGGCGGGCCCGGAGGACGGCCTGGAACATCTCCTTGGGGCAGGCGGTGTGCTTGATGACGGCGCCCTGGGGAGCCAGATTGCCTTTCAAAACGGCCACGGAGCCGTCGGTGCCGATGGCCTTGTCAAAGGGCCGGATGATGTCCTCCCGGGTGATGTGGGTACCGTACCGGGCGTTCGCCTCATCCAACCACTTCTGGCAGTGCGCGTAGAAGCCATTCTCCCGCAGCTCGTCCAGGTTCTCTCCCAGGGTCTTTCCAGTGACCGTCATGGCGTCCAAGTGGAGGACGCTCCTGATCTCCTCCATGATGGCGGGCACGCCCCCGGCATAGTAGAAGAACTCGGCGGGCCACCGCCCGGCGGGGCGGATGTCCAGCAGGTAGTGGGCCCCGCGGTGGAGCCGGTCGAAGGTGTCGCCGTCGATCTCCAGGCCGAACTCGTGGGCGATGGCAGGCAGGTGCAGGAGGGTGTTGGTGGAGCCGGAGATGGCCGCGTGGACCATGATGGCGTTCTCCAGGCTGTCCATGGTGACGATGTCGCTGGGCTTCAGGCCCTTCAGGGCCAGCTCCACCGACTGCTTACCGGCCCGGTAGGCGTAGTCGATGAGGTCGGGGCTGGTGGCGGGGAGCAGGGCGGAGCCGGGCAGGGACAGGCCCAGAGCCTCGGCCATGATCTGCATGGTGGAGGCGGTGCCGATGAAGGAGCAGGCCCCGCAGCTGGGGCAGGCGTTGCACTTGGCCCAGTTCAGCTTCGCCTCGTCGATCTCTCCCCGCTCGAACTTGGCGCTGTACATCCCCAACTGCTCCAGGGTGAGCATCTCCGGCCCGGCGGCCATGGTGCCGCCTGTTACCATAATGGAGGGGATGTTGACCCGGGCCATGCCCATGAGGTTTCCGGGCATCCCCTTGTCGCAGCTGGCCATGAATACGCCGCCGTCAAAGGGGGTGGCGTTGGCCTGGATCTCGATCATATTGGCGATCATCTCCCGGCTGGCCAGACTGTAATTGATCCCGTCGGTCCCCTGGCTCTCGCCGTCGCACATATCGGTGCAGAAGTACCGGGCGCCATGTCCGCCCGCCTCGGCAATACCCCGGCAGGCAGCCTCCACCAGCTTGTCCAGATGCCCCGATCCGGGGTGGCTGTCCCCAAAGGTACTCTCCACAAAGATCTGGGGCTTGGACAGATCCTCCGGCTTCCAGCCGGTGCCGATGCGCAGGGGATCCAGCTCGGGGGCCAGCTTACGCATTTCTTGACTGATCAACATAGTTGCTACCTACCTTTCAATCGGATGGGGTGGTTGAGTCGGCAAAAGCGGTCCGATCGTGTGGGAGCGATCCAATGCCCTTATTATAAGTCAGACATCATATAACGTCAAGCCGGGATTATACCCAATTTGACCCAGTTGATTTTTCATATATCGCACAAGTTCAATGGGGTTTTCCACAAATTCTACGGCTTTTTCTTGTTCTAATCTCCAAATTTTTCTCCGGCTTGAAATTCCCCCTTTACATACGACGTATGACGTGTTATGATGTTGGCGTGAAAAGCGGGATCCGAAGCGTGGGAGCGGCGGGATCTCAGAATCTATGAAGAAAAGGAGCGACCCCCTATGTTATTGGCAGTGTTCCTCATCTCCATCGCCGTGCTGCTGTTCTGCATCATCAAGCTGAAGCTCAACGCCTTTGTGGCCCTGATGGTCTGCGCCTACGGCACCGGCCTGCTGGCCCTGGCCACCTACGCCGGCGGCGCCGCCCCGGAGGGATTTGCCTCCATCGCCGACGTGGTGGCCACCGTTACCAACAACTTCGGATCCACCCTGGGCTCCATCGGCATCGTCACCGGCCTGGGCGTTATGCTCGGTATGTTCATGTACGAGTCCGGCGGCATCGACAGCATCGTGGATAAGGTGCTCAAGGCGGTGGGCCCCAAGCGTTCCCAGTATGCCGTGTCGGTGGCCGGATTTATCACCGGCATCCCCGTGTTTGGCGACGTGGTCTACATCATGTTTGCCCCCATGCTCCGGGTGCTGTCCAAAAAGACAAAATACTCCATGACCGCCTACGGCTGCGCCATCGCCGTGGCCACCACCTGTACCTTCGCCCTGGTGCTGCCCACCGCGCCTCCCCTGGCCGTGGCCGCCGCCATGGACATCAACGTGGGCATTTTCTTCTTCTACGCCCTGATCGCCGCCTTTGTGGGGATGTTCTTCGGCGGCATCGTCTGGGGCGGTTTCATCAACAAGCGGGATCAGAAGCTGGGCAAGACCTGGGACTTCTCCGACCTGGACGACCAGGCTGAGACCACCCAGGGCGACGGCCGCCCCAAGATGGGCGCCATGATGGCCATGTCCATCCTCCTGGTCCCCATCGTGCTCATCCTCATCGGCTCCTTCTCCGCTTTCTTCCTGCCCGCCGACAGCCAGCTGCTGCAGGTCCTCTCCTTCCTGGGAGATAAGAACGTGGCCATGACCATCGGCGTGCTCTACGGCGCGTTTATCTCCCGCAAGTACCTGCCCCGTTCCATCACCGACATTATGGCGGCCGGCGCCGATAAAGTGGGCCTGATCCTCCTCATCACCGGCGCGGGCGGCGCCTACGGCGGCGTGCTGAAGGCCTGCGGCATCGCCACCGTCATCACCGACGGGCTCCAGGGCTTCCATATGCCCATCCTGCTCATGTGCTTCGTCATCGCCCAGGTCCTGCGTATCGCCACCGGCTCCACCACCGTGGCCCTGACCACTACCGCCGCCATCGTCTCCACCGCCGCCGCCACCGCCGGGGTCTCCCCCATCCTCTGCGCCATCGCGGTATGCGCCGGCGGCATCGGCCTCTCCCTGCCCAACGACTCCGGCTTCTGGGCCATCTCCCGCTTCTTCCATCTCACCGAGGTGGACACCCTCCGTGGGTGGTCCCTGGGTGGCTTCGTAGCCGGCGTATCCATCCTGATCTTCGCCTGTCTGCTCAGTCTGTGCCAGGGCTTCCTGCCCGGTCTGGTGTAAGCCTCCCCGGAGGGCCGCAGCGATTTGGCAGACAGAGGGCCGCCGCTCCCCCTGGGCGGCGGCCCTCTCTTCTTCCTCTTGCTTTTCCGCCGCGGGTGTGGTACGATACAAGTCGTATGATGTCCGTCATGCTGAAACACGCGGGAGGAAGGAACCGTGGAGAACCGATATTTTGAGACCTTGAAGGCCAAAGACGCCTCTCTGCCCGAGCAGGTGGCGGAGCAGATCTCCCAGCTCATTGTGGAGCGGCGGCTGGAGAGCGGCGCGAAGCTGCCCAACGAGTTTGAGCTGGCCGCCCAGCTCAACGTGGGGCGGGGCACCGTCCGGGAGGCGGTGAAGCTGCTGGTATCCCGCAACGTGTTGGTCATCCGCCGGGGGCTGGGCACCTATATCGCCAGCCGCCCCGGGCAGGTGGACGACCCCCTGGGCTTTGCCTACTACCCCGATCAGCTGCGGCTGAGCATGGATCTGCTGGAGGTCCGCGCCAATCTGGAACCCTGGGTGGCCGGAACGGCGGCCCAGCGGGCCACCCAGGAGAACATGGACGCCCTGCGGGAGATGTGTCTGCTGGTGGAGCGGGACATCCTGGAGGGGCGGGACCACCTGGCCCACGATGTGGAGTTCCACGTCCGCATCGCCCAGTGTACCCAAAACCTGGTGGTGCCGGAGCTCATTCCTATCATCACCTACGCCGTTGGCCTGTTTGGCAAGCTGACGGGAAACAGCCTGCGCTCGGAGACCATCATCGACCACCGGGCCATTGCCGACGCCATCTGCGCCCACGACCCCGACCGGGCCGAACAGGCCATGCGCCGCCACATGGAGCTCAACCGGGCGGAGCTGGAACGGGTAGCCCGGGAACAGCGCGGCGAAATCGGGCGGTAGCCCTTTCCTGAAAACACGGCCCACAGAAGAAAACAAGACAAAAGCGACGGCCGGGAGATCCACCTCCCCGCCGCCGCTTTTGCCGTTTGGTGATCCAGCGTACCCCCCAAATTCTGTGTAAAGTCCAAAGGATGGCATAAAACGGAGCAAAAAATGGTCAGGGAGGACGGCTTGAACAATCTCCCTGATCCACAATATAAGCAAGAAACGGAATGCATATCAAAGGCGGCGGCCGCTGCCGCATGATCTACCCTTGATGTGCAGGCCGTTTTCTGCTATTTGAGGATTCGATTCCCAAAGAAAATCGACATCTGGACGTAGATCACGCTCCAGTCCTGGCGTCGGCCAGTCCGTTTTTTAGGGCCAGACAGAGCATCTTCAAAAGGCTGTCGTCCGTAGGAAATACGGACTTGGATTTGGTCACCTTCTAAAGCTGGTGATTGAATCCCTCAATGGTGTTGGCGGTATAGATCGGCCGCCGCACTTCCCGGGGGCACTTGAAGTAAGTGCTCAAATTGGCCCCTCCGATCCTGGAGAACAGACACCTCCACGTCACCGAAGCTGGTACGCGGGATTTTGCCGCTGTGCCGGTTCCGGCTGTTTTCTGTGCCCTTGTTCTTGTAGTCATACCCACTGTAACCCAGCTCGTCGTCCAGCTCCGCACCCAGACTGTCCTCCATAAATTCCGCGATGGGCTCCTTGAAGAGATCCCGGATATCCTCCATGCTGCTGACGCCGCTGCTCCGCAACAACTCCCGGGTCTTCTCTCTCCGGGCTCGTTTTTCCGGACTGCGTTTTTTCTGCTGCTCATAGTAAAACCTCCAAATATGGTGCTTCTATTCTATACCATATCAGAGGTTTATACAATTTTTAGAATGGGCTCTCTTTCCAGGGCTTTGGCCCCTTCCCTCCGCACCTCAACCAAGGCCCTCAGCCCGCCCCCGCCTGACGGCGGGTTCTTTGACAAACTGAAGATGGGATTGAGTATATTCAATCCCTTCTTTTTATTGCCCTAAAGGTCAATTTTAGTAATTTCTTTATTATACACATAGGTATAAACAGAATTGCATATCCGTCGAGAAAAGTGTTCAATCCACCCATTGGGGTTCCGAAAATAATCAATGATTTGAAAAAGCGCAAGGATATCCAAAACAACAAATAATATACGCCACCCCAGATGCAATGGTCCTGTGTAATCGGTGAAAACCTTGAATACCCAAATACCAACAGTCACCAGTAGAATTAAGACAGAAGCAATCATGATGCCGCATTTAAACCGCTTTGCAACTTTTTCTGACTTGTCTTTCGCCCGATGTGCCGCTTCCCCTCTCTTGTTCGCACGCGCCTTTTCTGTATTCTCCATCCGTTTTACTATGGCCCTCAACTGCTGAATTTCTTGATCTTTTTGGTCTAATTCTCTTTGCTTTTTTCTCTCAAGTAATGAGGTGGCCTCCTCTATATGCTTCGATGCTTTCTCTTTAACATACTTATTTATGGCACGCTGAACGTTCTCAGGAGATACAGCGTTAACATCATTTTCGGTTACATCAAACAAATATTGGCGCATACATGATTGGCTACGAATTAATAGCGCCGCATCTTCAGTGAGATCCCCGCTTTCAATCAACCGATCTGTCAATTCTATTGCCCGATCCATGATCTCCTGCGTCAGTTGACAAGCTGCGGTAGCATTTGCTATCAGCACATCCATTGGAAGTGAACTCTTTGCATCATAGCTACTTAGCCAAAGCAAACTGACTACATCAATGTCAAGCATTGCGAAATCAATCTCTGAATGGAACACTTTAGGGGACAACGCTTTCATGCACTGCGTCAACCACGGGTCTTGAGTAACCAGTATGGCCTTGCAACGTTCAATTTTTGTTGGATGATTATTCTTTCTAAGCATTCCAATCGCTGCTAACGATTTGGTATCATAATCAAATCTATCACCATTTTCACGGTGTCTGCCCGACTTACCTCTTGACTCTCTAAGCCAATTCGTTATAGCCTTTTCGTCTTGGACATCGGGATAGTTTTCCACAGAATAACCAGGTGCAGGAACAGTCTCAATCATTCCTCGCGTCATTAGATTTGCGCTAACCGATGATGAAATTGCTTCCAACATTTCCAGTGGATAATTCTTTGAGGCAAGACCCTCCAGTTGAAAGGCATTCTTTCTGCCTGCCCTCTTTGCAAAGGCAGAAAGCAGACTTTCAGCTTCTGCTACTGTGTGTTCAAAAACACAAACTTGGCCACCGTTCCTTCGTATTAAGTCAATTAACTCTCGCACTCCTTGTTGCCGTACTTTTGAATCATAGCCCAAGTAATTAATTACAAGGGAACAGTCCAGATAAAATGTAACATCCTTCAATTTTGAAGAAATGCTCGCTTTATTTTCTCGTTCAAGGTAATAAAGCGCCTTATAAGCAAAGAAACCTCTCACTATTTCTTTTAAATATTCGAACTCTAATGCGTGCCATTCTGATAAATCAAGAATGCACTGCGCTACCCAAAAATTTTCTTTTCCATTTTTTGCTTTAGTAATCATCTGTAAATCGTTAACGTCTTTTGCCATAGTAAAACCGCAAGATTCGAAGAAATTCGTCAACATATCTTTCAGCGTATTGGAGTCGAAAGATTTATAAGGCTTGTGCTCAACAAAATAGTTCTTCATTTTATCAAGCACATAGTCAATTTTCCGGCGCATCTCCAATTGATCTTTCAAAAAGTCCTTATTATCAAAGGCTGTAGCCACATAGTACTTCCCCTTTTCTTTTCGGATATAAGGATGCGCAGATGCCTTAATCTTTGTGTTCCTCTGTAAAATTCCTTTTATAAAGCCGAGTGGCATATCGTCAAAACCGTATTCCGATTTAATTGTAGCCTGTATTTGCTCAATATCAATTTCCTGGCCGATGGTCGTAGGTAGGGATGCCAAAACAAATGGAGACACCAAATCAATATAGTCACGCCTATCCCGCTCCCAAAGGGCAGATAGCATGCCAACTGTACATAGAGCATTTGGATTCTTCATATCTAGTATCACCCCAAAGCTTATCATATCAGACCTCCCAGAATTTGTCCACACATTTTGTCGTTTTTTGGGCTAAATTACCGTATTACTTCCTGATGTTATTATAACTAAATACTGGCCCATAAGTTTGTCAAACAAACATATGCTTACGCAAAAAGCGCACCTCAAATTGAGGTGCGTCAGCCTGTCAAAAAACCTCGCCGGTGGCGAGGTTTTTTGGTATCATGGTGGGAGAAAGCAAGACAGGGGGCCTATAAGATGGACGGCTGGAAGAAGGACGCGCGGCGGGACGTGGTGATCGTGGACATCGACGCGCTGGTGCAGGCGAATCACCTGCCGCGGAAGATCGAGCGGGTCACGGACTACGACTGGCTGTACGAGTGGCTGGATCCGTACTACTGTCACGAGGTGGGCCGCCCCGGGACCGACCCAGTGGTGCTGATCAAGATGGCGCTGATCCAGCACCTGTTCGGCATCCCATCCCTGCGGCAGATATACCGCCAGATCCAGGACACGCTATCCTACCGCTGGTTCCTGGGCTACGGTCTGCTGGACGATATCCCCCACTTCGCCACGGTGAGTTACGCCTTCTGCAAGCGCTTCCCGCCGGAGCTGAGCGAGGAGATCTATGCCAAGAGCAAAGAAACGATAGAGAGGGCCTTTGCCGACGCGAAGGAAAAACACGCTATGCGTTATGCCCACCGCCGAGGTCTGGCCCGGGTCACAAGCTGGGTGAGGCTGAAATACGCCGCCATGAATCTCAAAGATTTGGCAAATTGAAGCTGGAAGGCCCCTTGTCTTTCCAGACCTTTGCTCCCTTTTCTCTACACCTTAGACAAAACGCCCCGGCCCGCCCCCGCCTGACGGTGGATTCTTTGACTAGTCAAAATTTTTTCTCGACTTTTGTCCTCAAATCTGGTATGTTGTGTTGCCAAAGGGAGTGAGGGGTTGGAACGGCGGAGGAAGGACGATCCAATACACTTGAAGGCGGCTGTTTCCCGGTGCGGGGGGCAGCCGCTTTCGCTTCCGCTGGGATCATTTCAAATTGCTTGGAACCACGGCTCCTCTAAAATAAAGGTATCATTCAAAGGAGGGGCGAAAATGCGTACATACGGATATGTTAGGGTATCGACCAAGGAACAAAACGAGGACCGGCAGGTGATCGCCATGGGGGAGTTTGGCGTGGAGGACGCCCATATCATCATGGACAAGCAGTCCGGCAAGGACTTTGACCGGCCTGGATACCGGCGGCTCCTTCGCAAGCTAAAAGCCGGGGACACCCTTGTCATCAAGAGCATCGACCGGCTGGGGCGGAACTACGAGGAGATTCTGGAGCAGTGGCGGCTGCTGACCAAGGAAAAGCAGGTGGCCATCGTGGTGCTGGATATGCCCCTGCTGGACACCCGGCGGGATCGGGACCTCACCGGGGTGCTGATCGCTGACATCGTGCTTCAGCTTCTCAGCTATGTTGCCCAGACGGAGCGGGAGTTCAACCGCCAGCGGCAGGCGGAGGGCATCGCCGCGGCCAAGGCGCGGGGCGTCCACTTCGGGCGGAGCTTCAAGGACCGGGGTGAGAACTACGAGAGCGTCCTGGCCGCGTGGCGGGAGGGCAAGATCAGCGGCCGGGCGGCGGCCAGGGCCCTTGGCGTGGCCCACGGCACCTTCCAGCGGTGGAGCAAAGAGTAATATCCGGCCTATAAATCTTACCTTGTGATCCAGTTAAATGAGCCATGCGTTCAGCGGGATAATGCCGTTTTGAAAGGCGGTGTTGCCCCGCTTTTCGCTATTTTATTATTCATTCTACCATTTTCAGCCCCGGATTACAAGGTAAGGGTTGCGAGCCGCCTACACTTTGAAACGGGGGTGAAAGCCGCGTGGAACCACAAGCAAAAAGAGACGCTGTGCTTATCGGCCCCGGCATCAACACCATCAGCCCCCGCGTGCTGAAAATCCTTTTGCGGGACAAGGCCACAGGCAAAAACATTGTCTGGGCCACGGATAACTATGCCCAACTGGGGGACGAATTTGCCGCCCCCTGCGAGATACTCCCCGAACTCATTACCGGGACCAACGCCCACATCATCCAGCCCCGTGTCCGCAAAGGTCAAGCCGAACAGTCCAGCCGCACCCGCAAACGGGGCGAAGTGTTCACCCCTCTCGGGGTCTGCCAAAAAATGTGTGACCACTTCGACACGGTGTGGGCAAAGGCCGACTGGAAGCGCTATGTGGATGTCCGCTGTCTGGAGATCACCTGCGGCGAGGCGCCGTTCCTGGTTTCCCGCTATGACGCCGCCACCGGCGAGACCGTGCCTCTGAGCGGACGGATCGGTCTGCTGGACCGGAAGCTCCGGGCGGTGGGCGAGAACGCCGAAAACGAGGCGGAATGGCTCCGGTGGGCCATCCGGGCGGTGGAAAGCACCTATGGCTACGAGTACCAGGGCGACTCGCTGCTCATTGCCCGGCTCAACGTGCTGGCGACCTACGGCGACTACCTGCGAAAGCGGTGGAAGCGAGAGCCCACCGCCAAAGAGCAGGCAAAGGTGGCAAACATCATTGCCTGGAACCTCTGGCAGATGGACGGGCTGAAAAATACCACCCCCATTGGCTCTCTGGAATCCAGAAACTACATACAGCTGACCCTTTTCGGCGACGAAGACCCGGATCCCGGCGGCCCTATCGCCCGCCGCTGCGTCGCGCGCAACTGGCGGGCCAAACGATCTCAGCCCATCGCGCAAGATCATTCGGAGGAGGTCAGACCGATGAAATTTGACTATGTGATCGGAAATCCGCCGTATCAGGATGAAACTTTGGGAGAGAATAAAGGATTTGCGCCGCCTATCTACCATCTTTTTCTTGAGGAAGCATACAAAATTTCGGACAGAGTGGAACTTATTCATCCTGCTCGGTTTCTTTTCAATGCTGGTAGCACTCCAAAGGCGTGGAATCAAAAGATGTTGTCAGATCCGCATTTCAAAGTACTTTATCATGAGCAGGATAGTAGCCATCTGTTCCCCAATACTGATATTAAAGGCGGGGTTGTTATCACTTACCATGATAATGTCAGAGATTTCGGAGCTATTGTGTCATACACAATGTTTGAAGAACTAAATTCTATACTTCACAAGGTTATAAACAAGAAAGAAAACAGTCTTATGGATATTGTCTATATCCAGAATAGGTTTAACTTGGAAATCCTGCTTAGCGAGCATCCAGATTTCAAGCAATCTATAGGAAGTAATGGGCGAGATTCTCGTTTAGAAAAAAATATCTTTGCCAAAATTCCGATATTTACCTCTGATAATAATTCAGACAGCATTAAAGTTGTAGGAGTGTTTGAAAATAAACGTGTATTTCGATATATTGAACGAAAATATTTAGATTTTGTTCATGAGAACCTCAAAAAATATAAAGTTGTACTTCCAGTTGCTAATGGTAGTGGAGAGTTTGGACAAGTTTTAAGTTCACCGTTCATTGAAGCCCCTTTTGAAGCATATACACGTTCATTCATAGGTATAGGCGCATTTGATACACAAGATGAAGCAGACGCATTGTTAAAGTATCTAAAATCAAAGTTTTGCCGCTCTATGTTGTCCGTATTAAAAGTTACTCAAATGAACAACAAAGATGTTTGGAAGTACGTCCCCCTCCAGGATTTCACCCCCGCCTCCGACATCGACTGGTCAAAATCCATCCCTGAGATCGACCAACAGCTCTACGCCAAGTACGGCCTGACCCAGGAGGAGATCGACTTCATCGAGTCCCATGTGAAGGAGATGACGTGATGGCGGCGCCGAAAATCCAGACCACCCAGCGGGTGGTGCCCATGATCTACGCCTACACAACGCCGGACATCCCCAAACACCTCGGCTGGACCAAGATCGGTTACACCGAGCAGGATGTAAAGACCCGCATCCGCCAGCAGACCCACACCGCCGATATCGACTTCCACGAGGAGTGGCGGGGCAATGCCACCTTTGAAGACGGCAGCGGGGAGAGCTTTACCGACCACGATTTCCACGCCTATCTCGCCAAGCTGGACGTGGCGCGCAAGGCGGGCACCGAGTGGTTTTACATCTCCGGCCCCGCCTCCCACGGCCATTTCATCACCTTCCGCGCTACCAGAGGCATTCTGGAGGCCCTGGACGCCGTCGTGCCCTACAAGCTCCGCCGGGAGCAGTCCGAGGCGGTGGAGCGGACGGCCCGCTACGCCCAGTCCCACCCGCGGGGCGAGTTCCTCTGGAACGCCAAGCCCCGGTTCGGCAAGACCCTGTCCGTCTATGATCTCTGCAAGACCATTCAGGCTCAGAATGTCCTCATCGTCACCAACCGCCCCGCCATCGCCAACTCCTGGTATTCCGACTACGCGCGGTTCCTGGGCGTCCAGTCGGGCTACCGGTTTGTCAGCGAGGTGGACGCCCTCAAGGGGAAGAAGTTTGTCCTCAGCCGGGAGGAGTATGTCAGCCTGGTGCGGAAGATGGGCGAAGGTGAGGCCCCCCGCTGCATCGAGTTCGTCAGCCTGCAGGATCTGAAGGGCTCTATCTACTTCGGCGGCGGCTTTGACAAGCTGAGGGAGATCCGGGACATGGTCTGGGATGTGCTGGTCATCGACGAGGCCCACGAGGGCGTGGACACCTACAAGACCGATGTGGCCTTCAACCAGATCAAGCGGGAATTCACCCTGCACCTGTCCGGCACCCCCTTTAAGGCCCTGGCCAATGACAAATTCGAGCAGGAGGCCATCTTCAACTGGACCTATGCCGACGAGCAGGCGGCTAAGCGGAATTGGGACGCCTCCGGCGAGGAGGAGAACCCCTACGCCAACCTCCCCCGGCTCAATCTGTTCACCTATCAGATGTCTGAGATCGTCAAGGACGAGCTGGAACAGGGCATTGAGATCCAGGGGGAGACGGAGGAGTACGCCTTCGACCTGAATGAATTTTTCTCCACCAACGCCGCCGGGAGATTTGTCCACGAGAGCTCGGTGGATAAGTTTTTGGATGCCCTGACCACCCAGTCCAAGTTTCCCTTCTCCACCCCGGAGCTGCGGACTGAATTGAAACACACCTTCTGGCTCCTGAACCGGGTGGACAGCGCCAAGGCTCTGGCCAAAAAGCTGGAGGCCCACCCGGTGTTCGGGACATACAAGGTCGTTCTGGCCGCCGGGGACGGGCGGCTGGACGACGCGGAGGAGATCCAGAAGTCCTTTGATAAGGTGAAGGCGGCCATCGGGCAATATGATAAGACCATCACCCTCTCCGTGGGACAGCTCACCACCGGCGTGACCATCCCGGAGTGGACGGCGGTGCTGATGCTCAGCGGCATCAGAAGTCCCGCCCTCTATATGCAGGCGGCCTTCCGGGCCCAGAACCCCTGCCTCTTTTCCGCGGGCGGGCAGTTTTTCCGCAAGGAAAACGCCTATGTCTTCGATTTTGACCCCGCCAGGACGCTGACCATCTTTGAGGAGTTCGCCAACGACTTGAGCCGCGACACCGCCGATGGCCGGGGCGACGCCGACATCCGCAAGCGGCACATCCGGGAGCTTCTGAACTTCTTCCCCGTCATCGGCGAGGATGAAAAGGGCGAGATGGTGGAGCTGGACGCGGAAAAGGTGCTGTCCATCCCCCGGAGGATCCGCTCCCAAGAGGTAGTCCGCCGTGGCTTTATGAGCGATTTCCTGTTCCAGAATGTGAGCAATGTGTTCCACGCGCCCCAGGCTGTGCTGGATATCATCAGCAGCCTCACGCCGGTCCAGGAGCCGAAGCGGGACTTGGGGATGGACCCCGGCGCCGCCGTGGAACTGTCCATCAACGAAAACGGCGAGGTGGAGTTGGCGGAAGACTATGTCATCGGAAAGTCCGCTGAGGTGTTTGGCGAGAAGATCTTTGGCGTGAGCCGGGACTTTGAGGACACGGTGGCCGACCTCTTGAAGCGGTCCGCCGAAAAGCCCAGGGATGAGACCCTGGAAAATCTGAAAAAGCAGTTCCAGCGGGAGACCGCGGCCCCCATTTTGCAGACCACCCAGGAGAAGTATACCGAGGGACTGAAGGCCTCTGATATCAAGCGGCTGGAGAGGAAGCTCCACGAGGACGCCGACCGAATGGTAGGCGCCGCCTATGGGGAGCTGTCTATCCAGCGGAAAATGCTGGAAAAAGAGCGGCAGGAGGCTCTGGCCGCCGCGCCCGCCCACCGTCAGGAGCAGGTAAACCGGGAGTACGACCAGCGGCAGCGGGAGGCCGTGGAGAGCTTCGCCCAGCAGCTCCATGAATTGGGGCAAGACTATCAGCAGTCCGCGGCCACCGAGGTGGTCAGGACCGTGGAGACCCAAAAGAAGGAGCGGGAGAAAAAGGGCATTGAGGACGCCGTGAAGGACCACCTGCGGGGCTTCTCCCGCACCATCCCCTCCTTCCTCATGGCCTATGGACACGAAGGCGTAACGCTGGAAAACTTCGACGCCATCATCCCCGGCGACGTGTTCCTGGAGGTCACCAGCATCACCCTGGAGCAGTTTCGTTTCCTCCGGGACGGCGGCCCTTATACGGATGAAAACGGGGAGGAAAAGCATTTCGAGGGCAAGCTCTTTGACCCCGTGGTTTTCAACGATTCGGTGAAGGAATTTTTGCGCCTGAGAGCCAAGCTGGTCGATTACTTTGACGAGGGGCAGACAGAGGACATCTTCGACTACATCCCACCCCAGAGGACAAACCAGATCTTTACCCCCAAGCGGGTGGTGCAGCAGATGGTGGATCTGCTGGAGAAGGAATATCCCGGCTGCTTTGACGACCCGGACAGGACCTTTGCCGACCTCTACATGAAGTCCGGGCTCTACATCGCGGAGATCGTCAAGCGGCTCTACCGCAGCGAGGAGATGAAGCGCCGCTGCCCGGACGGAGGAGAGCGGCTGCGGCATATCTTCGCCAGACAGGTCTACGGTCTGGCCCCTACGGAGATCATCTACCGCATCGCCACCAATTTTATCCTGGGCTTTCGTGATGAGATCCCCATTGACGTCCACAACTTCCGCAAGCTGGACGCTTTGGAATACGCCAAGGCGGGAACCTTGGAGCAGAAGCTGGACGAAGTATTTGGGGGCGCTTAAAAGCGTTCTCGCGCACATAGAAAAGGGCGGCAGTTCATTGTGACTGACGCCCTTTTCCTAAGCGAAGATCCTTTTCCAAGTAGGCCGCCTAAAATCCCGTTTAAAGGCGCTTGGGTCATTACCAAATTCAAACTGACTTCTCCTCTCTTTTTTTCTGATCAACAACATTGCTTTTATCCTTGATCTATCAGCATTAGCGCATCCTCCGCCGTGATTGTCCCCGCCAGGTAATCATCCCTGGCCTTGGTCGCCCGGTCCAGCCAGGCATAGTATTCGGCGTAGCTCAGATCCTTCCCGGAGGGTTTCTGATTATAGTACGCTGTCCGCTCGTAGCGCTTATACATCTTCCGCTTGGCCCGGTCGAATGTCTCCACGACCTCATCGCGCTGGGCCTCCAGCCTGTGCTTGAGGATCGGCCCCCAGTGCTTGCAGGTCTTGCCGTCCTTCAGGATGCGGTCGCAGTAGAGGGTCCGGCTCTTCGTCCTGGGCACAAAGTACCGGCCGCAGCATTGGCAAAAAGCCACGCTGGTCTTTCCGGCAACGAAGCGCAGGAGGAGGAAATGGTAGTAGTCCACCGCCGAGCGGAAGTGATACCGCGAGGAAAGGCCCTCGCCGACGGTCAAAACTTCTGTCACCGGCAGCTCCCACAGCCCCTCATACTTCTCCGGGTCAAGGGGCTTTTTCTCCGCCAGGTCGTGCAGCACCTCGCTGACCACGAACTGGAACAACATCAGTTCCTCCAGCGCAGCGACCAACTCATTGCAAATTTGGACGCGGCGTTGATGGGCGCCATCATCGGCGGGCAAGTCCTCTATCGCGGTGCGTAGGAGCAGCCCGTGGAGAGGGCTTTCCCCAGTCAGTGTGCTGACTAAATCATCCACTGTCTCCATAATAAACGCATAGACATTCGGGTTGACCAGTCCCGGTGTGGACCGGCTCCCGTTATCTACGCACAGGAACGCCACCGAGGTGCGGATCAGATCCACCACCTGGGCGTATGGCCCAAAACTTAACTCGGAAAACAAGAGCAACTCGTCCTGAATAGTCGTATCCTCCAGAGAGGCTTCGCCGGCCGGCCCGGTGAGGTCTCTCTTTATTTTCCCCTTGGGCAGCAAGGTGACATACAGGCCAAAGTCCTTCCCCATGGCGCGGCCCTCCTCTGTCTTAAAGTGATTTTTGCTCAAAGGGTTGAAAATCACTTTTTCATTTAGCCATTTTTCTTTCCCCTGTATTCTAACACAGGATGGCCGTCCCGCCAAGGATCCGTAAAAAGAAGGAGGAGGAATTCTATGACCCAAGGAAAACATCTCAACACCATCGACGGCGCGACGCTTATGTCCCAGCCGCTCCGCCCGCCCAACTTCATTGTGGACCCTCTGCTCAGTCAGGGGCTGCACATCCTGGCCGGTTCCCCCAAGGTGGGCAAGTCCTGGCTGGCCCTGTGGCTGGCGGTAACGGTGGCCAAGGGCGAGCCAATCTGGGGAATGACCGTGAAACCCGGCTCTGCCCTCTATCTCTGTCTGGAGGACTCCCAGCTCCGCATCCAGAACCGGCTGTTCCAAATCACCGAGGACGCTCCCTCCACGGTCCATTTCTGCACCGAGGCCGCTCCGCTGGGCCGTGGACTGGAAGAACAGCTGGAAAATTTTCTGGCCGAGCACCCGGACACGGTGCTGGTCATCATTGACACGCTCCAGATGGTTCGCAGTACACGCTACGACAACACCTACGCCAACGACTATCGGGACCTCTCCGTATTAAAGCGACTGGCGGATCGTCACAGCCTTGCCATCCTGCTCATCCACCACCTGCGGAAGGAACCCGCTGAGGATGTGTTCAACCGCATTTCCGGGACCACCGCCATCAGCGGCGCTGTGGACACCAGCTTCACGCTGGTGGAGGAGCGCCGGGGCAGCCGACGGGCCAAGCTCTTCTGCGTGGGCCGGGACATCGAGTACCGGGAAATGGGGCTGGAACGGAACGCTGATAACGTCTGGGCGGTGGTCTCAGACAGCAGGGACGCGCCGGAGCTGCTGGAGGACAAGGTCGTTTCTCTTCTCTCTGGACTCATGGAGGACAGAGGAAAGCTTATCGGCACTCCCACTGAACTGGCCGAAGCTATTGACCCTGATGGCGCAGAAGGCATTTTGCCTAAAACGCTCTCCCGCCGGATCGTCCAAAGCGTTGACGCGCTAAGCAAAAGGGGTATCACGGTCGCTCTCCGCAGGAGCAACGGCAGGCGCCTCATCGAGCTCCACCGTGCCGACAGTGCCGACAAATCCGACCCCGGAACAGTTGACCCTGTCGGCACTGAGGAGGAGCGTTCAGGGCAGGTTTGCCCACCCTTGGTGGGGCAAGCATAGCGCTCGGCTATACGCCGGACACGTTTCGGGGCGCTGCCCCGTACCCCAGTCCCCTGCGAGGGAAGGTAGGAGGAAGGATAAATGCCAAGAGAAAAGCAAAAGACGGATATTATTACCATGAGGATACAGCCAGAGTTCAAAGCGATCATTCAGCAGAAAGCACGGGAGGCCAACATGACCCTGACCAACTACCTCTGCATCTGCGGCCTGGGTCAGCAGATCGTCCGGGTGGGCGGTCTGGACGAGGTGCTGCATGAGCTGAAAGCCCAGGGCCGCAATCTCAACCAGCTCACCACGCTGGCCCACATGGGCAAGCTCAAGGTCCTCCGTGGGGATGACCTGGTGGAGGGCTACGCCAAGCTGGCCGCCCAGGTGAGCGAGTTGGTGAGGATGGTGAAGTGAATGGCAACCTTTACGGCAATCAAGAACAAGGCCCAAAGTGGCGGCGCTATGCGGGGCGTATTGAACTACATCAAGCGGAAGGACAAGACGCTGTGGGGCGACCGTCAGCTGGTCAGCGGCTACAACTGCGTGGCCCAGTCCGCCTACGAGGAGATGATGACCACCAAGCGGCGGTACGGCAAAACGGACGGCAGGATGTTCTACCAGTTCGTCCAGTCCTTCCACCCGGAGGAGGATGTGACCCCGGAGGAAATTCACGCCATAGGGCTGGAGCTGGCCCAGCGGTTGTTCCCAGACTTCGAGGTGGTAGTCGCCACCCATGTGGACGCCGAACATCTTCACAGTCACCTGCTGGTGAATAGCGTGAGTTGGAAAGACGGCCATAAGCTCCATCAGAACGCCGCCGGCCTCCAGCGGCAACGGCAGATCAGCGACGAGGTCTGCGCCGCCCACGGTCTGACGGTGCTGGAGCCGCCTAGGAAACACATCCAGGAAAAGCAGATGCGCCCCGGCGAGTACCGCTCCGCCGTCCGTGGCGAGAGCTGGAAGTTCCGGCTCATGAACACCATCGACCTGTGCATGAAACGAGCCAAGACCAAGGCCGAGTTCATTCGGGAGATGGAGCGACGTGGGTATCAGGTGCGGTGGGAGAAAAACCGAAAGGCTATCACCTACACCACACCCAAGGGCAAAAAGTGCCGGGATGACCGGCTGCACGATAAAAAGTATTTGAAGGAAGTGATGGAGCGTGAGTTCCGAATTCGAGAGCAGATTATCCAACGAGGAATTGAAGCGGAGAAACTTGCCCGCCGAGCCGCCGTCCCCGGCAACCTGTCCCACGCCGGAACAGTGGACGGAGCTGCTGACCCTGCTGGAAATCCAGAACGACACGATGAAATCCCTGCTGTCCACGGTGCAGACAATGGCCGCACAGTCGGAGAACCAGACAAAGGAACTGCTGAATATCCGCCAGCAGTTAGAACAGGCTGGGAGCAAAAAAGAGCGGCGGCGTTTGCGGCTGCCACGGCCCAGGCTCCCGGCGCTGCCCACGGTCACGTTCAAGGGAGCGGCCCTCACGCTGATGGCCTTGGCCGTGTTGGTGATTCTCTTATACGCCTTGGCTACGCTCTGGAACGTAGTCAGGCCCCTGCTCCAACCGCTCCCGTGACCGTCCACAGCGACCGCAAGGCCCTGGCCAAAGAGCGGACCCTGAAGCTCGCTCGGGGCGGCAGGCCGGACGACCACAAGGAGCAGAGGCTGTCTATGTGAATAGCAAATTTGGTCTGGGAAATTCTAGCAGAGAAGGAGTGATGTCGTTGGAAATAAACGTCCGGGATGATAGCAAAATTGTGGACATCTGGCTGACCAATGGGGAGAAAGACAATGCGGGCCTTCTGGAACGGCTCAAGCCCCTCTGTCAAGCCTATAAAGGGCAGGGCTATCTGGTAACAATGTTCCGATCGGGCAGCGAGGATATGGCCGCTCTTACAGGAGCTCTGCTTGTCACCAACCAAAGACGTATGGCGGAACAAGCGGCACGCCGGAACGAGCAGCAAGCCCTAGACCTTGCCAGGTAGCGGCGAGGGGTCGCGGGTAATTCTCCCGCGGCTCCGATCCTTTTCTTGTTGCTATCTGTCCATTTCTGTGCTACAATGTTATCATAATATAATTTATGGAGGTCAGCCGTTATGGATGGCAAGAATGACGAGCTTATGAAGTCCGGCGAGGTGCTGTTTTACAGCGACGGCAGCGGCAAGGAATTTGTCAGCGTGGTGTTTCAAGACGAGAATTTCTGGCTGACCCAGAGCGGTATGGCGGAGCTGTTTGGCTGCTCTACCGACAACATTTCCCTTCACCTCAAAAACATTTTTGACGAAAGGGAACTGGAAGCGGAGGCAACTACCGAGAAATTCTCGGTAGTTCGCAAAGAGGGGAATAGAGAGGTGCGGCGCACCATTGACCACTACAACCTGGACGCCATCATCGCCGTTGGCTACCGGGTGAACTCCAAGAAGGCCACCCGCTTCCGTCAGTGGGCCACCAAGACGCTGAAAGAGTACATCCAAAAGGGCTTTGTCCTCAACGACGAGCTGATGAAAAACGGCCGCCCCTTTGGCCGGGACTACTTCGACGAGCTCCTGGAGCGCATTCGGGAGATCCGGGCCAGCGAGCGCCGGGCCTACCAGAAGATCGCCGACATCTTCGAACAGTGCAGCTACGACTACGACAAGCGCAGCGACACCACCAAGGCCTTCTACGCCTTTGTGCAGAATAAGCTCCACTACGCCGTCACCGGCAAGACGGCGGCGGAGTTGATCCGCGAGCGGGCCACTCTGGACAGCCCCACCATGGGCCTCACCACCTGGAAGGCCGCCCCGGACGGGAAAATTCTGAAAAGCGACGCCCTTATCGCCAAGAACTACCTGAACGAGAAGGAAATCTCCCGCCTCAACCGCCTGGTCACCATGTTCATCGACTACGCCGAGCTGATGGCGGAGGATCAGCAGCTGATGTCCATGCGGGACTGGCTGGAGGAGGCCGACCGCTTTCTCACCAACAACCGCCGGAAGGTGCTGGCCGGAAAGGGAAAGGTCTCCCGGGAGGAGGCCGAGCGACAGGTCTCGGCCATTTATGAGGAGTTCCGCAAGAAGCAGGACGCCGACTACATCTCTGAGTTTGACCGCCAGACGGCGAAATATCTGAAGGGGGAAGCCGATGCTTGAAACATTCGACATTGCCGGGTACTGCCGTATCTCGGTGGACGAGGAGCTGGACCGGGACAACACCTCCATCGAGAACCAGAAGGCTATCCTTTCGGACTTTGTGAAGCGCAAATTCCCCGGCTCTACTCTGACCTTCTACGAGGATCGGGACAAGTCGGGCTACACCTTCGACCAGCGACCCGGCTACCAGGCCATGCGCCGGGAGCTGATGGGCCACAAGAAGGACATCCTTATCGTCAAGGACTTCTCCCGCTTCTCCCGGCGCAACTCCCGGGGGCTGGTAGAGTTGGAAGATCTGCGGGACGCGGGGGTGCGGATCATCTCCGTCGGCGACAACATCGACTTCCCCAACGACGACGACTGGCTGAAGATCCAGTTTCAATTCCTCATCAACGAAATGCCCGTCACCGACGCCAGCAAGAAGGTGAAGTCGGTCATCCAGCGCCGCCAGCAGGACGGCCAGTGGCTCTGCGCCGCCCCCTACGGCTACATCCTCAACAAGCGCAGGGAATTTGAGATCGTCCCCACCGAGGCCGAGATCGTTCGGGAGATTTTCCGGCTCTACATCGACGGCTGGGGCTACAAGAAGATCGCCAACCACCTCACCGACCAGGGCATCCCCACCCCTCGGATGGCCGAGCAGCAGCGCCGGGAGGCCGCCGGAGAGGATTGCAAGCGCGCCGCCAGGCCGACCTGGGCCATTGTGACGGTGCAGGGGATTTTGGACAACGATTTCTATATCGGCACCCTCCGCCAAGGCAAGTACACCCGCAGGAAGATCAACGGCAAGGACATGAAGCGGGACGAGCTGGAGCATATCGTCATCGAGCGCCACCACCAGCCCATCATTGACTACCGCACCTTCGCCACCGTCCGGGCGCTGCGCCAGACCCGCTCCACCAGCCACTACCGGGGGCAGAAGAAGTACGACAACGTCTACTCCGGCTTCCTCTTCTGCGGCGACTGCGGCTCCCCCATGTTCGCCATGAGCCGCCGGGACCTCAAGGACGCCTACCGCTGCGGGGAATATCACCGCCAGGGGCTCAAGGGCTGCACCAGCCACCACATCCGGGTGGACAAGCTGGACGAGCTCTTGAAAATATATATCAAAAAAGTCAAGGACAACTCCGCCGCCATGCTGGAACGGCTCAACGCGGATCTGGCCCGGGAGCGGGAGGACGTGGACGAAGCCCAGCGGGCCGCCGACCACCTGGAGGAAGTGCTGGCGGACTTGCAGGAGGAACTGAAAGCCACCAAGCGCCAGCGGATCCGGGACATCATGAAGCACCCGGAGCAGGAGGCCACCCTGGAGGAGACCTATGACGAGCTGGAGAGCGACCTGGTCCGCCGCGTTGCAGGCGTGCAAAACCAGATCGCCATGACCCAGGACAGGCGCAACACCATCATCCAGGTGAACCGGGCGGCGAAAACGGCGATGGAGGTCTTTGACGACATTCTGAGCAAGCCCAAGCTGGATCGCAACGACCTCCAACTTATTATTGAAAAAATCAAGGTCTACGAGGACCATATTGAAGTCCAGCTCAAGGCCGACGTGGACAGCATCCTCCGCTGCGGCGAGCTGCCGGAGGAACTGGCCGGGGAACAGCCCCAGGCGGTGGCCGCCATGGGCCTTGTCACCCTGGACAGGCCGGAAAAGGCCATGCCCTACGAAATTCAGATCGTCCAGGAGAGCGATAAGCACAAGGGCAAGGTGTTCACTGTCAAAGTCATCAGCGAGGGCGACCCGCTGGAGATCTTCACGGACAAGGACGGCGGGGTGGTGTTTAAAAAGTACAGCCTCATGGGCGGGCTGAGCGACTTCGCCGGGCAGATGTGCGAGACGCTCTCCAAGCTCTCCGGCCTCACCGCCGTCATCACCGACCGGGACAACATCCTGGCCGTGTCCGGCGCGCCCCGGCGGGAGCTGGCCGAGCGGCCGGTGAGCGAGGAGCTGGAACAGCTCATGGAGAGCCGCCAGCTCTACGTCCGCCAGGCGGGCGCCGCCCCGGTGCAGATCTGCCGGGACAACGACCGCTTCCACGCCACCGTCTCCGCCCCCATCCTCTCCGGCGGCGACGTGCTGGGCGCGGTGCTTTTCGTGGCCGAAGGGGACGAGACCGTGGGCGAGACGGAGACGAAAATGATCCAGACCGCCGCCGGCTTCCTCAGCCGGCACATGGAGGAGTGAGCCTCCCCATCCCGGACGGGACGGACGCCAAAACCCGGCGTCCGTCCCGTTTTTTTGACACCACAGGTCGAGTCCTGTCGGACGATTATTGCTAAAATTTTCCATTTTCGTCTTGCGGGAACTGTAAAAATATGGTATATTTTTCCCATCGATGTGGTGGGCCCCACTAGGTAAAATTCAGGGCGGCGCAGCCGCCGGAAACGAGGAAAGTCATGGAGCAGGACATTGTGCTGGTATTGGGGGATACGGGTCGGGAGTTTCAGGCGGCGCTTGCCGAGGCGGCGGCGCAGGAGGGCGGATTTCGCCTGGCGGGGGTCACCGGGGACGGCGAGGAGCTGCTACGCCTGGCCTCCGGCCAACGGCCCCAGGTGGTGGTGATGGATCTGGTGCTGGCCGGTCTGGACGGGTTGGAGGTGCTGGATCGGCTGAAGGCGGAGGAACACCCGCCGCTGGTGCTGCTCCTCTCCGCCTTTCTCCACGAGGGGCTTGTGCAGGAGGCCAGCGCCCACGGGGCGGACTACCTGATGCTCAAGCCCTGCCGGCCGGCCACGGTGCTGGAGCGGTGCCGGCAGCTGGTACTGGGGGCGGAGCCTCAGACCGGCCTGGCCCCGGCGGAGGAGGGGCTGGCCCTGCGGGTCACCTCCATCATCCACGAGATCGGCGTGCCCGCCCACATTAAGGGCTACCAGTACCTCCGGGAGGCCATCCGCCTGGCGGTGGAGGATATGGAGGTCATCAACGCCGTCACAAAAGTGCTATACCCCACCGTGGCCAAGAAGTTCGGCACCACCCCCAGCCGGGTGGAGCGGGCCATCCGCCACGCCATCGAGGTGGCCTGGGACCGGGGCGACCTGGAGACGCTGCAAAAGTACTTTGGCTACACCGTCTCCAACGCCAAGGGCAAGCCCACCAACAGCGAGTTCATCGCCATGATCGCCGACCGCCTCCAACTCCAACGCAAGGAGGGCTGACCCGGCGGCAAAGATGTCTCGCCCCGGCGCGAAAACATTCTGATAGGCAAAAACACGCCCCGCTCCCCGGTCACCGGGATCGCGCGGGGCGTGTTTTTTGCGCCCGCGACGGGTCAGGGGCGGCCCGCCTCGTCGTCCATGACGGCCAGGGCGCTCTGTACCATGGCGTCGATGAGCCGCAGCTGGCCCGGCGTAGCCCGCCGCCGCAGCTCCAACAGCGCCTCGCCCCCCGCCGCTCCGCCGCCCAACTGGTCGGCCAGCAGATAGGCGGGGCTGGCCCCCAGCTTGTCGCACAGGCACACGAACAGCGGCAGGCTGGGCAGCTTGGCCCCCGACTCGATCTGCCTTAGATAGGTGGCGTTGATGTCGCACAGCTCCGAGAGCGCCTCGCCGGTCAGCCCCCGCTCCTTCCGCGCGGCGTTGATCCGCTTCCCCAACAGCTTCTTGTCCATCCCTGTCACCTCAGAATATAAGCTACAAGAGAACCCCTTGTTCCCTTTTAGCTTATATTTTTGTTGACTTTGAGAATAGCTTCTGATAAGCTATATTTTGTAAGCTATTAGCTAATATATGTGAAAATAAGAGAAAGGGGGAGTGGAAATGATGGGTGCGCCGGAGGCCGCCGACATTTGGGGCTACTCACCAGACACGGTCAGGAGGTGGTGCCGCGAGGGGAAGCTCCCCGGTGCAGAGCAGGATGGAAGGGGCCGCCCCTGGCGGATCCCAGATGATGCCCAGCCGCCAACGCGCGGAAAGGCAAATAATCAAAAGGAGCGTTACAAATGAAAAGAACACTTATTTTGTTGTTGTCCTTAGTAATGGTATTCAGCGCTATACCCATCACCCCCGTTTTAGCCGCCGAAAATGTGGCCTATCCCTCTACCCAGCAGGTAAGTGTGGATGGCACCGCCGTGGAGTTCCAGATGTACGCCCTCAAGGATGAGAATGGAAATGACACCAACTATGTAAAGGTTCGGGACGTGGCCTATATCCTCAATGGTACGGCGGCCCAGTTCTCCGTGAACTGGGATGGGGCGGTTGATTTGATTCCCGGCCAGGGGTATGAGAGCGATGGCAGCGAAATGTCCACGCCGTTCAGCGGCGAGCGGCCTTACACCCCCGCCACCGCGCCGACCCAAGTCAACGCGCAGGACGCCGCGCTGGACGCCATCGTTCTCACCGATGACAACGGCGGCGGATATACCTACTACAAGCTCCGTGACCTGGGTGCGGCCCTGGGCTTTACAGTGGACTGGTCCGCCGAAAGGGGCGTATACATCGAGACCGAGACCCAGCCCGCCGCAGCAGAGACGCCTTACCCCGTCACCCTCTACGCCCTTGACGGGCGCACAATAACGGTGTGGAGCAACGAGGTGGACGATTATTTGTCTGTTGGGTGGTACTATGCGCCGGTGACGCAGCTCTATGCCGCCGATGGCCGCACTCTGGTCGTCGCCACCAGCGAGGTGGACGCCTATGTGGCCGTGGGATGGTATACAGACATCAACGACGCCAAGGTAACGCTCTACGCCCCCGACGGGCGCACGATAGCGGTGTGGAACAACGAAGTGGATGCATACAAAGCTGTGGGGTGGTCGCTCCTCTGTCCAACCTATGCGAGTTCCCCTGACGTTCCCGACTTCGGCGCGCTTTTGGGCATACGTGCTTACGCTTCCAGTGTAGATGCCGAGGGCGGCCTTTACGTGTATTCTCTCAGTTCCATCCAATCCTCCAGATACCCAGAGGATTATGCGATCAAGTACAGCAACGCACTGGAATCTTATGGTTTTGTTCCGTATCACAGTTTCGAAGGTTCCGGTGGCCACACCTTTTATGTCTATAAAAACTCCAACACCGGTCGGCTCGTATCCCTCGATGCTGACAGCATTGGCCGTACTCCGTGTCTGTGTGTTCTTGTCGTGTCCAATCCATGATCACAGACCTGGCAGCTTTCCTTGCACGCAGATCTTACGCACCGTAAAGAGAGGAGAGATTTGACATGGAGAATAACAGAGAGCAAGATTGGGAGCCGGAGGAGCACGCTCCTGAAGTCACCCCGAACGAGGACGCTGTTTATGGAGAGTCAGACCCGGCAGAAGAGTCCAAACGGATCATAAAGAGGTTGGCCATCGGGGGTCTGATCGCCGCCGTTGTCTTGGTGATCGCCATAGCGCTTGTTATCCCGCATGAGTCTAAGTTCACAAAGGTGGCGAGCAAGTGCACCAGTCTCGCTGGGGCGCTCTCCGGCGGCACGGAGAAGGATGACTATTTTACCATTGATACATACCCTGAATTCTTCTTCGGCAACATGGAACCTGCCGTAGAAGAGCTCCTACGCCCTCGCATGGAATCTGGCGCGCTGGAGGCCATTCAGTACGCAAATAAGGAGTTGGGGTTCAATGGGTCTTTATACTCCAGGATGCTGGAAACCAGCGCTTTAATGGGCCGTCAGAGAGAAGAAAACGATAAATACCGGGTGTCCTGGACTTATCATCCCGATGACGGCCTTGAAGTGACCTACGAGATCAAATGACCCAAAACCGATCATGGTATTGCGGGAGGCGTATTTATGAAAAGAAAAAATCTGCTGGCCCTGTTGCTGGCGCTGGTCATGATCCTTTCCCTGGCGGCCTGCGGCGGGGAGGACGCTCCACCCACAAAGGAAGAACTGCTGGAAACCGCGGAAGAGGTCACCGTATATCGTTTGGAAAAAGACTTTTACGATAATATTGTAGCCGCAAAAGAGAACTACGTCGGGAAGTCCTTTGTTGTGCTTGGCATGGTCACAAAAATTATGGAAGATGGTTGTTTGTTGTATTATATGAACCCCTCCTCAAGTTCTAGGTACTTGATCAAGGCAAAGCTCCCAATCGATGAGTTGAAGCAACTCGAGAAAAAAGATGTGATCCGTGTTGTCGGCACGATAGCTGATGAGATTGAAACCGAGGAATATTCCACATATACACACCACTACATCACTTTAGAAGACGCATATCTTGTTGAAGAAATTACAGAGATCAGCGGAACCGTCCACTTTACCAGCGGAATGCATTATATCGAGGTTCCTTTTTTGGAGGGAGATTCTGATAAGATACAACTCTACGGTTCAAACATCTACGCGGGAGACAAGGTCACCATTCCTGTCTCCGAACTCGAAATGGATTTCTTCAAGGACAATTACCATGTAGTTATTGACAGCACCAGTAAAGTAAAGGTAGAACCAGCGGGATAATCTGGCCGCGGTAGAAAGGGGGACTTCCATCGGGGAAGTCCCCCCTTTCTTTTTTTGTCCTTTTGCGGTAAAATATTCAAAAAGTTGGGAGAGGGGGGTGCGATGTGGAGCGGATCACGTGGGACACGCCGCTGGCTGCTTTCCCCGGCGTGGGCCCGGCCCGGCAGAGGGCGCTGGCCAAGCTGGGGCTGGAGCGGGCGGGGGATCTGCTGACCTTCTACCCCCGGCGGTACGAGGACCGCACCCGGAGCTACTCCATCGCCCAGGCCCCGGTGGGAGAGCCGGTGTGCGTGGAGGCCATGGTCGCCCAGCCGCCCCGCCTCTCCCGCATCCGCCGGGGGCTGGACCTGGTGAAGACCCGGGCGGTGGACGACGCCGGGGCGCTGGAGCTGACCTTCTTCAATCAATCCTACCTCCAAAAGACCCTCCGGCAGGGGGAGAGCTACGTCTTTTACGGCAAGATCGACCTGGTGGGCGGCCGCCGGGCCATGACCAACCCGGTCTTCGAGCCGGTGGGGCGGCAGAAGTTCACCGGGCGCATCATGCCCCGCTACCACCTCTCCCAGGGCCTGACCAACCACCTGCTCATCACTCTGGCCCAGGCGGCGGTGGAGCAATGCGCCGACGGCCTCGCCGAGACGCTGCCCCAGGCGGTGCTGGACGCCCAGGGCCTGCCCGGCGCGGCGGAGGCCTGCCGCCAGGTACACTTTCCCACCTCCTGGGAGGCCCTGGAGGCCGCCCGATCCCGGCTGGCCTTCGAGGAGCTGTTCTACCTCACCGTGGGCCTCTCCCTGCTGCGCAAGCGCCGGGAGGGCGGCCGGGGGCTGCCCCTGAACGAAGGGGACGGGAAGGACTTCCAGGCCCTTCTCCCCTTCCCCCTCACCGGCGCCCAGCGCCGGGTGGTGGACGAGTGCGCCCGGGACCTGTGCGCCGGGCCGCCCATGAACCGGCTGGTGCAGGGGGACGTGGGTTCCGGCAAGACCGCCATCGCCGCCTTCTGCCTGTGGCGGGCGGCGAAAAACGGCGCCCAGGGGGCGATGATGGCGCCCACCGAACTGCTGGCCCAGCAGCACTACCAGACCCTCAAGGCCCTCCTGGAACCCGCCCACATCGCCGTGGCCCTGCTCACCGCCTCCCAGACCGCGGCGGAGAAGAAGCGCGTCAAGACCGCCCTCCTGACCGGAGACGTCCAGGTGGTGGTGGGCACCCACGCCCTGCTCAGCCAGGGGGTGGACTTCCGGAATTTAGCCCTGGCGGTGGTGGACGAGCAGCACCGCTTTGGGGTGAACCAGCGCTCCGCCCTGGCCGCCAAGGGGGTACACCCCCACCTGCTGGTCCTCTCCGCCACCCCCATCCCCCGGACCCTGGCCCTCATCCTCTATGGGGACCTGGACGTGTCCGTGCTGGACGAGCTGCCTCCGGGGCGTCGGCCGGTGGAGACGTACCTGGTGACCGAGCGCTACCACCAGCGGCTCTACCGCTTTATGGACAAGCTCATCGACGAGGGGCGGCAGGTCTACGTGGTCTGCCCCGCCGTGGAGGAGGCCGAGGCGGAGGAGGGCGATCCCACGCTGAAGGCGGTGGAGCAGTACGCCCAGCACCTGGCCCAGGAGGTCTTTCCCCACCGCAGGGTGGGCTTTGTCCACGGCAAGATGAAGGCTCGGGACAAGGAGGCGGTGATGGCCGCCTTCGCCGCCGGGGAAGTGCAGGTGCTGGTGTCCACCACCGTCATCGAGGTGGGGGTGGACGTGCCCAACGCCGCGCTGATGGTGGTGGAGAACGCCGACCGCTTCGGCCTGTCCCAGCTCCACCAGCTCCGAGGCCGGGTGGGCCGGGGGAAGCACCAGTCCTACTGCGTGCTGGTGTCCAACCACACAAACCCGGAGACCCGCGCCCGGCTCAAGGCCCTGTGCGCCACCACCGACGGCTTCCGCATCGCCGAGGAGGACCTGAAGGCCCGCGGCCCCGGCGACTTCTTCGGCCAGCGCCAGCACGGCCTGCCCCAGCTCCACCTGGCCGACCTGTCCGCCGATATGCGCCTCCTGGCCGCCGCCCAGCGCGCCGCCCAGGACCTCCTGGCCCGGGACCCCTACCTTCAAAAGCCGGAACACCAGCCCATGTGGGAGCGGGTGCGCCAGCTCTTCCAGGAGAACCCGGATATCTTCAACTGACCGACCTTTTTCCCCAAAATTCTACCCGCTGTAATCGCACTTTCTATACTTGGAAAAATACCCCTGGTCTGCCGTTGGCGGACCAGGGGTATTTCCTGCGTCAAATGCGCAAAAATAAAGCAGGGGCCTCCCGGCCCCTGCTTGAACGCTCGTGCGTCAGACCAGCTCGACGATGGCCATCTCCGCGGCGTCGCCCCGGCGGGCGCCGGTGCGGACGATGCGGGTGTAGCCGCCGTCCCTGGCGGCGTACTTCTGGGCGATCTCGCCAAAGAGCTTGTGGGCAACGTCCTCCTTGGTGATGAAGCTCAGCGCCTGGCGGTAGTTGGCCAGGTCGTTCTTCTTGGCCAGGGTGATCATCTGCTCCGCCAGAGGAGCCACCTCCTTGGCGCGGCTGATGGTGGTCTCGATCTTGCCGTGCTCCAGCAGGTCGGTGGTCATCGCCCGCAGCATCGCCATGCGCTGGTCGGTGGGCTTGCCAAGTTTACGCATTGTTTACACCTCCAATGTTGGGGAAATCAGTTCTCTTCGCTGGCCAGGGTCAGGCCCATCATCGCCAGCTTGTTCATGACCTCTTCCAGGCTCTTCCGACCCAGGTTGCGCACCTTCATCATCTCGTCCTCGGTCTTGGAGATAAGATCCTCCACCGTGTTGATGTTGGCGCGCTTGAGGCAGTTAAAGCTCCGCACGGACAGGTCCAGCTCCTCAATGGTCATCTCCAGGACCTTATCCCGCTGGTGCTCGGACTTCTCCACCACCGTGGAGCGAGAACCCATGGTCTCGGAGAGGTCGGTGAAGAGCATGAAGTGGTCGCACAGGATGCGGGCGCCAAGGCTCACCGCGTCCCGTGCGGAGATCACCCCGTTGGTCCAGACCTCCAGGGTGAGCTTGTCAAAGTCGGTGGCGTCGCCCACGCGGGTGTTCTCCACGGTGTAGTTGACCTTCTTCACCGGGGTGTAGACGCTGTCCACGGGGATGAGGCCGATGACCGCCTGCTGGGGCTTGTTGCGGTCGGCGGGGACGTAGCCCCGGCCGCGGGCAAGGGTCAGCTCCATGTTCAGGCCGGCCTCCGGGCCAAGGGTGGCGATGTGGAGGTCGGGATTGAGAATCTCCACCTCGCCGTCGGCCTTGATGTCGCCGGCGGTGACCTCGCAGGGGCCGGTGGCCTCGATATAGACGGTCTTGGCGCCTTCGCTGTACAGTTTGGCGATGATGCTCTTGATGTTGAGGACGATCTCGGTCACGTCCTCCTTCACACCGGGGATGGTGGAGAACTCATGCTGCACGCCGGCGATCTTGATGGAGGTCACGGCCACACCGGGCAGGCTGGAGAGCAGGATACGGCGCATGGAGTTGCCCAGGGTGGTGCCGTAGCCCCGCTCCAGAGGCTCGATGATATACTTGCCATGAGATTCCTCGCCAGGGGTTTCGATACATTCGATGCGGGGCTTCTCGATTTCTACCATTATCGTATGACCCTCCTTCTTTCCGCAATTCGGTTGGTTCCAAACGAGGGGAGCTTATTACTTGGAGTAAAGCTCGACGATAAGGTGCTCCTCCACGGGCATGTCGATGTCCTCCCGGGCGGGGAGCTGGAGCACAGTGCCCTTCAGGGCGTTCTTCTCCCGGCTCAGCCACTGGGGGGTGGCGAAGATGGGAGCGTCCTCGCCGGTGAAGCGCTTAAAGCGCACGCTGGAGCGGCTGGACTCCTTGACCTCGATCACGTCGCCGGGCTTCACCAGGTAGGAGGGGATGTTCACCTTCCGACCGTTCACGGTGAAGTGGCCGTGGTTCACGCTCTGGCGGGCTTCCCGACGGGTCATGGCGAAGCCCAGGCGGTAGACCACGTTGTCCAGGCGGCGCTCGATGGTGGTGAGCAGCACCTCGCCGGTCATGCCCTGGCTCCGGGCGGCCTTCTCGTAGTAAGCCCGGAACTGCTTCTCCATAATGCCGTAGACGAACTTGACCTTCTGCTTCTCGTTCATCTGCATGGCGTACTCGCTCTGCTTCCGGCGCATCTGGCCCTTGGGGTTGCGGTTGGTCTGCTTCTTGGCGTACCCCATGGCGGCAGGGGAGACGTTCAGCGCCTTGCAGCGCTTGGCCACAGGCTGCATATTCTTAGCCATATCAGTTCTACCTCCTTCCGATTACACGCGGCGCCGCTTGGGGGGACGGCAGCCGTTGTGGGGGATGGGGGTCACGTCCTTGATAAGGGTGACCTCCAGGCCCACCGCCTGAAGCGCCCGGATGGCGGCCTCACGGCCGGCGCCGGGACCCTTCACGAAGACCTCCACGGTCTTCAGACCGTGCTCCATGGCCGCCTTGGCGGCGGTCTCAGCGGCGGTCTGGGCGGCGAAGGGGGTGGACTTCCGGGAGCCACGGAACCCCATCTCGCCGGAGGACGCCCAGGAGATGGCGTTGCCCTGGGGATCGGTCACGGTGACCATGGTGTTGTTGAAGGAAGAGCGGATATGCACGGCGCCCTTCTCGATGTTCTTGCGTTCGCGGCGACGACGGGTGGTCGCCTTCTTGCCCTTGGTGTTCGCTGCCATATTCCTCTTCCCTCCTTACTTCTTCTTGTTGGCCACGGTGCGCTTGGGACCCTTGCGGGTGCGGGCGTTGGTCTTGGAGCGCTGGCCGCGCACGGGCAGGCCCTTGCGGTGGCGGATGCCGCGGTAGCAGCCGATCTCGGTGAGCCGCTTGATATCAAGGGCCACGTTCCGGCGCAGGTCGCCCTCCACCGTGTAGTCCCGGCTGATCTCTTCCCGGAGGGCAGCCTCTTGGTCCTCAGTCAGATCCTTCACGCGGGTGTCCGGGTCGATACCGGTGGCGGCCAGGATCTTGTTGGCGCTGGTGCGCCCGATGCCGAAGATATAAGTCAGCCCGATCTCGATGCGCTTATCCTTGGGCAAGTCAATACCAGCAATACGAGCCATATCGTTCTGTCCCTCCTTTTAACCTTGTCTCTGCTTGTGCTTCGGGTTTTCGCAAATGACCATGACTTTGCCCTTGCGCTTGATGATCTTGCACTTCTCGCACATGGGCTTCACAGACGGCCGTACTTTCATGGGAAACCTCCTTCTTGTGAATGCCTTGATGGCCCCGCCCTGCCGCAAGCCTGAATACCGTTCGGCAAAGCCCGGACAGGGTCGGTCGTGGATGGTGGATGGTTCTGCGCGGCGATCCGCGCGGGTCTCTTACTTGGTCCGCCAGGTGATGCGCCCGCGGGTGACGTCGTAGGGCGACATCTGGACGGTGACCTTGTCCCCGGGCAGGATGCGGATGAAGTTCATGCGCAGCTTGCCGGAGATGTGGGCGAGAATGATGTGTCCATTCCCGATGTCCACTTTAAAGGTGGTGTTGGGCAGCGCCTCGGTGACGACGCCCTCCACTTCGATCATATCATCTTTTGCCAAGTCTCATTTCCTCCTTGAAGGCGGCCAGCGCCCGTCTCAGCTCGCGGTTGGAAACCGTTTCTCCTCGCTGTAACTTCTCGGTGACCGGGTGGGGAAACTCCCGTTGGGCGTCGGTGAGGATGGTCACGTGGCCCAGCGCTTTTTCCTTGGGGTGGGCGAACTTGCGGCCCTTTCCGTCGGCCAGGAGGAGCCGGGGCTTGCCCTGGGCCTCTCCGACCACGTAGAAGAGCTTGCCCTTGTCCCGGCCCATCTGGGCCTCTACGATCCGTCCGGCGCGGTCAGACATGGCCGTCTCCCGGATCGGTGAGGATCTCCGGTTCGCCCTCGGTGATGAGGATGGTGTTTTCGTAGTGGGCGGCCAGGCTGCGATCCACCGTGACGGTGGTCCAGTTGCCCTCCAGGTTCTCCACGTGCCAATCCCCGGCGCAGACCATGGGTTCCACGGCCAGGACCATGCCCGGCAGGAGCCGGGGGCCGTGACCGGCGGGGCCGTAGTTGGGCACCTCCGGCGGCTCGTGCATCTCCCGGCCTACCCCGTGGCCCACGAAGTCCCGGACCACGCTGAAGCCGAAGCCCTCCACGTACTTCTGGACGGCGGCGCCGATGTCCCGGACCCGGTTCCCGGCCCTGGCGAAGCGGATGCCCTCAAAGAAGCTCTGCTTGGTGGCCTCCACCAGTTTCCTGGCCTCCTCGCTCACCGCGCCGCACAGGAAGGTTCCGGCGCAGTCGCCGTGGTAACCGCCCAGGTAGGCGCCCACGTCGATGGAGACGATGTCCCCCTCCCGGAGGACTTGCTCCCGCCGGGGGATGCCGTGGATGACGCACTCGTTCACCGAGGCGCAGATGGAGGCGGGGAAGCCGTACAGGCCCAGGAAGCTGGGCTTGGCCCCGTGGCCCTGGATGAACCGCCGCACCTCCCGGTCGATCTCGAAGGTGCTCACCCCTGGCCGGACCATAGATCCGGCCAAGGCTCTGGCCTGGGCGGTGAGGCGTCCGGCGCGGCGCATCTTCTCGATCTCCTGGGGAGATTTCAGGGAGATCATCTCCATGGCTTACAGGCCCAGGACTTGGCAGACAGCCTGGGTGGTCTCCTCAATGGAGGCCCCGTCCACGCTCACCGTGGCCAGCAGACCCCGCTGGGCGTAGAAGTCCTTGAGGGGTTCGGTCTCGGCGTGGTAGACGCGCAGGCGGTCCAGCACCGTCTCCGGCTTGTCGTCCTTGCGCTGGATCAGCTCCCCGCCGCAGGCGTCGCAGACGCCCTCGGTCTTGGGGGGCTTGGCGGCCACATGGTAGGGGGCGCCGCACTTGGCGCACACCCGCCGGCCGCTCATGCGCTGGACGATGCTCTCGTCGCTGACCTCCAGGGAGACGACTTTGTCAAAGGTGACGCCCATGTCCTCCAGGGCCTGGGCCTGGGCGAGGGTGCGGGGCACCCCGTCCAGGATATAGCCCTTTTGGCAGTCGCTCTGGGCCAGGCGCTCTTTGACGATGTTCAGAATGACCTCGTCGGGGACCAGCTGGCCGGCGTCCATAAAGCTCTTGGCCTTCTTGCCGGTCTCGGTTCCGTCGGCGATGGCGGCGCGGAGGATGTTGCCGGTGGAGATGGTGGGGATGCCCAGCTTGCCGGCCAGAATGTCGGCCTGGGTCCCTTTTCCGGCGCCGGGGGCGCCTAAAAAGATCAGTTTCATCCCGCGCACCTCGTTATTCCAGGAAGCCCTTGTAGTGGCGCATGAGCATCTGGGCCTCCAGAGCCTTCACCGTCTCCAGCGCCACGCCCACCACGATGATGACGGAGGTGCCGCCGATGGCCAGGTTGCTGTAACCCACGATGTTGCCCGTGATGATGGGCAGCAGGGCGATGACCGCCAGGTACAGGGCGCCGAACATGGTGATCTTGTTCAGGACCTTCTGGAGGAACTCGGCGGTGGGACGGCCGGGGCGGAAGCCGGGGACGAAGCCGCCGTTGTTCTTCAGGTTGTTGGCCACTTCAACGGGGTTGAACTGGATGCTGGCGTAGAAGTAGCTGAAGCCCACGATGAGCAGGAAGTAGACCACCGCGTAGACAACGCCACGGGTCTGGAAGACCTTCATAAAGGCGGAGTCCATGCCGCCAGGGATGAAGGCCGCGATGGTGGCGGGCAGGGAGGCGATGGCCTGGGCGAAGATGATGGGCAGAACGCCGGACATATTCACCTTCATAGGCAGGTGGGTGGACTGGCCGCCGTACATCTTCCGGCCCACCACCCGCTTGGCGTACTGCACGGGGATGCGCCGCTCGGAGTTGGTGATGAAGACGATGAAGATGACCAGGGCCAGCATCCCAATGATGATCAGGGGGATGAGAACCGGGTGCATAGCGCCGTCGGCCTTGGGGTCAGAGGACCAGGTCTGCACGCCCCGGATCATGGACCAGACCATACTGGGGCCGCGGGAGACGATACCGGCGAACAGGATGATGGAGATGCCGTTGCCGATGCCGAACTCGGTGATCTGCTCGCCCAGCCACATGACGAAGGCGGAGCCGGCGGTGAAAGCGGTGACGATGATGACGCCGGCCACCCACATGGGCACGCCGTTGGTGTTCAGCAGGGTGCCGCTGTACTGGGTGTTCCAGTTGCGGATCAGGGTGAAGTAGCCAAAGCCCTGGAGGATGGCGATGGCCACGGTGGTGTAGCGGGTGATGGCGGCGATCTTCTTCTGGCCCTCGTCGCCGCCCTCTTTCTTCAGCCGCTCCAGGGCGGGGATGGCGACGCACAGCAGCTCGATGATAATGGAGCTGTTGATATAGGGCTGGATGCTCAGGGCGAAGACCGTCGCCTGGGCGAAGGCGTCGCCGCTCATGGCGTTGAGAAGCCCGAAGATGGTGCCGGACTGCGTGCTCAGGTAGCTGGACAGCGCCTGGCTGCTGATGAAGGGCACGGGCACAACGGAGCCCATGCGGAAAACCAGCAGCGCGAACAGGGTGAACAGCAGCTTGCGGCGCAGGTCATCGATCTTCCAGGCGTTCCGGATGGTCGTGATCAATTCAAATCACCTCGGCCTTTCCGCCCGCCGCCTCGATCTTCTCCTTGGCGGAGGCGGAGAAGGCGTTGGCCCGGACGGTGAGCTTCTTGGTGAGCTTCCCGTTGCCCAGCACCTTGACCCCGTACTCGCACTTGGAGAGGATCTTCTTGTCCAGCAGGTCACAGATGTTCACCGTGGCGCCGTCGTCGAACTTGTTCAGGCTGCCCACGTTGATGGCCTCCAGGGGCTTGGCGAAGATGTTGTTGAAGCCCCGCTTGGGCACCCGGCGGGCAAGGGGCATCTGGCCGCCCTCAAAGCCCACGCGCACACCGCCGCCGGAGCGAGCCCACTGGCCCTTGTGGCCACGGCCGGCGGTCTTGCCGTTGCCGGTGCCCGGACCCCGGCCCTTGCGCTTGCCGACCTGCGTCGAGCCGGGGGCGGGGGAGAGTTCATGCAAATTCATTGTTGGCGCCTCCTTACTTTTCCTCGGTCACCTGAAGGAGGTAACCGATCAGGGCGATCTTGCCCCGGGTAGCGGCGTTGTCGGGCTGGACGGTGACGTCCCCGATCTTCCGCAGGCCCAGAGCCTCGGCGGTGGCCTTGTGCTTGGCCAGGCGGCCGTTCAGGCTCTTGGCCAGAGTGATGTTCAGCTTAGCCATGTCACGACCCTCCTTAACCGGTGATTTCTTCCACGCTCTTGCCCCTGGTCTTGGCGACCTGCTCGGGGCTGCGCAGAGCCTTCAGACCCTCAAAGGTGGCGGAGACCACGTTCTGGGGGTTGTTGGAGCGCAGGCACTTGGCCCGGATGTCCCGGATGCCGGCGGCCTCCATGACCGCGCGGACCGGGCCGCCGGCGATGATGCCGGTGCCGGGGGCGGCGGGCTTGAGGAGGACCCGGCCGGCGCCGAACTCCCCGATGATCTCGTGGGGAATGGTGGTGCCGGAGAGGGTGACGGTGGTGAGGTTCTTCTTGGCGTCCTCAATGCCCTTGCGGATGGCCTCGGGAACCTCGGCGGCCTTGCCGGTGCCGAAGCCCACGCGGCCCTTCTCGTCGCCGATGACCATGAGGGCGGTGAACTTGGCCACGCGGCCGCCCTTGACCGTCTTGGAAACGCGGTTCAGATAGACCAGCTTCTCGCTGAACTCGCTCTGCTCTTTCTCAAACTTAGGCATATCTCATCCTCCTCCCTTAAAACTCCAGGCCGCCCTCGCGGGCGCCCTCGGCCAGGGCCTGGACCCGGCCGTGGTAGACGTAGCCGCCCCGGTCGAAGACCACGGTGCTGATGCCCTTGGCCTTGGCCCGTTCGGCCACGGTCTGGCCCACCTTCTTGGCGGCGTCCTTGTTGCTGCCCAGGCCCTCAAACCCCTTCTCCAGGGAGGAGGCGGAGCAAAGGGTCACGCCGTTGACATCGTCGATGACCTGAGCGTAGATGTTGGTCTCGCTGCGGAACACGTTGAGGCGGGGACGCTCGGGGGTGCCGCTGATCTTGGCGCGGACCCGCTTGTGGCGGCGCAGCCGCTGAGCGTTGGTATCGATTTTCTTGATCATAGCTTAGGCACCTCCTTACTTCTTCTTCACGCCGGTCTTGCCTTCCTTGCGGCGGATGACCTCGTCGGTGTATTTGATCCCCTTGCCCTTATAGGGTTCGGGCGGACGTTTCTCTCTGATCTCGGCGGCGAACTGGCCCACGCGCTGCTTGTCCGCGCCGCTGACGACGATCTTGTTGGGGGTGGGGGTCTCCAGGGTGATGCCCTCGGGGGCCTCCATGGTCACCTGATGGGAAAAGCCCAGGTTCATGACCAGCTTGCCGCCCTCCATGGCCACGCGGTAACCCACGCCGTTCACGTCCAGCTCCTTCTTGAAGCCCTCGGTGACGCCCACGACCATGTTGTTGAGCAGGGTGCGGGTCAGGCCGTGGAGACTGCGGCTCTCCTTGAGATCGTTGGGACGGGAGACGTGGATGACGTTCCCATCCTGCTGAATGGTGATGATGTTGTTCAGGTCCCGCTCCAGGGTGCCCTTGGGACCCTTCACGGTGACGTGGTTGTTCTCCTCCACCTTGACCTCCACGCCGGCGGGCAGGGTGATGGGCATTCTACCAATTCTCGACATCTGCTTTGCCCTCCCTTACCACACGAACGCCAGGACTTCGCCGCCGACGTGGGCCGCCCGCGCGGCCTTGTCGGTCATGACGCCCTTGGACGTGGAGATGATGGCGATCCCGAGGCCCCGGATGACCCGGGGCAGCTCGTCGGCGCCGGCGTACACCCGGAGGCCGGGCTTGCTGACGCGGCGGAGGTCGGTGATGGCCTTCTCCTTGTTGGCATTGTACTTCAGGGTGATGTGGATGATCCCCTGCATGTTGTCCTCGATGAGCTGGTAGTTCTTGATATAGCCCTCGTCGAGGAGGATCTGCGCGATGGACTTTTTCATGTTGCTGGCGGGCACGTCCACCGTATCATGCCCGGCGTTGGACGCGTTGCGGATACGGGTCAGCATATCCGCAATGGGGTCTGTGATCTGCATGAGATTACCTCCTATTTCGATTACCGGCTTATCGCCGATGCACCGGCAAGGTATCTGGGCTTAGGCACCGTCCCGACCTGTTGCCGGCGGCTGGGGAAACGAACCCGGATCCGGGGTGGGGCAGCCGGAGTTACCAGCTGGCCTTCTTCACCCCGGGGATCTGGCCCTTGTACGCCAGCTCACGGAAGCAGATACGGCAGATGCCGTAGTCCCGGAGATAGGCGTGAGGCCGACCGCAGATCTTGCAGCGGTTGTAGCGCCGAGTGGAGAACTTGGGCTTGGCCTGCTGCTTGAGGATCATGGATTTCTTCGCCATCTTCTCGCCTCTCCTTTCTCAGCTCCGAACGAAGGGGGCGCCGATGAGCTCCAGCAGAGCGCGGCCCTCTTCGTCGGTGTTGGCGGTGGTGCAGATGATCACGTCCATGCCCCGGATCTTGTCGATCTTGTCGTAGTCGATCTCGGGGAAGATCAGCTGCTCCTTCAGGCCCAGGGCGTAGTTGCCCCGGCCGTCGAAGGAATTGGGGTTGATGCCCCGGAAGTCACGCACGCGGGGCAGGGCCACGCTGAACAGGCGGTCCAGGAACTCCCACATCTTGTCGGAGCGGAGGGTCACCTTCGCGCCGATGGGCATCCCCTCGCGGAGCTTGAAGTTGGCCACCGACTTCTTGGCCTTGGTGATGATGGGCTTCTGGCCGGTGATGGCGGCCAGGTCGCCCACCACGGCCTCCAGGACCTTGGCGTTGTCCCGGGCCTCGCCGCAGGCGCAGTTGACCACGATCTTGTCCAGCTTGGGGATCTGCATCACGGACTTGTAGCCGAAGCGCTTCATCAGCTCAGGGGCCACTTCCTTGACGTAGCGGGCCTTCAGGTTGGGCATGCCGTCGGTGTCGGCGGCGGCGGGGACGGCCTTCTTGCTCTCGGCCTTGGCGGCCTTCGCCTTGACCTCGGCGGCCTTCTCCTTCACGTCCTCAGCCACCTCGGCGGCCTTTTCCTTCGCGTCTTCCACGGCCTCCTCGGCCTTGGCCTTGGCGGCCTTCGCCTTGGTCTTGACCTCGGCCTTGACCTCCGCGGCTTTCTCCTTCACGTCCTCGGCCACCTCGGCGGCCTTCTCCTTCACGTCCTCGGCCACTTCCGCGGCCTTCTCCTTCACGTCTTCCACGGCGGCTTCCACCGCCTCCTTGACCTTATCAGTCTTGTTCTCAGCCATTGGGTTTCCCTCCTTCCTCAGATCTCCGCGCCGCACTTCTTGCAGACGCGGGTCTTCTTGCCGTCGGCCACCTTATGGCCGACGCGGGTGGCCTTGCCGCACTTGGGGCAGACCACCTGGACCTTGCAGGCGTAGAGGGGGGCTTCCTTCTTGATGATGCCGCCCTGGTCGCCCTGCTGGCGGGGCTTGGTGTGGCGGGAGACCATGTTCATGCCCTCCACGATCACCTTGCCCTCCTCGGGCATGACCTCCAGCACCTTCCCCTTGTGACCGGCCATACCCTTGTCCTTGGCCACGTCGCCGGAGATGCGGACGACGGTGTCGCCCTTCTTGATGTTCAGTTTGCTCATGTTCTCTACCCCCCTTACAGCACTTCGGGGGCCAGGGACAGGATCTTCATGTAATCCTTGTCGCGCAGCTCCCGGGCCACCGGCCCAAAGATACGGGTACCGCGGGGGTTCTTGTCGTCGCGGATGAGGACGGCGGCGTTGTCGTCAAAGCGGACATAGCTGCCGTCGGCACGGCGGACGCCCCGGCTGGAGCGGACGATGACGGCGCGGACCACCTCGCCCTTTTTCACCTGGCCGCCGGGCTGGGCCTTGCGGACCGAGGCCACCACCACGTCGCCGATGTTGCCGAACTTGCGGCGGGAGCCGCCCAGCACGCGGATGGTCTTGATCTCCTTGGCGCCGGTATTATCGGCAACCTTCAAATAGCTCTCCTGTTGGATCATACTGGCACCTCCTTACTTCGCCTTCTCGATGATTTCCACGACTCTCCAGCGCTTGTCCTTGCTGAGAGGCCGGGTCTCCATGACGCGGACGCGGTCGCCCACGCCGCAGGAGTTCTGTTCGTCATGGGCCTTGAGCTTGTAGGTCCGCTTGACGATCTTCTTGTACAGGGGGTGGGCCACACGGTCGGCAATGGCCACCACAACGGTCTTGTCCATCTTGTCAGAGACCACCAGGCCGACTCTGGTCTTACGGGAAGAAGTTCTGTTTTCCACGGTTCCTTTCCTCCTTCTTATCGGCTGGCCAGCTCTTGCTGGCGGATGATGGTCTTGACCCGGGCGATGTCCCGCTTCACCTGGGCGATGCGGGTGGGGTTGTCCAGCTGGTTGGTGGCGTGCTGAAGACGAAGCTGGAAGAGGTCCTTCTTCAGCTCCACGAGCTTGCCCTCAAGCTCCTTGGCGCTCATCTTGCGAACTTCACTGGCTTTCATCTTCATTCACCACCCTTCTCCTGGTCTTCGCCGGCCTCGCGGGCGACGATCTTGCACTTCACCGGCAGCTTGTGGGAGGCCAGACGGAGGGCCTCGCGGGCAGTCTCCTCCGGCACGCCGGCGATCTCGAACATGATCCGGCCGGGCTTCACCACGGCCACCCAGTACTCCGGGGAACCCTTACCGGAACCCATACGGGTCTCGGCGGGCTTCTCGGTGACGGGCTTATCGGGGAAGATCTTGATCCACACCTTACCGCCACGCTTGGTGTAACGGGTCATGGCGATACGGGCGGCCTCGATCTGGTTGCTGGTGATCCAGGCGGGCTCGGTAGCCTGGAGGCCAAAGTCACCGTAGGTGACGGTGTTGCCTCGGGTGGCCTTGCCCTTCATCCGACCGCGGTGGACGCGGCGGTATTTGACTCTCTTGGGCAGCAGCATTACTCCTGGCCTCCTTCCTCGGACGTAGCGGCCTCACTAGGGGCCTCAGCGGGCGCCTCCACAGGCGCGGGCTTGGGGGTCACGATCTGGGGACGAGCCTGGTAGACCGGGCCGGGCTTGCGGTCGCCAAAGCGGCCGCCGCCGCGGCGGTCGTCCCGTCCGCCAGGACCCCGGCGGTCGCCCCGGCGGTCGCCGTCCCGGCGATCCCGCCGATCCCGGCGCTCCCGGCGCTCCAGGGGCTTGGTGGTGTCCATGGTGCGGGGGGTGGTGCGCAGGGTCTGGCTGAGCACCTCGCCCTTGTAGATCCAGACCTTCACGCCGATGCGGCCATAGGTGGTGGCGGCCTCGGCGAAGCCGTAGTCGATGTCGGCCCGGAGGGTCTGGAGGGGGATGGTGCCGTCGTGATAGTGCTCGGTGCGGGCGATCTCAGCGCCGCCCAGGCGGCCGGAGCAGCAGGTCTTGATGCCCAGGGCGCCCATGCGCATGGCCCGGCCCATGGCGTTCTTCATGGCCCGGCGGAAGCCGATGCGCTTCTCCAGCTGCTGGGCGATGTTCTCCGCCACCAGCTGGGCGTTGGTGTCGGGGTTCTTCACCTCGACGATGTTCAGCGCCACGCTCTTGCCCAGGCGCTTCTCCAGGGCCACGCGGAGCTTCTCGATGTCCTCGCCGCCCTTGCCGATGATCATGCCGGGCCGGGCGCAGTGGAGGTAGATGACCACCTTGTTGTCGCCCCGGCGCTCGATCTCGATCTTGGGCACGCCGGCGTCCTTGAGCTGCTTCTTCAGGTCCCGGCGGAGCTGGTAGTCCTCCACCAGCAGGTCGCCCACCTTCTCATTGGAGGCGAACCAACGGGAGTCCCAATCCTTGATAACGCCCACGCGCAGACCGTGGGGATTGACTTTCTGTCCCATATTCTTCCTCCTCCCTTAGCGCTCTTTCACCGCGAGGGTGATGTGGCTGGTGCGCTTGTTGATACGGTAGCCTCTGCCCCGGGCCCGGGGCCGCATCCGCTTGATGATGGGGCCGGGGGTGGCGAACACCTGGGACACATAGAGCTTTTCGGGATCCATGTGGTGGTTGTTCTCGGCGTTGGCGCAAGCGCTCTTGAGGAGCTTCTGGAGGGGTTCGCAGGCGGACTTGGGGACGTTGGCCAGGATGGCCGCGGCCTCCTTGGTGTCCTTGCCCCGGATGAGGTCGCACACGATGCCCACCTTCCGGGTGGAGATCCGAACGTGCTTCACAAATGCTTTCGCTTCCATTACTCTCTAGCCCTCCTTACTGCCCGGTCTTGGTGCCGGAATGGCCCTTGAAGGTCCGGGTGGGGGCGAACTCGCCCAGCTTGTGGCCCACCATATCCTCGGTGACGTAGACGGGCACGTGCTTGCGGCCGTCGTGGACGGCGAAGGTGTGGCCCACAAAGGAGGGGAAGATGGTGCTGGCCCGGCTCCAGGTCTTGAGGACCTTCTTGTCGTTGGCCTTGTTCAGCTCATCCACGCGCTTGAGAAGCTCGGGAGCGCAAAACGGGCCTTTCTTAATGCTTCTGGACATATTTCACACTCTCCTTTACTTCGCGTTGCGGTGCTTGACGATGAACTGCTCGGTGCGGTTCTTCTTCTTGCGGGTCTTGTAACCCATGGCCGGCTTGCCCCAGGGGGTGACCGGGCCGGGACGGCCCACAGGACTCTTGCCCTCGCCGCCGCCGTGGGGGTGGTCGTTGGGGTTCATGACCGAGCCGCGGACGGTGGGCCGCCAGCCCATGTGGCGCTTGCGCCCGGCCTTGCCGATCTGGATGTTGGCCCAGTCGGCGTTGCCCACCTGGCCGATGGTGGCCTTGCACTCCTCCCGGATATAGCGGACCTCGCCGGAGGGGAGGCGGACCTGGGCCATGCCGTTCTCCTTGGCCATGAGCTGGGCGGCCACGCCGGCGGAGCGCACCAGCTGGGCGCCCTTGCCCGGGTAGATCTCAACGCAGTGGATCAGCTCGCCCACGGGGATGCGGCTGATGGGCAGGCAGTTGCCGGGGAGGATGTCGGCGTGCTCGCCGGTCATGATGGTGTGCCCGGCCTTCAGGCCCACGGGGGCCAGGATATACCGGCGCTCGCCGTCCTCGTACTCGATGAGGGCGATGTTGGCGGAGCGGTTGGGGTCGTACTGGAGGTTGATGACCTTGGCGGTCCCCTCCTTGTCCCGCTTGAAGTCGATGACGCGGTACTTCTTCTTGTTGCCGCCGCCGTGGTGGCGGACGGTGATGCGGCCGTAGCTGTTGCGGCCGGCGTGCTTCTTCAGCGGCTCCAGAAGGCTGCGCTCAGGCTTGGCCTTCTTGTCGATGCCCTCGAAGGCGCTCACGGTCATGTGGCGGCGGGAGGGCGTGGTGGGCTTATAGGTCTTGATAGCCATTTCTCATATCCTCCCTTACACCATGTTCTCAAACAGGTCGATGCCCTTGGAGTCGGGGGTCAGGGTGACCATCGCCTTCTTCCAGGAGGGGCGGCGACCGGCGGGCTGAGCGCCCTGGCGCTTGAGCTTGCCCTGCATATTCAGGGTGTTGACCTTGGCCACCTTCACGCCGAAAGCCTCTTCCACGGCCTTGGCGATCTGGATCTTATTGGCGTCCTTGGCCACCTCGAAGACGTACTTCTTGCTGTCGATCTCGGCCATGGACTGCTCGGAAATGATGGGGCGCTTGATGATGTCGTAAGCGGTTTTCATTACGCGAACACCTCCTCGATCACGGCCAGGGCGGCCTTATCCACGATGATCTGATTGGCGTTGACAATGTCGTAGACGCTGAGGATGGTGGCGGTGGTGGTGCTCACGCCGGGGATGTTCCGGGCGGACTTGTAGACGTTCTCCCGCACCTCGGGGGTGATCAGCACCGCCTTCTTGGCGCCCACGGCGTCCAGGAACGCCTGCATATCCTTCGTCTTGATGGCGTCCAGCTTCAGATCGTCCACCACCAGGACGTTGCCCTCGGCGGCCTTGGCGCTCAGCGCGGACTTCAGGGCCAGGCGCTTGACCTTCTTGTTCAGGGTGTAGCTGTAATCCCGGGGCTTGGGGGCGAAGACCACGCCGCCGTGGGTCCACTGGGGCGCCCGGGTGGAACCCTGACGGGCGTTGCCGGTGCCCTTCTGGCGCCAGGGCTTCTTGCCGCCGCCGGAGACCTCGGCCCGGGTCAGGGCGCTCTGGGTGCCCTGGCGGCAGTTGGCCAGGTGGTTCTTCACTACGGCGTGCACCGCGTAGGTGTTGGGCTCGATGCCGAAGACGGCCTCGGAGAGCTCCACGTCGCCGATCTTCTTGCCGGTCATGTTGTATACATTCGCGTTAGGCATTGTGTCTCTCTCCTTTCTTACTTGTTACGCGCAGAGGCCTTCTGCGGGTTGATACGGGCGGAAGCCTTCTGCGGGTTGCTGGACACGCCGGCCTCGCCCTTCTTCTCGACGAGCTTCTTCACGCTGGACTTCACCAGCACCACCCCGCCCTTGGGGCCGGGGATGGCGCCGCACACGGCGATGAGACCCAGCTCGGGATCCACCTGGACCACGTCCAGGTTCTGGACGGTGACCTGCTCGGCGCCCATGTGGCCGGCGCCCTTGGTGCCCTTGAAGATGCGGCTGGGGTCGGTGGCGGGGCCGACGGAACCCTGGTGGCGGTGAACCGGGCCGCCGCCGTGGGTGACCCGCTTGATGGCAAAGCCGTGGCGCTTGACCACGCCGGCGTAGCCCTTGCCCTTGCTCACGCCGGTGACGTCCACCCGGTCGCCGATCTCAAAGGTCTCGCAGGTGATGACGTCGCCCACGTTCAGCTCGTCGTAGCTGTCCAGGTCGAACTCCCGGAGCACGGCCTTGCGGACGTCGCCGACCTTCTTCAGGTGGCCCAGCTCAGGCTTGGTGAGCTTGCGCTCGGGCACGTCGTCGTACCCCAGCTGAACGGCGTTGTAGCCGTCCTTCTCCTCGGTCTTCTTCTGCACCACGGTGCAGGGGCCCGCCTGGATGACGGTGACCGGGATGACCTTGCCGGCTTCGTCGAAGATCTGGCTCATGCCGATCTTCTTGCCGATAATGGCCTTTTCCATGTCGATCTTTCCTCCTCATATAGAAAGGTTATTGGTTGGGCGAGTTGGGCATCTCCCATTGCTCGGCCAACATGACCTGCCCGCCGGGCAGCGGCCCGGCAGACGCGGTACAACATAGGTCAGGGCGGGGATCAGAGCTTGATCTCGATCTCCACGCCGGCGGGAAGCTCCAGAGCCATCAGCGCCTCAACGGTCTTGGGGGTGGGCTTGAGGATGTCGATGAGCCGCTTGTGGGTGCGGCGCTCGAACTGCTCCCGGGAGTACTTATACTTGTGGACGGCCCGAAGGATGGTGACGACCTCCTTCTTGGTGGGCAGGGGGATGGGGCCGGAGACGGTGGCCCCGTTGCGCTTGGCGGTCTCCACGATCTTCTCGGCGCTCTGGTCGATGAGCTGGTGGTCGTAGGCCTTCAAGCGGATGCGGATCATTTCCTTCTGTGCTGCCATGGTTTTTCCTCCTTGCAATACGAAGTGTTTTTCCTGCGTCCTGCTTCGTATCGGATGAGCGATTTCCTATCCACGTTTCCGTGCGTATCACTCCCCGACATGAAGAAAGCCGGCATAGCAAGCCGGCTGTTTCCATGCCCAGGCGATATACGCCCATGCGACAGGATCCCTCAGCCGCCCGATTCACGGACATACTCCGCGGAAGTTACCTCGCGTTGCGAGCAATCTCCCGCATCATCGCAGACTGCGCCCCTTTTGGCAGGCGCATAGGCTATTATACTAGGCGAGCTTCAGGCTGTCAAGAGTTTTTTTCCAGATTTTTTTGAATTTTCCGCCGATACCGCACGCAGTTGAAGACATTCCCCAAAATCAGGATGTTTCCGCACAGGTAGAGCCACACCAGCAGGATGATCAGCGACGCCAGCGACCCGTAGATCAGGGAGTACCGGCTGGACATACTGATAAACAGGGAGAACACCCAGGAGGCCGCCGCCATGGCCACCGAGGCCAGGAACGCCCCCAAAAACACCGGCGCCCGGGTATTCCCCGCCGGGGCGGAGAGGAGGTAGATGGCGATGACCAGGAAGAAGACCACCCCGAAGAGGAGGAAGTACTTGGACCACTGCCAATCCCCCAGGATGTGGATCCAGCGGAAGGGCAGATAGCGCTCCAGGAGGTGGAAAAACCAGTTGCCGGTGAGCACCACGCCGATGGAGAGGTAGATGGCCACCAGCAGCAGCAGGGAGAAGATCACGCTGGCCGCCAGTTGGGTCAGCCCCGGGACGCTCTGGTGGTCGTAGATGTCGTCCATGATGCTCATCAGCGTCCGCATGGCCCCGGAGGCGAAGAAGATGGTCATGCCCGCGCCCACGAGGAGCAGGGTGGAGGAGTTGTTGACCGCCACGTAGCTCAGATAGTCGGACACCACCCCCAGCAGGCTGGGGGGCAAAAAGGCGGCCAGGGCGTCCAGCACGGAGTTCACGTCCATGTGCAGCGCGCCCACAAAGGCGTTGATGCAGATGAGCAGGGGGAAGACGGAGAGGATGAGGAAATAGCTCAGGGCCGCGGCGGCCCGGGCGACCCGCTTGACGAAGTAGAGCGCCACGATCTCCCGGATAAAGCGCACCGGCGACGAGTTCCAGACGCGTTTCACCCCTTCCCCCTCCTCTCCTTGAAAATCAATTCATTGTATCACACTTTGCGAAAAAAGCAAACAGACGGTTGCCCTTTTCTTTTGTCCCGGAGTATGCTATATTATAAGGTACACAGAGAAATTTGAAAAGGAGGCCGCTCCTATGTCCAATTCCGTGAAGGCCCTGGTCCTCTCCGCCGGGAAGGGCACCCGGCTGCGCCAGGAGGGCATCGACGTGCCCAAGGTCATGCGCCTGGCCCAGGGCAAGCCCCTGCTCCACTACGTCCTCTCCGCCCTGGACTTCCTCCCCAAGGAAGACGTGATCCTGGTGGTGGGCTACAAGCGGGAGGCGGTCCTGGCCGCCTACGGGGACTACCCCCACGCCGTCCAGGAACCCCAGCTGGGCACCGGCCACGCCGTCCAGTGCGCCGCCCAATACCTCCGGGACTTTGACGGCCACGTGCTGGTCTGCTGCGGGGACACCCCCCTCATGGGCAAGGCCACCTATCAGGCGCTGGTGAAGCTCCACCTGGACACGGGCAGCGACTGCACCCTCCTGTCCGCCCACCTCCCCGACGGGGGCAGTTACGGGCGCATCGTCCGCACCGACGCCGGCGCCTTCGCCGCCATCGTGGAGGCCAAGGACTGCACCCCGGAGCAGGCCGCGGTGGACGAGGTGAACACCGGGGTCTACCTCTTCCGGGCCAAGCCCCTGCTGGAGGCCCTGGGGCACCTGAAAAACGACAACGCCCAGGGGGAGTACTACCTCACCGACGTGCCCGGCTACCTCCTCAGCCGCGGCGGCAAGGTGGAGGTGTGCGACACCTGCTCCCCCCAGGAGATGCTGGGGGTGAACACCCCCGCCCAGCTCCAGGAGGTGGAGGACTTCCTGGCCGGCGCCCATTGAGAAAGGAGGTCTTCTTATGCCCGACTCGGAAATCGTCGGCCGCCTGGCCGTTTTGATCGACGCCGACAACGCCCCGCGGACCGCCATGCGGGCGGTGATGGCGGAGATCGCCGTCTACGGCACCCCCACCGTCAAGCGCATCTACGGGGACTGGACCACCCCCAATATGGCCACCTGGAAACCCATCCTGCTGGAAAACGCCATCACCCCCATCCAGCAGTACAGCTACACCACCGGCAAAAACTCCACCGACTCGGCCATGATCATCGACGCTATGGACCTCCTCTACAACAACCAGTGCGACGGGTTCGTGCTGGTGTCCAGCGACTCGGACTTCACCCGCCTGGCCACCCGCCTGCGGGAGGCGGGGAAGAAGGTCATCGGCATGGGGGAGCGCAAGACCCCCGCCCCCTTCATCGTGGCCTGCGACAAGTTCATCTACATCGAGGTCATCCGCGCCCACCAGGCCCAGGACGAGGAGGAGCCGGAGGCCAAGTCCGCACCCAAGCCCGCTCGCCGGGTGTCCAGCGAGGCCGCCATCAACGCCCAGGGCGTGCCCCAGGCGGTGGTGGATATGATCGCCGACTCCCTGTCCATGATCGCCGACGAGGACGGCTACGCCTTTATGGGGGAGCTGGGCAACCTGCTTTTGCGCAAGCAGCCCGACTTTGACCCCCGGAACTACGGCTTCCAGAAGCTCACCCAGCTGGTGAAGAGCCTGGACCGCTTTGAGATCGACGCCCGCCCCACCAGCAACCCCCACACCAAGCACGTCTACCTGCGGGACAGGGAGTCCCAGTTCTGACCCGCCCAATTCTCTTTCGGAGGTAACGCCCCCATGGAACCCCGCCGTCTGCCCCTGCCCCCCCTGGGGGCGAACTGCTATCTGCTCCCCAACGGCCCGCAGGGGCTGGTCATCGACCCCGGCGGCACGCCGGAGGCGGTGCTGTCCGCCTGCCAGCGCCTGGGCTTCCAGCCCGCCGCCATTTTGCTCACCCACGGGCACTTTGACCACGTGGGCGGCGTGGCGGGCGTCCTGGAGCGGTGGCCGGAGCTGCCGGTGTACTGCCACCCCGGAGATGTCGGCGACGACCCTGGGGACTTCACCTGGCAGAAGCGCCCCGCCTGGAAGCCCTTGGAGGAGGGCCAGACGCTGGCCCTGGCGGGGCTGGAGCTGAAAATTCTCCACACCCCCGGCCACTCCCCCGGCTCCTGCTGCTTTTTGCTGGAGGACTGCCTTTTCACCGGGGACACCCTCTTCCGCTTCTCCGTGGGCCGTTCCGACCTCCCCGGCGGGGACGCCGGACAGCTGGCCGCCTCTTTGACCCGTCTGGCCGCCCTGCCTGGGGACTACCGGGTCTTCCCCGGCCACGACGGCCCCACCACCCTGGACCAGGAGCGGGAACACAACCCCTACCTCCAAACTCTGCCGGTATGAGGCTGATTTTAGAAAACCACGACCACCGCTACGCCGTGGAGCAGATGGTCACCATGCTCCTCCCCGGCGACCCGGTGCGCCCCGACCCCGACGACCCCAACCGGGGGGTGGTAACCCTCCTGGGCCGCCGCGCCCAGGCGGTGTTCACCCTGGGCGACCGCCAGGGGGTGGGCGAGGCCAGCGCGGAAGAGTTCGGCCTGGACACCCCGCCGGAGGCCAAGGCGCTGGAACAGCGGCTGGTGAAAATGGCCGCCTACCGGGCCATCACCGCCCTCACCGGCCGACCCGCCTGGGGCGCCCTCAGCGGGGTGCGCCCGGCCAAGCTGGTGCGCAAGTGGCTGGAGCGGGGGGCGGACTCCCCCGCCTGCGCCCAACTCCTCACCGGCCTCTACGACCTGGACCGGGACAAGGCCATCCTGGCCATCCGCTGCGCCCAGGAGAGCCGGGCGGTGGACGCGCTGTTAGCCCCCGGCGACCTCTCCCTCTACCTCGGCATCCCCTTCTGCCCCACCCGCTGCGCCTACTGCTCCTTCATCTCCGCGGACGTGAAGGGTTCGCTGGCCCTTGTGGAACCCTATGTGGCCGCCCTGGAGCGGGAGATCCTCTGGGCGGGGGAGTTTTTGGCCCGGCGGGGTCTGCGCGTCCGCTCGGTGTACATGGGCGGCGGCACCCCCACCACCCTCTCCGCCCCCCAGCTGGACCGCCTGCTCACCGCCCTGGACCGCTGGCTGGACCGCGCCCCCCTGGTGGAGTTCACCGTGGAGGCCGGGCGGCCGGACACCATCACGGCGGAAAAGCTGGCCGTGCTGCGCGCCCACGGGGTAGACCGGATCTCCGTGAACCCCCAGACCCTCTCCGACCAGGTACTCCGCGCCATGGGCCGCGCCCACACCGCCGACCAATTCCGCCAGGCCTACGCCCTGGCCCGGACCTTTGACTTCTCCGCCGTCAACACCGACCTCATCGCCGGTCTGCCCCAGGACAGCCCCGACGGCTTCCGGGCCACCCTGGACGAGCTTGTGGCCCTGGCGCCGGAGGAGATTACCGTCCACACCCTGGCCCGGAAGCACGGCTCCGCCCTGCTCTCCGCCCCAGGGCGGCAGGAGGCCCTGCCCGACGCCCAGGCGGTGACGCAAATGCTCGCCTACGCCGCCCAGGTTCTCCCCCCGGCGGGCTACCGGCCCTACTACCTCTACCGGCAGAAGTTCATGACCGGGGCCATGGAAAACGTGGGCTGGACGCGGCGCCCCCAGAGCGGGTTTTACAACATCGTGATGATGGAGGAACTACACAGCGTCCTGGCCCTGGGCGCCGGAGGCGTGAGCAAGGACATTGACCGGGCTGCCGGGCGGGTGACCCGGCACACCAACCCCAAGTACCCCAAGGAATACCTGGAGCGCCTGGAGGATATCTTAGCGGAAAGGGAGGCTGTCCTATGGCCTATCAACTAAAGGAGATCAACGCCGCGGCGCGGTCCGACCCGGCGGGCTTCGTGGCCCGGAGCGACCGGGATTTCCAGGCCCACATCGTCCAGGCCGCCGACGCCATTGAACGCAACCTCCCCAAAAGCCCGGTGGTGCTGCTCTCCGGCCCCTCCGGGTCTGGGAAGACCACCACCTCCCTGAAACTGGAGGAGGAGTTGGAGCGCCGGGGCATCTCCACCCACCCCATCTCGCTGGACGAGTATTTCATCGAGCGCCACCCCGGCGACAAGCTGCCCCTGACCCCCAAGGGGGAGGTGGACCTGGAGTCCCCCGACCTGCTGGACTGGAACCTCCTGCACCAGCACTTCACCGACCTGGAGGAGGGCCGTGGGATCTGGGTGCCCCACTTCGTCTTCTCCCGGCAGCTGCGCAACCCCTCCAAGTCCCAGTGGGTGGAGCTGCGGGAGAACGAGATCGCCATCTTCGAGGGCATCCACGCCCTCAACCCCCGGATCACCGAGAGCCACCCCAACGCCCTGCGGCTCTACATCGCCGCCATCAGCGACATTCTGGACGGCGAGGCGGTGGTCTTCAAGCGCACCTGGCTCCGCCTGGCGCGCCGGGCGGTGCGGGACAGCAACTTCCGGGGCTACTCCGCCTACGACACCCTGGCCGGCTGGGGCAACGTCCGCCGGGGGGAAAAGCTCTACATCTCCCCCTACCAAGGCTCCGCCCACATCCACTTTGACACCGCCCTGCCCTACGAGGTAGGGGTGATGGCCAACTTCGTCAAGCCCCTCCTGGCCGCCGTGCCGCCGGAAAACCCCCGCACCCAGGAGATCTTGGCCCTGATGGCCGCCTTTGACAAGTTCGTGCCCATCGACCCCGCCCTGGTGCCGGAGAGTTCCCTCATCCGGGAGTTCATCGGCGGCAGCAGCTACCATTATTGACCCCCGGCCCAGCGCCGGAACTTTGACAGAAAGAAGGAGACAACCCATGAGCGAATGTACCCACGACTGCTCCTCCTGCGGCGAGAGCTGCGGCGAGCGGCAGACCCCCCAGGACCTCTCCGCCCCCATGAACGCCCTGTCCCACATCTCCCACGTCATCGCCGTCATGTCCGGCAAGGGCGGCGTGGGCAAGAGCCTGGTCACCGCCACCCTGGCCGCCGCCGCGGCCAAGGCGGGTAAACGGGTGGGCATCCTGGACGCGGATATCACCGGCCCCTCCATCCCCAAGGCCCTGGGCATCACCCAGCGGGCGGAGGCCGACGAGCTGGGCATCTACCCCGTCCTCTCCCACGGCGGCATCCCGGTGATGAGCCTGAACCTGCTGATGGAGTCGGAGACCGAGCCGGTGGTGTGGCGCGGCCCGGTGATCGCCGGGGCGGTGACCCAGTTCTGGACGGACGTGGTCTGGGGCGAGCTGGACTACCTCTTCGTGGATATGCCCCCCGGCACCGGGGACGTGCCGCTGACGGTGTTCCAGTCCCTGCCCGTGGACGGCGCCATCGTGGTCACCAGCCCCCAGGACCTGGTGAGCATGATCGTCACCAAGGCGGTGAAGATGGCCAGGATGATGGACATCCCCGTCCTGGGCCTCATCGAGAATTACAGCTACTTCCAGTGCCCCGACTGCGGCGCCAAGCACCCCGTCTTTGGCGAGAGCAAGCTGGAGCAGGTGGCCGCCGACCTGGACCTGCCCGTCCTGGCCCGGCTGCCCATCGACCCGGCGCTGGCCGCCGCCTGCGACGCGGGGATCGCGGAGGACTACGCCCCCAACCCCCTGGAGGGCCTGGTGGCCAAACTCCCCCAGTAAGCAAAAAGCGAAGGCCGCCCGGAGGATATCCTCCGGGCGGCCTTTTGCTGTCAAAATTCGCTGTTTTCCGCTGAAAGCGGCCTTCAGACCGCCGCCACCAGTTCGATCTCCACCAACGCGCCCTTGGGCAGGGTCTTCACCGCCACGCAGGAGCGGGCGGGGGGATCGGTCTGGAACACCTGGCCGTAGACCTCGTTCACCGCGGCGAAGTCGTCCATGTTCGCCAGGAAGACGGTGGTCTTCAGCACGTCGCCGAACCCCATGCCGGCGGCGGTCAGCACCGCGCCCAGGTTGGCCAGGCTCTGCCGGGTCTGGGCCTGCACCCCGTCGGCCAGTTCACCGGTGGCCGGGTCCAGGCCCAGTTGGCCGGAGGTGAAGAGCAGGTCGCCAAAGCGCTTGGCGTGGCAGTAGGGGCCGATGGCCGCGGGGGCGCCGTCGGCGTGGATGGTCTGTTGAGTCATGGGAAAAACCTCCTGTTTCAATAAAATTTTCGCTCAAACCAGCTCGAACAATATGGTGACCGGCCCGTCGTTCACCGACTCCACCTCCATGTCCGCGCCGAATACACCCTGTTGAACTTCAAAGCCTTTTTCCCGACAGCATTCCTTAAACTTCTCATAGAGCGGGATGGCCAGCTCCGGCTTGGCCGCGCCGGAGAAACCGGGGCGGCGGGAGGAGGTGTCGGCGTAGAGGGTGAACTGGCTCACCGCCAGGATGCTCCCCCCCACGGCGGCCAGGTTCAAATTCATCTTCCCCCCGTCGTCCTCAAAGACGCGCAGGTTGCAGATCTTCTCCGCCATGCGCTGGGCGGTCTGGACGGTGTCCTCCGGCCCAACCCCCAGGAGCACCAGGTAGCCCCGGCCGATCTGGCCCACCACCTGACCGTCGATCTTCACGCTCGCCCGGCTCACCCGGGTCACCACCGCGCGCATCAGCGGTACTCCCTGGGCATCCCCTTGGCGAACAGGGGATCCAGCTCCAACTGCACAAGGTCGCCGGGGGCGCACTTCAGGCCGGTGACGTCGATCACCGTCTCCATGGCGCCCACCTGACCCACGATCTTCACCCGCTGGCTGCCTACCCGGACCACAGGCTGCTCCCGGCCGCGCCAGCGGCGCAGGGCCGCCCAAAGCCCCGTGGGCTGGGACACGGCGACGCCCAGGCCGTTCTGGTAGCCCACCGCCAGGGTGGCCGCCCGGATGGGCTTTTTGACACGCACGGAGAATTCGTAGCCTACGCTGTGCCCCGCGGGGAGCCAGCGGATGTCCTCGATGGTGGCCTCGCAGAAGCCCAGCTTTTGCAGGCCGTCGTCCTTGGCCCGGCGGCACCGCCCCAGCAGGGCGGAACCCACCCGCACGGCGTCCAGACGGGAGAAGTCGTAGCGCAGGGCGGCGTAGCTGCCCGCGGCGTGGACGATCCCCGTCTCAAACCCGGCGCGCTGGACGGCCTGGGTCACCTGGAGGAACTCCCCCATCTGGGCCGCCGCCCGCTTCCGGGACGGGGTGGCCTGGAACTGGGTGTAGATTCCGGAGATGGCCACGTTCTGGAGGTTCTGATAGAGGGAGAGGATCTTGTCCGGCTCGGTGTACACAAGCCCGCCGTAGCCCAGGCCCATGTCCACCTGAAGGTGCGCCTCCGCCACGGTGGAGCGGGTCTCCGCCAGGGCGTTCAGGGCCATACCCGCCTCCACCGAGCCGATGGAGCAGACCACGTTCAGGTCCATGAGCTGCTCCAGCTCGGCGCGGTTGACGGTGGAGCGGAGCATGAGGATCTCCTCCTCCACCAGCCCGGCCTTCCGCAGGCTCTGGGCCTCTTCCGGCTCGGCCACGGCGAAGCGGGTCACCCCGCAGCTGTGGAGCAGCTCGGCCATCTCCAGCAGTCCGGCGCCCCGGGCGTCGCCGGTGAGGACGGCGTAGATGGCGGCGCTGCCCACCCGATCCCGGATGGCCTGGAGGTTGCGCTTTACCCCATTGGTATCAATGACCAGACGTTTCACGCCGATCCCCCCTTTTGTATCTCTTTCCGCGTCGTAATGATTATAGCACCGGGTCCCGGGCTTGTAAAGATGGCGGCAAAAAACGGAGAGGGCGCCCCGCGGGCGCCCTCTCCCGGCATAAGAAAGGGGGGTCCCTTTCGGGACCCCCCTCGTTTGCTGGGCTCGTGTGAAACTGGCGGAGATTAGGCGTCCAGGTTCACGGTGCGGATGATGTAGACGTAGTCGCACAGGTCGTTCTGAGCGTCAGCGATCAGAGCGACATAGGAGTAGTTGGCGTCGTACACGTTGGGATCCATATCCACGGTGTCGTTCACACCCAGGATCTGGACGCCGGCGTAGCCGGGCTTATCCTTAGCGTGGTTCTCCTTGTCGGCGCCCATGTCGATCAGGACCACGACGGTCTTGTCGTCCACGGTGAAGCCCTTGTCGCCCTCGGCGGTGTCGTTGATGGTCACAACGCCGTCGCCGTACTCGACCAGAGCACCCTTGTGGACGGTGCCGTTGGCGTACATATCCTCAGCGACCTGCTCCACGGAGTTCACAACACCCTCGTTGACCTCGTCGATGGCGAAGAGACGATCGGAGTTGTAGGGGATAGCAGTGGTGTCGCTGATGACGTTCCAGGCGTCCTCGGAGAAGACCATGGTGGTCTCCTCACCCTTGGCGCTCAGAACCCGGGCGGTGTAGTTGCCGTCCACGTCACGGTTGGCGTTGGTGCTGCGGACGAAGACGAAGCCGTCGGGGATGTCGTCGGCCAGAGCGGAAGCCTTGATGAAGACGAACTTGGCGCTGCCCATGGCGCCACCGGTGGTGTCGTTGCGCTCATAGATGGCCACGCCGCCGGCGATGTTGCTGCGGCTCACGGCGGGGACATTGGCATAGCCAGTGTAGGCGCCGAAGGTCTGGGTGTCGCCGTTGTCCTTCATCACCATGAAGACGGTGTTGGAGTTAGCGCTGTTGGTGCCATCGAAGGAGGGACGCTTCACGATGCCGTCGACATAGCTCTTGCTGACCTCAGACTGACGAGCGTAGTCGTTGGTGCGCTGCATCAGCTTGGCGATCTCGTAGTAGCCGTTGGCGTCCACGCGATAGGAGAAGAAGCCGTCAGCATAGGAGAAGCAAGCGTCGCCGTTGGCGTCGGTGCTGGTCATCAGGGTGTCAGCGACGTCGCTGATGCTGATGACGCGGTTGGCGTTGGTGGAGGTGACGCGATCGTCAGCCACGATGGTCTTCATGGTGGGATAGGGGGTGCCCACGCCGATCTTGTTCACGCGAACCACCTCGGTGGTGCCGTCGGTGAACATCAGCTTGGCCTCGAGGTACTCGCTGGCGTCGATGGAGCCATTGCTGATCCACTTGCTCTCCAGAACCACGGCCACATTGTTGGTCACGGCCTCGTCGGTGTTCTGGATGTCATAGCAGACGCCGCCGTTCTTGTCGAGGTAGAAGGTGTACTCGTTGTCGAAGTCGCCCCACACCTTCATCTTGGACTCGACGTGGTTGGCATTGATGCCGGTGCAGTCATAGGACTTGCCGTTGATGGTCACATGGCCGTCGCCAGACACGCTGGAGACAACGCCGGTCACGGACTCGGCAGGCTCGATGCCCACGACCATGTCGTCGCCGGTCTTGCCGTTGGTGTAGTACAGGACCACGTCACCCTTCGCCAGGGAGCTCCAGTTGCCGGAGATCTGGGAGGTGGGGACATAGCTGTTGGTCACGCCGGGGATGATGGCCTTCTCGATGTTGCCATCGGTGCGGGTGGCGACCTTACCGGTCAGCTCGGCGACCTTGTACTGCAGGATGGTGATGGTGTCCACCTTGCCGGAACCGGTGGTGTCGTACAGCTTGGCGACCTGGCCCTTCAGCAGATCCTGAGCGGGCTTGGGCTCGCCGTCGACATAGAAGTGCAGGTCATAGTTGTCCGTGGTGCCGTCCACCACATCGGCCTCAACGCCCACGTACTCGTCGCTGGTCCGCTTCCAGACGTTGCCGGGGTTGGAGGCGAAGGTGGTCTCGTCGGTGAGGACCTTCAGAGGCTCCACGTCGGAGTGGGTCACAGCGGTGCTCACCACGTCGGTGACGTTCACGCTGGTGAACCAGCCGTTCTGCTCGTCGTACACGGCGTCAGCCTCGACGAACACGTCGCAGAGCTGGCCGACGTCGGCCACGGAGGCCTTCACGACGCCGTTGGTGATCTTGCCGGTGCTGCTGATGACGGCGTCGTCGTTGTTGTCGACGTTCCAGGCAGCGACAGCGGACAGGGTGCCGTCGGTGTTCACGCCGGTGACAACGCCGGTGAGCTTGACGATACCGAAGACCTTGTAGCCCAGGGTAGCCTTCTGATCATAGGAGGCGACGTACTGGTTGCCCATGTCGTAGGTCTTGTTCTCCTCGCGATAGCGGGCCTGCAGGGCATTGTAGATGACCTGGGCGGCGTTGTCGCGGGTCAGGGGCTGCAGCGCGCTCTGATCGACGTTCTTCATCAGGCCGGCGGCCTTGGCGTCGGTCATGATCTTGCCGGACCAAGCGGCGTCGTTGACGTAGCCACGATCCACAGCGTTGAAGCCGAGGATGGTCAGCATGGTCTTGCAAGCCTCAACGACGGTGACGTTGCTGCTGGGGTTGTACTTGCCGTAGTTGTCGCCGCTGATGTACTTGTTGGCAAACAGGAAGCTGATGTAGCTCTCAGCCCAGTTGCCCTTGATGTCGCTGAGGGTGGTGGTGGTGCCCAGGTAGGCATCGGCATCGGCGTCGCCGTTGGCGGCGATGTAGGCCAGCTTGGCCCAGGACGCGCGGTCGATGTTCTGCTCGGGAGAGTAGGAACCGTCGGGCATACCCTCGATGATGCCCAGGTCCACGTTCAGCGCCACCGCGTTCTGGTGCTTGATGCTAGCCCAGTCCGTGAGGTCGGTGGCGACCTTGGCGTCAGCGGCGGAGGCAACGGTAAACATGCCAAGCAGCATGACCAGAGCCAGACCGAGAGCCAAGACCTTCTTGAGGTTGTTCATTGGTACTTCCTCCTTTTCAAATTTGACTTTGGGGGGTATCCCCCCTCTGCCTTACGGTGACATCATAAATCATCGTCGAAAAATCGTCAAGGGGTTTTTCGCAAGTGTAACACAACTGAAATATTCCGGCCAAACCCTGCCTGTCCTGGGAGTTGGCCCTTGTGCTTCCCGGCGGGGGCGATTATAATATAAGGTAGCAAGCACCCGGGGTACCCCCGGCGGAGGGAGGCCAGAGCATGGAATACGCGGCGCGGGCATTTGACATCGCCGTCATCGGCGCCGGCCACGCGGGGATCGAGGCCGCCCTGGCCGCCGCCCGGCTGGGCCTGCGGGTGGGCTGTTTTTGCGTCAATCTGGACAGCGTGGGCAATCTCCCCTGCAACCCCGCCATCGGCGGCACCGGCAAGGGCCAGCTGGTGGCGGAGATCGACGCCCTGGGGGGCGAGATGGGCCGGGCGGCGGACGCCACCTGCATCCAGTACCGTCTCCTGGGCCGGGGCAAAGGCCCGGCGGTGTGGTCCCTCCGGGCACAGGCCGACCGGCTGGAGTACCGGCGCTACATGAAAGCCGCCCTGGAGCGCCAGGAGGGCCTGGAACTGATCCAGGCGGAGATCCGGGAGGTCCGGGTGGACGGGGCCGGCGCGGTGGCCGCCGTGGTGACCGACGCGGGGGCGGTGCACCCCGTCCGGGCCTGCGTGGTGGCCACCGGCACCTATCTGGGCGGCCGGACCATCACCGGGGAGGTCACCCGGCAGTCCGGCCCGGACGGCCTGGCCGCGGCGGTGGGGCTGACCCGCTCGCTGGAGGCCCTGGGGCTGTCCCTGCGGCGGTTCAAGACGGGCACGCCCCCCCGTGTGGACGGCAAGACGGTGGATTTCTCCAAAATGGAGCGCCAGGACGGCGACCCGGACGCCCCCGGCTTCTCCTGGGCGGCCGCCGGCGGCGCGGAGGGGCGCGACCGGGCGGTGTGCTGGCTCACCTACACCACCGCCGCCACCCACGCCGTCATTCGGGCCAACCTCCACCGCTCCCCCCTCTTCTCCGGGGTAATCCAGGGGGTCGGCCCCCGGTACTGCCCCTCCATCGAGGACAAAGTGGTGCGTTTCGCGGACAAGCCCCGGCACCAGCTCTTTTTGGAACCCATGGGGCTGGACACCACCGAGATGTACGTCCAGGGCCTCTCCTCCTCTCTGCCGGAGGAGGTGCAGCTGGAGATGCTCGCCACCATCCCCGGCCTGGAACACGCCAAAATGACCCGGCGCGCCTACGCCATCGAGTACGACTGCGTGGACCCCACCCAGCTCGCCCCCACCCTGGAGTGCAAGCAGGTGCCCGGCCTCTACGGCGCGGGGCAGTTCAACGGCTCGTCGGGCTATGAGGAGGCGGCGGCCCAGGGCCTGGTGGCCGGGATCAACGCCGCCCTGAAGCTCCTGGGGCGGGAGCCTCTGGTGCTGAACCGCTGGGACGGCTACACCGGCGTCCTCATCGACGACCTGGTCACCCGTGGCACCAACGAACCCTACCGCATGATGACCTCCCGCACCGAGTACCGCCTGCGCTGCCGCCAGGACAACGCCGACCAGCGCCTCACCGCCATCGGCCACAGGGTCGGCCTGGTGTCCGACCAGCGCCTGGCGGCGGTGGAGGCCAAGTACGCCGCGGTGGACGCGGAGGTGAAGCGCCTGGAAAAGCGCGGGCAGGACGCCCTGCTCCGCCGGCCGGAGGTCACCTACGCCGACCTGCCCGACCGGGACAACGCCCTGGACCGGGAGGTGATCCGCCAGGTGGAGCTGCGGGTGAAGTACGCCGGGTACATCGCCCGGCAGGAGCGCCAGCTCAAGGAGCTGGGGCGGATGGAGGCGAAGGTTCTGCCCCCCGACCTGGACTACGCCGCCATCCCCGGCGTGCGCCTGGAGGCCCGGCAGAAGCTGGAGGCCATCCGGCCGCTGAACCTGGGCCAGGCCGGGCGGATCTCCGGGGTCTCCCCCGCCGACCTGACGGCGCTGATGTTCTACCTGGAAAAGCACGGCCCCACCCGGCAAACGCCCCCGGCGGAGGACGGCGAAATTCCCTCTTGACAGGGAGGGGAAAACGCGGTATAATACCTCCGTTGTCGCGGGTGTAGCTCATCTGGTAGAGCGCCACCTTGCCAAGGTGGAGGTAGCGAGTTCGAGCCTCGTCACCCGCTCCAAAAGAAGGGACTAGCAGAGCTAGTCCCTTCTTTTTTCCCCGCCGCTTGGAACTCCCGGCCCTTTGTTGGACAGTCTCTGGCATCGGCGGGGAAACTGTGCTATGATATCTGTAAGTCACGTTCCACTTCGGTAAAAAAGGAGGACTTCCCATGAGACACAGAGGAAAAACGCCGCTCTGCCTGGCCCTGGTCCTGGCGCTGGCCCTGGCCGCCCTGCCCGTCCAGGCCGCGGGGGTGGCCTATATGCCGGGGGTGACAGCGGAGATGTGCGACCCCGCCTACTGGGCCGCCCGGCAGGCGGACCCGGACGGGGTGATCCTCACCCCGGCGGAGATCGCCGCCTTCAACGCCGACACCGCCGCCCGAAGCGGCACCATGGTCACCGACCTGCGCGCCGCCGCGGCCACCTTTGACGGCCTGGCCCGGAACGAGGCGGCTCGCTCCTCCGCCACCGCCGACGCCCAGTACTACTCCGGCATGATCTACGACCCCGCCACCGAGGAAAAGGCGGAGTGGCCCTTCTTCCAGGCTATGATCGACAACTGCGCCGACCCCAAGGCCACCGCTTCCATGCCGGTGCGCTACGCCGTGGCGGTGGAGCGCACCGTCCTGCGGGTCTTCCCCTCGGACCAGCCCATGATGGACGACCCCAAGGACCCGGACTTTGACTACCAGTCGCTCAGCGCCGTGAACGTGAACGACCCCCTGCTCCTCTACCTCACCTCCGCCGACGGGAAGTACTACATGGCCCGCAGCCGGGACTGCTCCGGGTGGATCCCCGCCCAGGACGTAGCTATCTGCGCCAGCCGCGCGGAGTGGCTGGCCGCCTGGGACCTGCCCTCGGAGAAGCTGCTGGTGGTCTACGGCAGCAAGGCGTACACCGACTTCTCCAACCGCTACCCCCAGACCGCCCGCCGGATGCTCACCCAGGGTACCGCCCTGGCCCTGGCGGATGACCTTGCCCCGGACACGCTGGTGGACGGCCGCTCCCCCTACCACAACTACGTGGTCTGGCTCCCGGTGCGCCGCGCGGACGGGAGCTATGAAAAGCAGCAGGCCCTGATCCCCGCCTCCGCCCCGGTGAGCGTGGGCTATCTGCCCCTCACCCCGGCCAACCTGGCCAAGGCGGCGCTGGCCACCCTGGGAGACGTCTACGGCTGGGGCGGGATGCTGGCCTCGGAGGACTGTTCCGGCATGGTCCGCACCATCTACTCCTGCTTCGGCCTGCACATCGGCCGCAACGGCAACTGGCAGTGGGAAATGGACATGGAGAAGGTGGACATGACCAATATGTCCATGGAGGAAAAGCGGGCCATTCTGGACCGCCTGCCCCTGGGCGCCGCCCTGTGTTTCCCCGGCCACGAGATGTTCTACCTGGGCAAGGTGGACGGACAGTACTACGTGGTCAGCTCGGTGAGCAGCATTATGAGTCCGGACACCGGGGCGCGGCTCCAGACCCGTGGGGTGATGATCAGCAACCTGGAGGTGAAGCGGGCCAGCGGCCTGACCTGGCTGGGGGCGCTGAACCAGGCCACCGTGCCCTGCTATCCCAAGTCCGCCGGGCGGGACTTCCCCGCCCTCCAGTGGTATCACGACGGCGTGGCCTACTGCCTGAAGGAGGACATCCTCCCCGCCCTGGATATCGACGGGACCTTCGGCGTGGGCCAGGCGGTCACCCGTGGGGAGCTGGCCCAGGCTATGTGGAACCTGGCCGGTCAGCCGGAGGCCCAAGGCCCCGCCTTCGCCGACGTGAGCGCGGAGCGGGAGGACCGGGCGGCCATCGCCCGGGCCGCCTCCGCCGGGCTGATGGTGGGCACCGGCCCCGATACCTTCTCCCCGGAGGGGGTACTCACCCGCCAGCAGGCGGTCACCGTCCTGTGGCGCTTTGCCCAGACCCAGGGCCTGGACACCGCGGGCGACCCCGCCGCCCTGAGCGCCTACGCCGACGCCGCCGCCGTGGGCGACTACGCCCGCACCGCCCTCCCCTGGGCCTGCGGCGCGGGGCTGGTGGTGGGAGCCAACGGCAACCTCCTCCCCGACCAGACCGTCACCCGTGAGCAGCTGGCCACCATCCTCCACCGCTACGCCCTCTGGGCCGCCCCCGCCGCC
>CANRLZ010000006.1 GCA_947631595.1 uncultured Oscillospiraceae bacterium
GGGCGCTGTCCTCCCGTGGCAGGTCGGGGATGGCGTCCACCTGGAAGCGTTGCTCCAGCCCCTCCCCGCACCCGGCGGCCAGGGTTTTGGCGAAAAAGCCCCGTGTGGCGGCGGCAGCGCTGAAGTCCGCGGGGTCGAAAATCTCCTCCAGCCCCCGCTGGACGACGGTGTAGCACACATCCCGCCACCAGTCCTCCTCCGGGGCGGTCTGGAGGGTGGGTTCCTCTCCGTGGGCCAGGTCGTAGAGGCGTAGGGCCAGGGTGAGGCACTCCGCCTGGGTCAGCGCCCGCTCCGGGTCGAACCGCCCATCCCCCACGCCCACCATCACGCCCCTCTGGGCGCACAGGTCCACCCCCTGGGCAAACCAGCTGTCCTGGGGTACGTCGGAGAAGCGGCGGTCCCAGTCCTGGCGGGTAAAGGCGCGCTCGACGCCGCCCACGGTGGCGTAGTAGGTCTCCCCCTCCCAGCGGATGGCCTCCACCGGCGCGCCCAGGTCCAACTCGCCGATGATCTGGAAGTCCTCGTCCAGGAAGGTGACCTTGTTGTTCCGGGGACTCTCGCCGTAGACCTGGTGGGTGGTCCGGGGGTCGTCCAGCAAAAACTGGCGCATCATATATTCCTCCCCCGTCCAGAGGATCTGGAACTCCCGACGGCATTGGCCGGAGAGGGCGCCCATGTAGACGCTGGCCTCCCGGATCCAGGAGCGGTCGGACAGGTCGGTCCACGCCGCGCCGTCGGGGGAGTAGTAGATGGCGGAAGCGAGGGCGTAGTACACCACATAGCCCCGGCCGGTGTCCAGCACGGTGGGGATGGCGTCCGCCCCCAGCGGGCCGGTCACGGCGGACTCCTCCGCCAGGGCGGCGGGGGTCATCGCCCCCAGCAGGGCCAGGGCCAGCAGGGCGGCCAGGAGTTTTCTCTTCAAGGTAAATCCCTCCTTTTGTGTTTGCGCGCGGGCTTTCTATGGCGAGGGCGCGCCGGTCACAGCGCGCCGTGGGTCACCTCGCCCCGGAAGACCACCGCCCGCAGGGTCAGGTCCTCGTTCAGCACGGCCAGGTTGGCCGCCTTGCCCAGGTCCAGACTGCCGAAGCGGTCATAGATCCCCAGGGCCTTGGCCGGGTTCACCGCCGCGGCGGTGACGGCGTGGGCCAGGGGCACGCCGAAGGACACCGCCCGGCGCAGGCACTCCATCAGGTCGGCGCAGGACCCGGCCAGGGAGCCGTCTGGGAGAGTGGCCCGGCCGTTTTCCACCGTCACCGCCTGGCCGCCCAGGTCGTATGTCCCGTCCCCCAGGCCGGTCGCCCGCATGGAGTCGGAGATCAAGATCACCCGCTCCGGCCCCAGCAAGCGGAAGGCGGCCCGGACCGCGGCGGGGTGGACGTGCACCCCGTCGGCGATGAGTTCGCAGGCCACCCCCGGACAGTCCGCCGCCGCCCCGATCACGCCGGGACGGCGGTGGTGAAAGGGCGGCATGGCGTTGAAGAGGTGGGTCACCTGGGTGGCCCCGGCCTCAAAGGCGGCCAGGGCGGCGGCGTAGTCGGCGCTCGTATGCCCCACCGACACCCGGCACAGGCGGGAGGCTTTCCGGATGAAGTCCAGCGCCCCAGGCAGCTCCGGGGCCACCGTCACCAGCTTCACAAGGCCCTTTGCCAAGCCCTGCCACCGCTCCAAGCGGGCAAAGTCCGGCTCCTGAAGCCACTGGGCTTTCTGCGCCCCGGCCTTTTCCGGGGACAGGAACGGCCCCTCCAGGCCAATCCCCACCAGCTCCGCGCCAGGGGCGGGGTGGGCGGCGTATCGGGCGGCGGCGCGGCACAGGGCGTCCAGCCCCTCCGGGGGCAGGGTCATGCCCGTGGGGCAGATCTGGGTGACCCCCCGGCTCAGCTGGTAGTCCGCCATCCGGGCCAGGGCCTCCCCCGTCCCGTCGGACAGGTCCGCCCCGGCGCAGCCGTGGAAGTGGAGGTCGGTGAGGCCGGGGATGAGGTAACAGTTCCCCAGGTCGCGCTCCTCCCCCGCCGCCTGGGGGGCGATGGTATCCCCCTGGAGGCACAGCGTCCCCGGCTGAAAGCCCCGCCGGGGGTCAAAAAGCTGTCCTGTCAGCCGCATGGGCGCGCACCCGCCTTTTCGGTAATAATGAAATCCGCCGCGGGCAGAGCAGGGGCTTACGCCCCTGCCCTGCTGTTGGTGAGAAAGCGGTAGAGAATGGTGGCTGCCTGGGCGCGGGTGGCGCTGCCCTGGGGGGACAGGACGCTCGCGCTGGTGCCGGTGATGAGTCCGGCGGCGTTGGCCCAGGTCATGGCCTCCACGGCGTAGGAGCTGACGGAGGCGGCGTCGGCAAAGGCGGCCAGAGTGCCGGAAGTTTCCACCTTGTAGCCCTTGAACTGGGCGTAGCGGTAGAGGATGGCGGCGAACTGCTCCCGGCTGATGGGCGCGTCGGGGGCGAAGGCGCCGCCGCCCACGCCGTTGACGATCCCCTGCTCACCGGCCCAGCGGACGGCCTGGGTGTACCACTGGCCGTCGGGCACGTCGGTGTAGTCCGCCCCGCCGGAGGCGGGGCTGCCCTCCAGCCGCCACAGGATGGTGACGATCATGGCCCGGGAGGTGGTCAGTTCCGGGGAGAACCGGGTCTCGGAGGTGCCCACCATCATTTTCTCCGTGTAGACGTAGCGCACCGCCGCCTCATACCAGCTCCCGGAGATCACATCGGTGAAGGGAAGCCGGTCGGGCGTTTGGGTGGAGCCGCCGGAGGAACCGCCGGAAGCACCGCCGCCGCTGCCGGAACCGCCGCCGGAACTGCCGCCGGAACTGCCGCCGGAGACACCACCGCCGCTGCCGCCAGAGGTGCCGCCGCCGGTGGAACCGCCGCCGGAGGCGGAGGCCTGGGCGGAGGCGGTCAAAGCGGTCTCCTTGGCCACATACGCCCCGTCCGTCTCGGTGAGCTTTTCGGCGGCCACCGCCGTGCCGGTCTTCAGCTCGGCGAAGGTCCCGGTGAGGGTGACGCCGGAGAGGTTCCCCCGCCGCGCCACGGCGAAGACGTGGGCGGCGCCGGTTTCGGCGTCATACTTCGTGCCCTGGTACAGCCCCGTCTGGGCGGCGCTCTGAAGGGCGATCTTGTCCGGGGCGGGGGTGAGGGCAAAGTCCACCTGGGCAGCCACGCTCAGACTGTCCGGCCGGGCGGTGTAGCTCACCTGCCCCTGGCCGCCGGTCAGGGCCACCGGGGAGGCCTCCGCCGTCTCCGCCGCCGCGCCGGTGTCGCCGTAGATCCCGGCGGGGTCGGGAAGACCGATGGTGGGCGCCGCGTCCGCCTCCAGGCCCAGGCGCACCGCCTGGACGGTCTCCTCCGCGGGGGTGAAGGCAGTGCCGGACTCCTGGGCGGGGGCGATGGTCAGCGCCGGGGGCGCGGCGGGCAGGGTCATGGTGAGAGACGTGCTGGTGAGCCGCTGGCCGGCCAGGGCTTGGGCATCCTGGACCCGGTAGAGTTCCGCCCGCACCGCGGTCAGGCCCGCAAGCTGATCCATCTCATTATACTGTGCTCCCTCGTCGTCCACCTTGTCTCCATCTTCCAGCCAGTAGAACCACCGGCCGTCGCTGGTCTCCCCCAGGGCGCCCTTTTCGGGCACCTGGGCGAAAATCAGCTGGCTGCCGTCCAGCACCTTGCCGTTCTGATCCTTCAGGAGCACCACGTTATAGGCGGGGTCGCCCTTGTAGGCGCCGTAGAACACCACCGACCCGGCGGGGATGACGCAATCCGAGCCGTCGGCGTACTGCCCGGCGGTGTAGTCCTGGGACAGCTTGCCGTAGCCGCCCTCGATCAGCTCCACATTGTCCCCGGTGGGGCCGAGCACGTCCAGCTCCGCCAGGGCCAGGGTGCTCATGTCGGTGGCGGTGAGGCGGAGGTAGGCGGCGTCGTAGGTGTAGAGGAAGGGTTCCAGCTCGCCCTTTTCGTTCTTCCGGGCGAAGTAGAGGGTGTAGGAGCCGTCGGAGTTGAGCACCACGTCATCTCCCATGACCCAACTGCCGGGGTTGCTGGCGGTGCCGGTGTAGGCCGCGCCCTCCTTCACCGTCTCCCAGCACTCCCCGTCCAGGCTGATCTCCACCTTGTAGCCGAACAGGCGGTATTTGTAGAGGTCGGCGGGGTCGTTGACTACCCCCTGGGCGGCGTCGCCCTGATAGTCCTCAGGCGCGGGGGTGAAGCGCAGGCCGGAGACTTGCTCCACACCGCCCAGGTCCAGCACGATCCAGGGGCGATCCCCCACGTGCTTGCCGCAGTAGACGGTGTTGGAGTTGTTGTCCAGCGCGGCGGAGATGGCGGAGACGGTCTGGGCGCCGGGGGTGGTATTCCCGGTCACCGGGCCGCGCTCCGGGTCGCCGTCGTCCGGCGTTACGGAGACGTCCTTGGGGGAGGTCATGTTGGTCCGGGCGCTCCAGCCGGACTTGTCGATGGCGCCGTCGTGGCAGACCTTCACCTCGGGAAGCGCCACAGGCTCCGTCTCGTTCAGCAGGCGGTCCACGCCGATGACGGTGTAGTGGAACGCCTGGTTGTTGGCGGTGGTGACGATATCGGTGTAGTGGGTCTGGTCGGCGGTGACAAAGGCCACCACCTTGCCGTTCCGGGCGATCTCGTAGCCCAGCATGGCGTCCGGGTCGGCGTTGTTGCCCAGGGCGATCTCCACCTTGTTGCCGTCGATGCGCCGGCCCTCGGCGTTTTCAATGGCGGCGGTGACGGCGGCGTTCGCCGCCATCCCCTGGCCGCCCTCCAGGCGGTAGAGACGGCTGTCGTCGTCGATGTACTGGATCTTCCGGGTCTCCTTCTCAAAGTTGGCGGCGTAGGACCGGGTGGTCTCGTCGGGAAGGATGCCCCAGGCGGTGAAGAAGTCCAGCACGTCCCGCTTCGCGGCGGCGCAGGCGGCCTGCATAAAGCGCTGGTCGCCGACGGAACCGTCGGGGAGCGCGGGGCTTGCCTTGGCGGGGTCGCGGAGATAGGACTCCAGCCGGGCGTAGAACAGCCCGTCCTGCTGGGCCTGGACGGTGTCGTAGATCCGGAAGGCGTAGTCGTTATCGTAGGCCAGGTGGAGCTGCCAGTACATGGCCAGCTGCACCGCCAGGTCGCCGGTGTGGCCGGTGGTGCCGGTGGCCACAGCGGCGTAGACCTTCTCATAGTCGGTGCGGAAGTTGGCGCTGGTCTCCGGGGCGCCGTCGGTCTTGGAGAGCTGGGCGAAGACGTTGTTGGTCACCTCCACCCGCTGGTAGGCGCCCGCGTTGATGCAGTGGCCGATCTCATGGGCGATGCCCCAGCCGGTGAGCTTGCCGCTGACGTACTTGCCCTGGCTGTCCGTCTCCACGGGGACAAGGCCGGTCACCTCGGCGGCGGAGCCGAACTCCACGCCGATGTGCTTCCCCCCGGCGTACATGAACGCCCCGGTGAACATCTGGTGGTAGCGGATGTTCAGACGGGTGTTGGGATAGGCGTCGTTGTCCTCCGCCGCCCGGTTCAGGCCCTTGAAGGCGTAGAAGTAGTCGATCTCCTGCTCCATGGCGGCGATGGCCTGCCCCAGCTGGGCGGCGGGGTCGGCGGCGCCCGCCAGGCCCTTCCAGATCTGGGTGGCGGGGAGGGAGTACATCATGTTCTCCAGGGTGATCTCGGTGGCGTTGAGGAAACAGTTCTGCTCGTCATAGGCGTAGCCCACGTCCCCGTGGACGGCGGTGTGGGCGGTGGGCAGCCCGGCCACATAGTCCTCAAGCTCGGCCACATAGCTCTGGATGGCGGCGGTGCGGGCGCTGCCGGTCACCCCGTCCAGGCGCAGGGTGGGGATGGCCTCCGCCCCGGACACCCGCACGGCGTAATGTTTCGCCCCCACAGCCCCGGTGTACTGGAGGTAGAGGGAGCCGCCCCGCTCGGTGGCGTCCGAGCCGATGGTGGGGATGGTCACCTCGTTCCGCCCCGCCTTCAGCCGGGTCACCGTCTTCTGCCAGGCGGCCACCTGGGCGTGGTACTGGGTGGCCACCAGGTTCAGCTCCACCTCTTTGTCCCGTGGGGTGGCGTCGTCCAGGTCGGAGACGTAGAGCACCACCGTCTCCCCCGCCCCGGCCACATAGCCCAGGGGCTGGTAGTCGGAGAGGGCTTGGGCGAAGTCGTTTTTGGGGGCGTCCTTGGCGGTGATCTGGTTGTCCACCGTCAGGACCTCCGCCGTCCGGGCGGGGTCGGCCAACAGCTCCAGGGCGTAGTTCAAATCGCTCAGGATGGTCTCCCGGTGGGGGTGGTACTCCCCGCTCGCCGTATCCAGGGTGTTCACCCGCGCCACCAGCGCGTCCACCTGGGCCTTGTCCACGGTGTCCTTCAGGGTGGTGCGCATCTCGTCGGCGAAGAGGTCGGCGACCTCCGCCTCCAGGTCGTCATATTCGTAGAGGCGCACCTCGGCCAGGGTGATGGGGGCGGTGTTGAAGGTGCGGGTGCGCAGCTGGAAGTTGTCGGCGGTGATGGGCTGCTGCGCGATGGCCTCGTAGTACCGCCGCCCCTGGGCGTCCGCCCTGGCGTAGAGAACGGCGTCCACCCGTTGCAGGGTATTGTCCCCGTCATAGTAGCCCAACATGGCGTCGAACTGATCCACGCTCTCGCCGCCGAAGGGGGCGAAGCGGACGGTGTCGAAGGTGTAGGTCGCATCCAGCTTGAACTCCGGCCCGCGGAAGGTGTCGTTGCGGTCCGCGCCCAGGCCGTTGTAGGCCGTGCCGTTGTCCCAGTCGCCGATCTCCAGATAGGTGCCCGGATCGTTGTCCGCGAGGACGTTCCAATCCTCGCCGCCGTAGAAGTGGAGCCTTCCCGGGTCCCGTCCGGTGCCCTGGATGCCGGTGACATGGGTCATGGCCTTGCCCGCGCTGTCCACGACGTTGATCAGGCCGTACTTGGGCAGCTCCACCCCGGCGGCGGTGAGGGGAACGGCCTCGGCGTTCTGGGACTTGGGGCTGTCGCCGTTTGCGTTGTGGGCCACCACGTAGACGGTGTAGCGCACGCCGCCGGTGAGGTTGGGGATGGTGTAACGGGTGTCTTTGAGGTCATTCACGGCGGTGTAGTCGGCGTCGGTGGCCGCCTTGTAGTACAAGGTGAACCACTGGGCGTCGTATTTGCAGTCCCAGCTCACCTGGAGGGACTGGACCGCCGGGGTGAGGGTGAGGTACTGCGGCCTGGGGGGCACCGTGGCGCAGGTGACGGTGTGCTGGTAGACCTCCGACCAGTCGCTGCGCCAGTCGCCGTTCACCGAGCGCACCTTGACCTGGTACGTCTCGAAGGACTTCACCGAGCCGTTGAAGGAGTCGCCCTGGAAGGTGTAGGTGGTGACGGTGGCGGCGGCGGTCTTGTTGTAGCCGGGGCCGGCCACGCTCAGCTCATAGCCCGTCACGTTGGGCTGGGCCGTCCAGGTGACGGTGAGGTTTTTGTAGCCCTGGCCGTCCGACTCGGTGTTGGTAACGCTCAACACGGCGGGGATGGACAGCTGGGGTTCCGGCACGCGCTCGGCGAAGTCGCTCAAAAATTCCACCTTGGCGATCTGGGCCAGGTTCCCCTGGTCGGCGGTGGCGGTGACCCGGATGGTCACCTTCTTGATGGCCACACGCGCTCCCAGGTCGATGACCACCGAGCCGTCCCGCTCCACCACCGCGTCGCCGTTCCGGATCGCGGCGGCCGCGGGCAGGGCGGCGCTGTACAGCGCCACCGGGGCGATCCGCGCGCCGATCTCGGCCTGGATGGTGACGTTGCTGCCGTCGGCGTCCACGCCCTCCACCGTCACCGTGCCGGCGGCGATGGCGCCGGTCTCCCCCTCCGGGGCGGCGATGTAGAGGGCCTCCGCCCGGACAGGGGCGGCGGCGGCCTGGGCTATCGCCTCCTCGCTCCCCTCCGGGGCGGTGAGTTCAAACTGGGTGGGCAGGGTCAGCGCCACGGGGTTTTCCGGGCTGATGGGTTCGTCCCTGGCGGGGGAAAGGGCCACCACCGTGTCCTTCTGCTGGTCCAGCAGATCGGTCAAAGTCCCGCTGGACAAGGTGGTCCCGTCCTCCGTCTGGGGGGTGACGGCGTCGGCCAGCACCTGGGAGGATACGGTGTGCACCACCGGGGCGGTGCGCGCCGCCCCGGCGTTGCGCACGGCGACGGCGAGGTCGGCAAGGTCCACCGCCCCGCTGCCATCCAGGTCCAGGGCGGGATCTGCGCTGCCCATGGCCGCCGTGATGGCGTCGGCGTCGGCGTCGTCAATGGCCCCGTCGCCGTTCACGTCCCCGGCGGGGAAGACGCCGAACAGCCCATCGGCCTCGGCGCGGCCGTCGTTGACCGAGGCGTAGTTGTACACCGTGAGCTGGACGCACCGGCCGTCCATGTCCAGCTCCTGGGTATAGGGCAGATAGCCCGGGGCGGTGAGGGTCAGGGTGTAGCGCCCATCGGGGATGGCGGACAGGTGCGCCTTGCACTCCGCCGCCCCCTGGGGCGCGGCAAATTTATCGGAAAAGGTGTCCTGGCCGTCCTGGGCGGTGAGGCGGAGGTCAAACTCCGTCTGGGCCACCGCCCCGGCGCGGTGCAGCGTCAGGGCAAGCTCTCCCGCGGCTCCCTCCGCCGCCTGCGCCACGGGGCACAGCCCGAGCACCAAGCAAACCGTCAAAACCCAACTCAAAGCGCGCTGTTTCATCCAAACTCTCTCCTGTTCTCATCGAATTTTCAGACTTATGTAAACTTGTTGCGAAATTATGATACCTTGGTATTGTACCTCATTTCCTCCCATGGGCGCAATCCCCTTTTCGCCTCTTTCCCACCTTTTCCTTGCTTTTTTCCGCCGGGGGCGCTACAATGGCCTTAGCTGTTCCACGCGGAGAGGGGTGCTTGTTGATGAACCTGGGCGGAAAACTGTTGGCGCTGCTGGGGGCGTTCGCCCTGCTGCTCCCCATGGCCCAGGCGGGCTTTTACGACACCAACACCCCATACGATCAATATGAGCGGTTCGCCGACCCCGACGAGACCTACCCCCTCTATACCGAGGACGAACTGGCGGCGAAGTGGGAGAAACTCAGGGAGCGCTACCCCGACGGGTGCTACTGGAACTACCCCGTGGACCAGCCCTACTGGGACGAGGACGGGGCGATCGTCCCCGAACTCTACGAGGCCACCACCGACCACCCCTGCGACGGCGAGCGCTACACCTGCAAGGAGCAGTGCGTCGGCTTTGCCTGGATGCTGGCAGACCTCCTCTACCGGGGACAGGCCACCGGGGACGCCTACTCCGCGCCGGGGTACACCCCCCTGGACGCCGGCCAGGTGACCCAGCTTTTGCCCGGCGACATCATCGCCATCCACAACGGCGCCCTAAACCACGAGGCGATCGTCTACCAGGTGGAGGACGGCGAGATCACCGTGGCGGAGTGCTGGAGTTCCAGCCGCTCCGGCTGCCGGATCAGCTGGGGTCCCTTCAACGGCGCCCGGTCGAACGCCACCCTGGACGGCCTTCGGGCGCTGGCCGGGGAGGACGCCCTCTACATCTTCCGCAGACCCCCCACCGTGGAGGACGCGCAGTCCGTCGGGGAGGAGGCGCAGCCCGCCGCCTCCCAGGCGCCGGAGGAGGCGCCGTCCACCGAGCCGGAGGAGACGCCGTCCACCGAACCGGAGGAGCCACAGCCCACAGTTCCAGCGGTCACCGTACCCTCCCAACTGGCCGCCCAGGAGACCTTTGACCCCACCCTGGCCTACCCCAGCACCCAGACGGTGTGGGTGGACGGCCAGCCGGTGGTCTTCCAGTGCTACGCCCTGAAAAACGAGGCGGGGTATGACACCAACTACATCCGCCTCCGGGATCTGGCCGACATCCTGCGCGGCACCCCGGCGCAGTTTGAAGTCGGCTGGGACCACGGCGTATTCCTCACCTCCAACGCGCCCTACACCCCCAACGGCAGCGAGTACACCGTCCCCTTCACCGGCGCGCGGCCCTACGACCGCGCCGCCGCCAAAACCACCGTGGACGGCGCGGAGACCCCCATGGACGCCTTCCAGCTCGCTGACGACGACGGCGGCGGCTACACCTACTACAAACTCCGCGACCTGGGCGCCGCCCTGGGCTTCTCCGTGGACTGGTCCGCCCTGCGCGGCATCTCCATCCAGACCGCGTGAGCGCAAAAAGAGACCCCCGCGGGCCTTGGAAACGCAAGGCTCGCGGGGGTTTCTGTTCTGGAGCAGGTGAAGGGAATCGAACCCTCGTGTTCAGCTTGGGAAGCTGATAAAATCTTTGTAATTACTAGGGTTCCGGGCTGATTTGACGAGCATCTGACGAGCATCCGTCCAAATACGCATCTAGTTTGTCCACTGACTGCCTTTTGTGGATGGCGTCCAGGTGGGTGTAGATATTCAACGTGGTATGCACGTCGGCGTGACCCATCTGGGCGCACGCCTGGACGGCGTCCACCCCGGAAAGGTAGAGCAACGTACAAAACGTGTGTCGGAGCCAGTGGAGGGTGATCGGCGGAATGGTCATGTCAAACCTGTGCTGCCCCGGCTTTTTCATCCGTTCCATGTCGGCCAGGGTGCGGGTGCCGTATTTGATGTTCAACTGACGCATATAGCTGGACCACAGCGCCGCCCAGGCCGACTGCGTCATTACCCGCCCATCCGTGGTGTGGATCACCAAATCGTTGTCTCGTGGCATGGCCTTCATGTAGTCGCACAGCCTGCGGGGAATATCTACCACCCGCATCCCGGCGGCGGATTTGGTCAGTGGCCGCAGCGTCGGCACATCGTTGGGTGGGTATTCGATGGTCTTATTCACCCTGATCGTCTGGCCCTCCAGATCCACGTCTCCCCAGGTGAGGGCGGCCAGCTCCCCGCGGCGGAGGCCAGAGAGCATCATGATCACCGCCACCGCCTGCCCTCGCCCGGGCGTCTCCCAGATCCACCGTTGCTCCTCCGGCGTGAGGGCTCGGCGGCGCTCCACCGTCCGGGCCGGTTGGGTGAGCTTGACCATGTCCACTGGATTGGAGGGGATGACCCGACCCACCGCCCGCTGCATGATCTGGCGGATGGTGGCGCGGTAGAATGAGACCGTGCGGGCGGCGTATCGTTTTTCCTGGAGTCCGACCAGGACGCGCTCGATATCGTCCGGGCGCACCTGGCTGATCTCGTAGCCCTTGAGGGCAGTCTTCCATACCTCAATGGCGTGGCGGTAGTTTTCCTTCTGCCGCCGGGTGATCTCGGCGGCGTTTTTCAGGCGGAGGAGGTCATCGGCCCACTGGGCAAATGAATCCCGCCCAGCCAGCAGATCCACTCCTTTGCCGAGTTGATGTCGGATCTCCGCCTCCTTCTCCCTCAGCTCAGGGACCGACCTGGCGTATATGCGTTGGTAGCGACGATTCCCCGTCTCGTCTCGACCCAGATAGATGGCCGCCTCGTACCGCCCGTCCTTCCGCTTTTTCGTATCGTCCGCCTCCTCCTTCTTGGTGTCCAAACTGGACACGCAAAACTACGGCGATCACACTCAGTCTGTCGTGTCTATCAACTGCCTGGTGTGGCGTCGTGTGACATCACGGCCCACGGGGATGATGGCGCACGTTCCGCCTTTTCCCTGGCCTCCTCGTATGCCTGGGCAATGTACGGGGCCAACGTCTCCAGATCATCGGGAGACTGAACAAATATCCGCGTGCCTAGGTCAAATTCTGCACGTGTCGCAACCGAGGTCTTATAGTCGCAGACAATGCGATCCCGGCGGATGGGTATCACGATATACCGCATCTGGCCCGAGGTCTTCACCCCAAAGACCATCTGCCACCCGTAGCAGATGGTGGCAAGGTCTCCGCGTCTGGCGGTCAGTTTTTCGAGTTCTGCCCCTGCCGCCTGCAAGATCGCCCAGGCCCGTTCGAGGTAATCCACGGCGGATCCCGTCATCAACTTTGACAACGCATTGGCCTCCGCGCGGGACACCTCCCCGGCCTGCAACCGCTCCTTTTCTTCGCGCGTCCGCTGGCGTTGCAGGTCTGCCTCATGCTCCTGACGCGCCTGCTCGGCGCTTACCTTCCGCCGCTTCGCCTCATACGCTCTTGCTCCGTCCGTCTTGCGGATCATTTTGAGCAGATAGTGCGTCGCGATACAATCCCCTTCCGCGGTATGAGGAGTACCCTCCAGGTACACGTTGAGGCGGAGATCGTCTAGCGCATAGCCCTGTTTTCGTTCTGGGAAGGCGTATCTGCTCCAGCGGAGTGTGTCAAAGCATGGGTTTTTCATCGTCACGTCGAGCCGCGTCTGGAGGAACTTCACATCAAATCCAATGTTATGACCGACCAGCACATTGTCCCCGATGAGATCCAGCAAGGGCTGCCTGATCTCATCCAGCAACGGGGCGGAGTAGACCCGGCGCCATGTGATCCCGTTTATCCGCGACGCCTCCCGGGGGATCGCTCCAACTGGCCTGACGTATGAATGGAACCGGCCCAGCTCCTTCCCGTCGCGATAGTGGATCGCACAGACCTCCAGTATCTCGCAGGTGCAGGCGTCCAGGCCGCTGGTCTCCGTGTCTATGACAACATAGTCAGTGGGGATATAGTCGCACTCGTTGTAGTACCGCTTCAGAGCCATATATGGCGCGGCCTGAGTCGGAGCCGGGGGTGGAAACAGATAGGATAACAGGCCCATATTGATCTCTCCCTTTGCGGTGTCCAAATTGGACACCGCTATTATTTACGCCTGGTCATCCACCAGGCCAAATGTATGAGTTTTTATATATTTCCCGCTGGACACCAGGTCATCAGCATAACTCACCAATTTCTCTTGGCCTTCTTCGTTGAGTTGGTCAAACATTTTGACGAGGTCTTCGCACAATACAGACCGCGCCGACAACAGGACGGGCTCCTGTTCCATGTCCGAGAGTCCCCGGTCTATTAGCGTTAGAATCGCCTGAGAGAGGTTTTTACACCCTGCAGTCTTTCCAAATTTGGTGATCTCCCCCAGTCGCTCGCTTGACACAGCAAATGTTACGCGTGGTTTTTGCGTTGGCATGATAGCACCCCCTCCCGTTTAATGAAAGCATATTATCATAAGTTCATAACTCCCGCAAGGTGAGGTTCAGAAAAAACTCCACAAAAATTGACTCTCATTTTTGGATAATAAGTTCAGAACTTTCGCCTTGACAGCACAAAGGTTCTGAACTATAATCAAACTCACTGGGAGGTTCTGAACTTTTTTGGAAGGGGGTGAACCACATGACAAATATGCACCGCGTCTCCCTCGCTATCCCTGATGAGTTGGAGGCCAGGATTTTCGCACTGAGAAAGAACGAAGAATTTGCCCGATGCACGTACTCGGAGTTGATCCGCAGACTGTTGGAGCATGGCCTAGCCATCGTTGCCGCAGAAAACAACGCTCACGCAAGCACATGATGGACGGCACGGACGGGAGGTGATGACCATGCAAGACATCAAGAAGCTGGGCGCGCAGTTGCAGGCCGCGCGGCTGGCGGCTGGTATGACGAGGATGGCGCTGGGGCGAGCGGCCGGGGTCAATTACCGGACGATCAGCCTTGCCGAAGAGGGCGCTACGGTGCCGATGCCGTACACCCTGACCCGACTGGCCAAGGCGTTGCCGCAGGCCGGACTGGAGGCGTGGCGGGATCCTGTGCTCCTGTACCACCGGCAGGTGCGCACGCAGAGACGGCAACGGAGCACTCAGCGATCCCTCCAATGGGATCCCGCGCAAGCCCCGGCCGAGAGGCGACCTCCGGCCCGGCCCAGGCCGACACTGAGCATCGGGGAGATCTGCCGCCGGGCCAAGGCGGCGGGGATGACCTATGGGGACTACGTGGACAAGATGCGCAGAGGGGAGGTGTAACTATGAGCAGAGGACCGTGGAACCAGGCGAGGCGAGGACCCGCACCGGTGATGGACGTGGCCGATCTGCCCGCCGTCTGCACCGTGGCCGATGTGGCTCGGCTGCTCCAATGCACGGGGGCCTATGTCAGCAGGATCGCCGCGGAGGGCATTCTGCCGGCGTTCAAATTGGGCAACCGCTGGCGCTTCCGTCGGGAGGATGTGCGTGCGTACATCGACGGGGAGATTGACGCCATCGAGGCGAAAAAAATCCCCCTGGGGCGCGGGCACGCCACCAAGGGGGACGGGATCGCGAGATCCCATGAGAACACAAGGGCATTATACCACAGCGCGGAACAGATTGCAAGGGGGTGTGACCCAGCATGAGGCACGATTTGACGGCCTACTGGTCGGTGATTCCGGCTCCGGTGCTGCGGGACCCCGAACTCACGGCCTCCGCCGTGCTGCTGTACGCGGAGATCTCCACGCTATGCATGGAGGACGGCTACTGCCGGGAAACCAACGAGCAGTTGGCCAAGCGCATGGACTTGAGCGTCTCCCAGGTGAGCCGTCTGGTGGCCCAGCTCACACGGCGGGGCTACCTGAGTTCCGGCATGACCCCTACCGAGACCGGGCGGGAGCGGCACATCTATGCGGGGATATTCCCGGCCGCCCAGGAGACGGACGATCTGACGCCCGACCCCGCCCCGGGGGGGTATACGCAAAAATGCGCAGACCCCCCGGGGGGGTATACGCAAAAATGCGCAGACCCCCCGGGGGGTGTACGCAAAAATGCGCAGACCCATGTAGGTGGTAGCAGTAAGAGTACGTACTACGTAGACGTAGATACTATAGAAAAGAAAAAAGAAAATAAAAAAGAAAAAAGAAAAGAGGCGCCCCGCGCTCGACGCGGGGCCTCGGTCCCCCAGTGGCGGCCGGAAGCCTTTGAGCGGTTCTGGGCCTACTACCGCCATAACGTCCGGGGGGAGGATCGGATGGCGGCCGTCCGGGAGTGGGACAGGCTCCAGCCTGACGACGATACCCTCCGTGCGATTGCCCGCGCCCTACAGTGGCAGGTGCGACGCTGGCGAGCCAACGGCGGGATCGGTATGCCATACGCCTGCCGCTATCTGAGTCACCGGCGATGGGAGGACGTGCCGCCGGAGGCGGATCCCGCTCCCGGAGATAACGGCCCCGCCGTGGTAGAGGGGAGGGATCTGCCCGTATGGACCTGACCCCCAACGACATCAACACCGTCCAGGCGAGCGTGATCGGCTCCATGCTGATTGACGACAACTGCGTAGGGCGGGTGCTCCAGGAGCTGACGCCGGAGGACTTTTTGTCCGACGCCTACCGCTCCATCTATCTGGGGATCCGCAGCGTGTTCTCCGCCGGGCGGCCCGTGGATCTGATCACCCTCCTGGGGGCACTCCAGGCCGACCCCTCTGTGGAGTGGGCCAGGCTCCTCCGGGAGTGCATGGAAATCACCCCCACCGCCGCCAATGTAGGCGCGTACATCCCCATCCTCCAGGCACAGTCCCGGTTGGCCCGGATCAAAACCCTGGGTAGTCAGGTGGCCACAGCCGACACACTGGATGAGGCGGCGGAACTGTTGGACAAGATCCGGGCCATTCAGGCGGGCGGCTCCCGGCTGCGGATCACCACGATGGATCAGGCCGTGGTGAGATTTTTGGAGCGCCAAGAAAAACAGACAGAACCGGAATACCTCCGATGGGGATTTTCCGCCCTCAACAGTCGGCTGCACATCGGGCGGGGCAAATTCGTGGTGCTGGGGGGCTATCCGTCGGACGGTAAGACGGCCCTGGCCCTACAGATGGCTCTGGCTATGTCGGAGCGGCGGCGGGTTGGGTTCTATTCGCTTGAAACCGACGAGGACACCTTGACAGATCGGCTCATAGCGGGGCGGGCGAATATCAGCATGGACGGGATCAAGCTCCGCACTCTGACCTCTGACGATTTTGCCGCTGTGGCCGACGCCAGCGCCGTCCTGTCCGGGCGTCAGTTGGAGCTGATCACCACCGGCGGGCTGACGGTGGAGGACATTGGCGTGAGCGCCCTCAGTCGGCGCTATGATGTGATCGTCGTGGACTACATCCAGCTCCTCCGCCCATCCACCCATCGCCGGAGCCGGTACGAGGAGATCACCGACATCTCCATGGCTCTGCACACCTACGCCCAGCGCACCGGCGTCACCGTGCTGGGCCTGTCCCAACTGGCCCGCCCGGACCGATCGTCGAAGGCCCGGCGGGCACCCCGGATGTCAGACCTCCGGGAGTCTGGGCAGTTGGAACAGGACGCGGACGCCATCATGCTCCTGTACCGGGAGGCCCCAGATGACCCGACATCCCGACGGGTGCTGGTGCTCGAGAAAAACAAGGAGGGCGAGACGGGCCAGATCTACCTGCGATTTGATGGCTCCGTCCAGACGTTTGCCCCGGCGGCCTCCAAGGACCTACCCCGCCCCACCAGCACAAGGCCGCGAGAGCCGGGTTATCAGCAGGTCAGTTTTCGGGACCTGCCGGACAATACGCCCGTCCCGTTTAACGCCGGGACGGAAAAAACACGAGAGGAGAACATCCCATGAGAACGATCGCGATCCTGAACCTGAAGGGCGGCGTGGGGAAGACCACCACGGTAATCAACCTGGCCGCCATCCTGGCCGGAGACTACCAGCAGCGGGTACTGCTGGTGGACGCCGACAGCCAGGCCAACCTGACCGAGTTTTTCCACCCGGACGCGGACGAGCCGGGACTGGCGGATCTACTCATCGAGGCCGCCATCGGCACCTCCGACGTGGCGGAGGCGTACATCCACCCAACGGACACGGAGCGGATCTCGCTGATCCCCTCCACCCTGTCCCTGATGGATCTGGACATTGTCCGTGGTGCGCAGCGGGCGGGAGAACCCCGCGCCCTGCGGGACACTCTCCACGCCATCGAGGAGGACAGTCCTCCGTCAGAGCGGTACGACTGGTGCCTGATCGACTGCCCCCCGGCGCTCAACACCGCCACCTCCGCCGCTCTGCTGGCGGCCCAGGAGGTCATCATCCCCATCAAACTGGATGCCTTCAGCCTGGCCGGACTCGCTAACCTGCGCCATCAAATCGCCTGTGTGAGGCAGATTAACCCGGACCTGCGGCTCCTGGGTTGTCTGCCTACCATGTGGTACAATTCCCAACTCACCAACGAGGCGCTCCGCACTCTGCACGAGGTTGGGCTACCCACCTACCAGCCCATCCGTCGGTCGGACAAGGTGGACATGATGACCTACGCACAGACGCCGCTGCGAATTTGCAGCCCCAGGAGCGCCGCCGGCGTGGACTACCGCCGTCTGGTGGGCCTGATGATGGATGGGGGTGACCGCAGTGAGTGAACCCAAGCGTGGGTTTGATTTGGCCACCCGCCTTGGCGTGTCCAAACTGGACACCGGCGGACCTGGGCGGGAGCAGATCGACTACCTGTCCCTGGACAACATCTCTCCCGACCCCGACAACTTCTATCGGGTGGAGGAGGACAGCGTGCGGGATCTGGCGGCCAACATCCAGTTGGTGGGACTCCAACAGCCCCTGCGTGTGCGCCCGAACCCTGAGAGGCCGGGTCACTACATCGTCGTCTCCGGCCATCGCCGTCTGGCGGCGCTGCGGATCCTGGATCAGGAGGAGTCCACGGGTGACTGGCAGCAGGTCCCGTGCATTGTCACGGACAACGTGGACTCCTCCGCCATGCGAGAACTGCGGCTGATCTACGCCAACAGCGCCACCCGCGTCCTCAGCCCCTATGAGACCTCCCAGCAGGCCGAGCGAGTAACGGCCCTGCTGTATCAGCTCCAGGAGGAGGGCGTGGAGTTCCCCGGACGGATGCGGGATCATGTGGCCGAGGCGTGCCGGATCTCCGCGTCCAAGCTGGCGCGGCTCAATGTCATCAATCGCGGACTGGCGGAGCCACTGCTCGTGTCCATGTGGCAGGATGGGACCCTCCATGAGTTCGGCGCCTACGCTCTGGCCCGTCTCCCGGCGATCCTCCAGGCGACCATCGTTGACCAGATGCGGCTCTACGGCAAAGACCTGCCAGAGGGGTATATCTTGGACCGTTTTGCCTCCCGGCCCGATCTGGAGCGGTTCGTTAGCGGGTTTGACCCCTGTCCGGCCTCGGATGATACCTGCGGCGATGGATGTACAGGCGCGGCATGCAAGGTCCGCCAGACATTGTTCACCCCATACGGCGTTGACTGCCCTGCGGATATGTGCTGTCTGCAATGCCATTGTCTGAGGTTCTGCAATCACCCCTGCCATCATGGCATGGAGCGGCAGAAGCAGACGCGGCAAGCATACGCAGCAGAACAGCGGAAAGCGGCAGCCCAGGAGCGCGCCCGCGCCAAAACAGCCCGCGAGAATATGGCGGCGGTGCGAAAAGCCCTCTGGACTAATATCGTGGCCGCCACTGGGCCAGATGGCCCGTCGTCGGATCAGATCGTGCAAATCTGTGATATGTCTGGGTACGACCCCCTCGCCGTCCATGGGCATCTGCACGCACTCCAGTACCCGGGCCACGTTATGCGGCACGAATGGACCGAAGATATCCCGATATCGCTACTCGGCCCCCTGTGTCGAGTGCTGGGCCTGTCGGCAGATCGCCTGCTGGGCCTGGGCAACCAGACATCGTGTGAGGAGGTGGGCGCGAATGATCCCCAAGACGCTTGATCTGTGCGGCGTCTGCGCCGCAAAACTGGCGACGGCCTACGCCATCCGCAAGGTCGCCGGCGGGGTGGACCGCAAGGTCACCTGCGCCGAGTGTGGCCGCCGGAGATACGGAGGGACCTATGAGGTGGTGTTGAAGGGGAGGAAGACCGGCAAGCCCATCTTTGACGAACTGGATCGTGCGGAAGCGACCCAGCGAGAGGAGGCTAGATAATGCAAGAACTGCGCCAAGATTATCTTAGGGTTTTGCTTGAGAAGGATCGGGTAAAGCCGCCCTATCTGGATGAGAATGCCCATGACCGCTGTGGACGTACTGTGCCGCGCTGTGCGAACTGTCATCTTATTCTGAGCGCGGACCTGTGCCCGCCTGTTTTCTGCCCTGCGTGTGGGCAGAGGCTGCTTGAGACACCAAACGATGGCCATAAAGAGGACCGGGAGGTGTGGGCTAGCCATGTTGCTGACTGATTACTATCGCTCGTGGATAGAGACGTACAAAAAAGGTTCAGTCAGGCCGGTAACGCTCAAAAAGTACATCAATGCGCTGAGTTGGCTAGAAAAGAATGTCCCATCTATGGATCTGTCCACGGTCAATCGCGTGGCTTATCAGAATATCATCAACCTCTATGCGGAGGAGCATGAAAAGCAGACCACGGCTGACTTTCACTGCCAGTTGAAAAGTGCCCTGTTGGACGCAATGGAGGACGGGATGATCCAGCACGACCCCACCAGGAAAGTCGTGATCAAAGGAAAGGCGCCGAGAGACAAAAAGCCCAAGTTTCTCAGTCAGGCGGAACTGCAGGCGGTTCTAAAACAGTTGAATCTCGGAGAGGATCCGTCGGTGGACTGGCTGCTCCTGCTGATCGCTAAGACGGGGATGCGATTTTCCGAGGCAATCGCTGTCACGCCCAACGACTTTGATTTTTCCAAGCAGACCGTTTCTGTTAGCAAAACATGGGATTACAAGGCTGGGGGCGGTTTTTCCCCGACGAAAAACAAGTCGTCTGTACGCAATATCCCTCTGGACTGGAAGACAGTCATTCAGTTCATGGAACTGGTCAAGGGCCTTCCTGACGACAGGCCGATCTTTGTTGTCAAAGAGCGGATCTATAATTCTACCGTCAACAGCAAACTGGAACGGCTCTGCAAGGCCGCGGACACCCCCGTGATCACGGTCCACGGGCTACGCCATACCCACGCATCTATCCTGCTGGCGAACGGAGTCTCTATCGCAAGTATCTCTAAGCGTTTAGGCCACAGCAATATGGCCACCACGCAAAAGGTCTATCTCCATATTGTGCAGGAAATGGAGAACAAAGACACCAACATTATTATGCTATCAATGGCTGGGCTGTGATAGCACGCAAAGGAGAAAATGCAATGGAAACCTTAGTAACAGGAAGGGAGGCGCGGGCCGTGGCAGAGGCTGAAACGCTCGGGAGATGCAACTTCTGCGAGCACTTTTCCGCGTTTAGGGTGCCGAGGGAGGTCGCCGGCGGCGTCATATGGGGCTACTGTTTTCAGCCGGCGAAGGATCCTGACGACGAAGTAGGGCTGCCCCTTTACAACGTCTACGGCCGGTGCGGCACCTTCAGGCGGAGGAGGTGACGGGGATAATGACGATGATCGAGATCCTGATCCTGGCGAAAAAGCAGCTTATGACCGAGCGGGCCAAGCTCGAAAAATTTAAGGCCAAGGCGGGCGAGGCCATAGGGACCTACGGCCAGGGAGCACGTGAGAAATACGAGGAGACCGTTGAAGCAATCGAGAACCTGGATCTCAAAATCAGTGAAATCGACAGATTGATGGGATTTTGACAAGCGAAAGGAGCGATCGGCATGTCTGGAGCAGGGATAACATCCCCAATAATCACGGAAACCGAGAGCTGGACCCCCGATCTGGTGCGGGAGGTCTGCATCAGACACGGGTATTACACGCGGGGAACCAACGAGGAGTATGACCAGATGTTGCGGCTGGTGCGGCTGATGGGGCCGACCGAGGAGGGGTTATACAGTATCGCCCTGGACATCGCCCGGCACACGGTAAACTGGGATGATTTGCCGGAGTGGGACAAGCTGAGGATCCTGGAGGATATCATGGACTGTCTGGACAAGGGCGCGGTGATCCGCGTTTATCACATCGAGGAGGATGGCATGACATGAGCGCACGGCGAGAACATACCAGGCGCTACTATCTGCGGTTGGAGTACGACGCTCAAATGTTACAGTGGTGGGAGACGGAGCCGCCGAGGTGGCGGGTCTTCTCCTGGCGCCGCTGGATGGCACGGAAGCCGGTGCCATGCCAAAAGTGTGTGCGACAGTGGCTGGAGAAAAAAGTCAAGTTAAGGAGGAGTGGCGCATGATCGAGTACATCGACAGGTCAACGGCCAGGGCGGAGATCACCCTGGCCTACGAGGACGGGCGGATCGGCACCCTGGAGGACATCCTGGGCGTGCTGGACTTGATCCCCGCCGCCGAGGTGGACCGAGGAAAGGAAAACACTGCCACGGGCGGAAAACCCTACGCAAGGTTGACGACCGACCAGCCGGAGGACAACGTATCCCAGTCTCTCAACCTGTTCTACGCAAAGGATGGGGAGACGTGGTGCCGCAACTGCGGCCCTGGGCCGGAATATGCGGACATCAAACTCGCTGACTTTATCCGCCTGGCGGCAAAAGCCATGTTCATCACGGATTTGCAACTCCAAGTGAGCGATCGAGCCATGGATGAGCTTACGGCGGATCTGCTGGCGCATGACCAGGATGGCCCTTATAGCATCTTAGCCATAATCCATACCGCAGGGTGGGCCTTTGCGAAACTGCGGGAGAAACTAAAGCTCTACGAGGACACCGGACTCACCCCGGAGGAGGTGGCCGCGCTCAAGGTGGGCCAGGCCGGGGCTGGGGCGAGGGATGAGGCCAAGGGCGAGGCGGACCAGGACAGCGAGGACGCGGTCCTGTACGCTGTGGTCAAAGACGGCAGCGAGGCTGTTAATGTGTCTGCGGACGTGCATGGCTCGGTGGATTCGGCGCTGGTTGGCCTGACCGTGCTGATCTCGGATGTGGCCCAACTGATGGGCAGTGACTTTGTGGCGCTGTGCATCGCTCTGGCCGCCAACCCTCCTGCGTGGCTTGCCGGGAGGGACCACCAGTGACGGGGCGGGGCGGGAGATCCCCGTGCGAGAGGTGCGGGCGCAGGGGGCGCTGCCCCGCTGTGTGCCATCCCAGGCAGGACTGGGAGCGGGGACAAAAAGCGAGGCGGAAGGAGGGGGCAATGTGATATCATGATATCATGTTAGCGGTGTCCAATTTGGACACGTCGAACGGGTAATAGGCGAGAGCCACAAAGGCCACAGCCATCCATACCAGGATAGGAGGTGGCCTTTGTGGCTCAACAGTATCGGTGCATCACCGCCGGGCCGCTGGTGGTGGAGTGTATCTATCCATCCGTCGGCACCAGAGACAGCGACGGCGTGCGGGCCGGGAAGCACCGGGTCTCATCTGAGGCCCAGCAGCGGATGAACCTGATCTATGCGTACCAGCGCCTGGAGATGGAACTGGCCGCGAATTTTGTCCGAGGCGATATCGTGGCGACGCTCACCTATGACGACGAGCACCTCCCATCTGACCGGGCCACGGTGATCCGCGATCTCCAGCGCACCGTCCGCGCCCTGCGCCCGGTGTGGGCGGCGGCGGGGGCGGAGTTGCGGTACATCTACCGGGTCGAGCACGTCCACGGAGAGGGCCGGTGGCACATCCACCTGGTCTGTAACGCTACGGGGGATGACTACGGCGCTCTCCAAGCTGCCTGGGGGCGAGGGCACGTTGAGGCCCATCCGTTCCGGGTGGACCGAGATCAGAATTACGAGACTTTGGCCCGGTACCTCTGCAAGGAGAAGCGGGACAGGGTAGGACACCGGCTGTGGTCCTGCTCCCGCAACCTGCGGAAGCCAGTACGGGACAGTCGGCGGGTGGGCAACGACCAAGAGCTGACCCCGCCGCCGGGGGTGATCGTCCTTATGGACACGGGGGATGTGCGGACTGCCTACGGGCGCTACCGATACATCAAGTACCTGGTCGGTGGCTGGGCTTCTGCCTCCGGGCGACCGAGGACACGGAGGCGTAGGCGGCCACGGCGGATCTCCTGATCGGCCTTTATATATTTTCTCGCTTGAGAGATTATATTATCTTAGTGACAGGGGGTGAAATCCCTTGCAATCGCCGGGGAAACGTGGTAAAATGTTGACGGTGATAGACGGGTGGCTGGTCTGCCCGCGCTGTCGCCGAAACAAACGGCTCCTGCGGATCAACCCAGACACGACGGCGCGGCACCTGGAGGTGTACTGCCGGACGTGCAAGAGCCGGATCATCGTGGATATCGAGAGAGGCCAGAGCTTTGAAAGCCAGAGCCCATAACCAGCGCACATGGCGCGGTTGTGGGCTCTGGCTTTTTTCTTGCCGGGAGGTGATATCTATGCCCAATAAGCCGCTCAGACCATGTCGGCACCCGGGGTGCTCGGCTCTGACCTCCTCGGGCTACTGCCCAGCGCATCAGCCTAGGCGGCGCGATACCAGGCGGGCGTCGGCAGAGTATCACAGCCTGTACGCCTCGGCGCTGTGGCAGGGGGACCTACGGCCTGGCCAACTTCTGGCGGAGCCGTGGTGCCGGGAGTGCGCCAAGCGCGGACTCCGCACCCCGGCCACGGTGGTGGACCACATCCGACCTCACCGGGGAGACCAGGCGCTGTTTGCCGACCGGGGTAACCTGCAGAGCCTGTGCGAGCGGTGCCACAACCGCAAGACCGCCCGGGAGCGGGCGCAAACCAGGGGCAAACAATGCGGCTGATCGGGCAAAAAATCGGGCCAGGTTTGGGCCTGCGGGCGCGCGGACGCGTCGCGGCGCGCGGATTGCAACCCGTAGGGTTGCTACCTCCCCCCGGGGGAGAAAAGTTTGGCGACGCGCCTAGAAAACCGTAAGCGCCCCGCCGTGAGGGGTTTTTTCCCCACGGGGACGAATGGTCGGCGGGACGGTGCTGCGCTGGCGGGACGGCAGACAGGATAGACAGGAGGGCGAGCGTATGGCTGGGAAGGGCAAGAGGAAGACGGGCGGCGTAATCGCTGGCAGCGGGCCGGAGGTCGACGGCGGGCTGGAGGCTCGGACTGGGTCTGTGGCCGACGGCGGGCCGGAGGTTCGGATGGGGCTGGCGGCTGACGGTGGAGTGGAGGCCGGGGACGGCGAGCGGCGGGCCTGGGTGCGTGTCCATGAACCCAGGCGGCGGGCCGTCGGAGGTTTGGACCGTGGGCGGCGGAGGTAAGCGGCGGGCGGCGCCACGGGTGGCGGCGACGGAGATGCGCCTGGTGCCCATCGACCAGATCCAGCCCTACCCTGACAACGCCCGGGTCCATCCCCCGGAGCAGATCGCCGCGCTGCGGGACAGTATTCGGGAGTTCGGCTTTGTCCTCCCGGCGCTCATCGACGAGGCGGGGGGGCTGCTGTCCGGCCACGGGCGTCTGGAGGCGGCCAGGGCGGAGGGGATGACGGAGATCCCCTGCGTGGTGGCCACCGGCATGACGGAGGCCCAGCGCCGGGCGTACATCCTGGCGGACAACCGCCTGGCGGAGCTGGCCACCTGGGACCGGGACACCTGCGCCCGGGAGTACACGTGGCTGCGGGACCATGGCTTTAAGTTCGAGCTGACGGGATTTGACCCGGTGGAGTTCGCTCCCATCGAGTTTGTCCCTTTCAGCGGCGCCGGGGACGGCGGCGGCTCCCAGATGAGCAACGGCACCAAGTTCCGGGTCTGCCTGGGCCCGGTAATCTTCGACATTGACGACCCGGATCACTCTCTGTACGCCATGGCCAAGGGGGCCGACCCCGCGGAGGTGGCGGAGCGGGTCCGGGCGGGGTTGACAGGTCTGCTGGGGGGCTAGGCGCCCCGGCGCGGAGCAAGCGGGAGGTGGCGCGCGATATGGTCTTTGCCTTTCCTCAGTTTTTCACCCAGAGGACCCGGTTCTTGGCCTACACGGTGGTGGCCACTGCCCTGCAGAGGGCGGGGCACACCCTCACCGAGGACCTGGAGCGGTGCGACGCGGTGCTGTTCTCCATGTGCGACGTGATGGAGTACCCCCAGTTGGTCCGACTCCGGCGCTCCACCGGGCGACCCCTGATCGTGGGCGGCTCCTACGCCTACCACTTCCGCTCCGCGATCCTGTACGCGGACGGGGTGTGGGTGGGTGAGTGCTACGAGATGGCGGCGTGCCGGACGCTGGAGGAGCTGCTGGGACATCCGTCCTGTTACACCGGCGGGCCCGACCTCCCCCGGGCGTCCACCCTGATCCGCTGGGAGGAGGTGCCGGTTTGCCAGACCGCCCCCCACAAGGCGTACTACTGGGGCGGCCAGGGGTGCAAGGGCAAGTGCTCCTTCTGCGTGACCTCCTGGACCCATCCCCACCAGGTCAACAGCCGGGCCAGGATCCAGGCGGCCAAGGCCGAGGCCGCCCGGCGTGGCCTCCACCTGATGGTCTGCTCCAATGAGTATGACGACGGCGGAGGCGGGCGCACCCAGGATATGCTCCTTCGGGACTATCTGCAGGTGCCCATCCGCCGGGGCTGCTGGGTCCGGGTGGGGGTGGAGTTCGCCACGGAGCTCTCCCGGCGGCAGGCGGGCAAGCCCATCTCCGACCGGGAGATGGAGGCGGCCATCGAGAAGGCCGCCAGGGAGCGGGTGTCCCTGCGGATGTTCCACATCGGCGGCTGGGATCTCCGGGAGGACTGGGAGGCGTACATCGACAGGTTGGCGGGGTATCTGGACCACTATAGGCCGGGGTCTATGGTGCATCTGATGTACAACAACCTGCAATATCAGCAGTACACCCCCCTGTATCGCCGCCGGAGAGAGATCGACCCGGAGCGATACTTGACTATCCAGGATACCCGGCGGTGGTTTGACCGGCTGCGGGCGGCCACCCCCCACGTCCTGGTGGGCGCCCCCTCCCCGTTCCAGCATGTGGCGGCACGGATGGGCGTGGAGCTGGCCCGGACGCGGGAGCAGGCGGATTTCTGGCGGCCGGGACTGCGAGACAGCCGCCGGTGGACGGTCCAGGAGGCATACGACGCGCTTTTCGCCACAGGGGTGCTGGACGCCCCTCCCCTGCGGCTGGATCTATCCACGGGGCAGATCACGGAGGAGAGGGAGGGTGAGAGCGATGGCGGGGACGAGGCAGCCGATCGACCTGGTGGTGGCCAAGGGCGCGAAGCACCTGACGCGGGCTGAGGTCGGCCAGCGACGGGAGCGGGAGGTCAAGGCCCCGGTGGCCAAGACCGCCCGGGCGCCGGGATGGCTCCCGGAGCCTCTGCGGCGGCGGTTCCACGCCCTGGCCAAGGCGCTGATCGCCCTGGGCCTGTACAGTTCGCTGGATGGGGACACCCTGGGGCGGTATGTGGTGGCCCACGAGCAGTGGCTCCGGGCCACCGACAAGGTCCAGGGCCTGCTTCAATCCCCTGCGCCGGACGTGGCGGAGGTGAGCCAGTGGGCGCGGATCCAGACCGGGTTCTTTCAGCAGGCCCGGGCCTGCGCCACCGATTTGGGGCTGACCATCTCCTCCCGGTGCCGCCTGGTCCTGCCGGAGAGCGGCCAGCGGCAAGAGGCGAACCCATTTGAGCAACTCCTGGAGGCCCGGCGCCATGCCTGACCTGCTGGCCCTGGCGGAGGGGGTGTCCGTCCCCGTCCCGGACGACGGAAGCAAACTGCGCTACAGCCAGGAGGCGGTGGACGCGGTGACCGACTTCCTGGGCCTGCTGGTGTTCGGCTCCAACGAGTGGGCGGGCAAGCCCTTCCAACTCCTCCCCTGGGAGGAGGGAGGCATCCGGCAATTCTACGGGGTACAGGTCGAGGATGACCGGGGGGCGTGGGTGCGGTATCGGCGGTTTTTCTATGTGGAACTCCCCAAGAAAAACGGCAAAAGCGAGTTGGCGGCGGGCCTGGGACTCTATCATCTGCTCTTTGACGGGGAGGAGCGGCCTCAGATCGGCATCTTCGCGGCGGACAAGAACAACGCCGACATCGTCTACCAGGCCGCCAAGTACATGGTGGAGCATAGCTGTCTTGGCCAGCCGGAGCATGACCCCATCGCCTGGGCGCGGGACAGCCGGCGGGAGATCCACACCAAGTACGGCGGCATCCTGAAGGTCTATTCGTCGGACGCGGAGAGCAAACACGGCTACTCCTTCAGTTGCATCATCTTCGACGAACTCCACGCCCAGCCCAACCGGCGGCTGTGGGATGTGCTCACGGTGGGTTCGGACGCGGCCAGGCGGCAGCAGGCGGTGATCGTCCTGACCACCGCCGGGGACGACCCGAACCGGCGCTCCATCGGCTGGGAGGTCCACGAGAAATGTCGGCGGCTCCTGGCCTGGCGGGAGGGCCGCCCGGAGCGGGAGCTGGACGAGGACGACCCCCAGTGGCTCCCGGTGATGTACGGGGTGAGCGCCCTCACCGGGGACGACCCGGACGCCCTGGCGGCGCTGGATATCTACGACGAGGCGCTGTGGGCCAGGTGCAACCCCTCCTATGGCGTGATCCTCTCCCCCAGGCAGTTCCGGGCGGAGGCCCGGGCGGCCAGGCAGAGCGAGGCGGCGGAGCGGGGCTTCCGCTGGCTCCGGCTCAACCAGTGGATATCCACCCACGCGGTGGGCTGGATCCCGGTGACGCTGTACGACAAGACCCAGATCGGCCCCTCCCCCATGGCGGAGCGGGAGGCGTGGGTGGCAGAGCACCTCCGGGGCCGGATGTGCTACGCCGGGCTGGACCTCTCCTCCACCACCGACCTGACCGCCCTGACCCTGCTGTTCCCCCCGCAGGGGGACCTGACGTGCTGGGTGGCCCTGTTCCACGCCTGGCGGCCCCGGGCGGACGTGGCGGCGGCGGAACAGCGGGACCATGTGCCATACCGGGACTGGGAGCGGGCGGGGTTCCTGACCCTGTGCGAGGGGGACATCATCGACTACGACCAGGTGGAGGACTATATCCGGGCGGCTATGGCCCTCTATCGGATAGACGCCCTGGGGGTGGACCCCTACCTCTCCCGGACGCTGACCCAGCGGCTGATGGCTGCGGGACTGACGGTGATCGAGATCCCCCAGACCATGCTGGGAATGACCCCGGCCATGCGGGAGCTGGAGCGGGGGATCCGGGGCGGCACCATGCGCCACGTCCACAACACCGCGGGGCGGTGGTGCTTCGGCAATATGCGGTGCGCGGTGGACGGCAATGAGAACATGAAGCCCATGAAGAACAGGAGCATCGGGCGGATCGATATCACGGTGAGCTGGATCATCGCCATGGCGGCGGCGCTGATCCGCCGGACCCAGGGCCGGGATCTCCGAGAGGTGATCGACCAGGGCAATTTCCATCTGTGAGGAGGGATAACAATGGTCAAGTGCGAACGGCGCTACCGCTGGACGGTGGTGGACACTCTCTACTGGGTGGGCGCCGCGCTGATCTCCGGGGGAGCCGGATGGCTCCTCCCCCCTGCCGGCCTGATCGCGGCGGGGGTATTCGTGCTGGCGGGAGCCTGGCTTATCGACCGGGCCGGGACAGGGATAGGAGGTGGTAGTCGGTGATCTCATTCAAGAGCAACGCGCCCAAGGCGGCGTCGGGGGTGCTGACGCTGGAGAGTTCCAGCGGGTGGTGGCCCACGGCCCGCGGGCGGGACAGCCCCATGGGCGAGCGGGAGGCCCTGGCCATCTCCGCCTTCTACCGGGCGGTGGCCCTGCGTTCGGACAGCATTGGCCGCCTCCCGGCGGTGCTCCGGGATCTCACCACGCGGCAAGAGCTGACGGAGCACTGGCTGGGGCCGCTGCTGTGGGAGCGGCCCAATGAGCTGATGGGGCCATTCGTCTACAAATCCCTGGTGGAGTATCGGCGGCTGGTGCTGGGCAACAGCTACGTGTGGATCCTCCGGGACCAGCACGACCGGCCGGTGGAGCTGCTCCCCCTCCCGCCGGGCGGGTGCCAGCCGGTGATCGCCCCGGACACAGGGCGGCTGTGGTACGTCCTCCAGGATCCCAAGAGCCACCAACTCTACCGGGTCTACCCCACCGAGGTCCTGCACTACAAGGGATTCTCTTTGGACGGGATCGTCGGGTTGTCCCTGCTGGGACAGGCGGCCAGGACGCTCCGGGTGGCCCAGAGCCGGGACATCTACGAGAGCGACTACTACGCCAACGGCGGGCGGCCCTCGGGGGTGCTCAAGACGGACACGGACCTCTCCGACAAGACCACCCTGCGGGACGACGATGGCAACCTGATCAGCTACAAGGACTTGATCCGCCGGGAGTGGGAGCGGATCTACACCGGCCCGGGGCGGTCCATGCGGACGGCGGTGCTGGACCTGGGTCTGGACTACAAGCCCATCGCCATGAGCAACGCCGACGCCCAGTTTGTGGAGAGCAAGGGGCTGACGGTGGCGGACATCGCTCGGTTCACCGGGGTACCCCTCTACCTGCTGTATTCGGGCAAGGAGAGCTACCAGAGCAACAGCGCCAACGCCACGGAGTACGTGCGATACACCATCCAGCCGACGGTGACCCAGTACGAGGAGGAGGACAGCCGCAAGCTGTTGACCATCTCAGAGCGGCGCCGGGGGCTGTGGATCTCCCGCAACATGATGGCGGAGCTCCGGGGGAACATCGCCGAGCGGCGGGATTGGTACAAGGCCATGGTCGAGGCGGGCGTGTTCTCGGTCAACGACGTGCGGGAGCTGGAGGACCTGCCGGACATCCCCGGCGGCGATCTCCACCGGGCCAGCCTCAACTACGTGCCCCTGGAGCTGTGGGAGATGCTGACACTGCTCCGGGCAGAGGCGGACACGGGACGACAGAGCGAGGGAGGAGGTGAGCATAGCGATGAGCAAGGTGGATAAGTTCGGCGTTGTCCTCAAGGCCGCCGCCCCTCTGGACGAGGGGGAGATGGCCCTGATCAACGACCAGGCCCTCAAGATCCTGACGCCGGAGGAGGTGTTCGCCTTCCGCATGGTGGCGGCCACCGACCAGGTGGACCGGGACTGGGAGCGGTTCGACGGGGAGTGCCTGGAGGCGCTGGCCCCCATGTTCGTGGGCCGCCCGGTGCTGATGGACCACCGCTGGAGCGCGGACAAACAGACGGCCAGGATCTACGCCGCCGAGGTGGAGCGGGCCGGACGGGAGGACAAGGCCCTCCGCCTGGTGCTCCGGGCGTATATGGTCCGGGACAGCCGGTCGGCGCACACCATCTCCGCCATCGAGGGGGGGATCCTCCGGGAGGTGTCGGTGGGGTGCGCGGTGCGGCGGGCCATCTGCAGCATCTGCGGGACGGACAAGGCGACCAGCCGGTGCCACCACGTCCCCGGCATGGAGTACGACGGCGCGCCCTGCGTGGTCACGCTGTCGGAGCCGGTGGACGCCTATGAGGTCAGCTTCTGCGCCGTGCCGTCCCAGCCCCCGGCGGGGGTGGTCAAGCAGTACGGCGGAGAGGACGGCCCCGAGGGCGACCAGGGGGGCGCCCCTCCCGGCGGAGCGGGCGATCCCGACGGCGGCCCCGGGGGCGAGCCTCCCTGCGGGGCAAGCGGGTCCGCGCCGGACGCCGGCGCGGACCAGGAGGCCCGCAAAGCCCTGGCCCTGCTGGAGCTGGAGAGCCGGCGGTACTGACCGCCTCTCCCCCGCCCCGGTGGGCGCCATAGACTCAAAAACCATTCGATTTGATCACATGACAGAGAGGAGTAATGCGAGTATGAACGATCTGAGAGCCTATCTGATCGACCTCAAGGCCCAGCGGGCGACGGCCATCGGGGCCGCCAAGGAGCTGGTCCTGGCGGGCAAGCTGGACACGGAGGAGTACAAGGCCGCCAACGGCAAGATCGACGAGCTGACCCGTCAGGTGGACGAGGTGGAGGCCCTGGTGGCCAAGGACGAGGGCGGCAAGCCCGCCCCGGACGGGCAGGTGCGGGCCGGCATGGCGGCGGCCTCCACGGGGGAGGCGTCCGGCCACGCCAAGGCGGTGAAGGCCCTGGCGGACGCGGCGCGGCGCGGCTTCGCAGTGGAGAAGGCCCAGGGCGATATGCTCCAGGAGGCCGAGGACGCGGACGGCGGCTACACCGTCCCGGAGGACATCGTCAACGACGTGATCCAGCTCCGGGAGGCTCGGGAGAGCCTGCTGGATCTGGTGTCGGTGGAGCGGGTGACCACAAAGTCTGGTCGGAGGACCATCAAAAAGCGGGGTCAGCATACCGGCTTCGCCACGGTGGCGGAGGCGGCCAAGATGGGCAAGGTGGCCACGCCCCAGTTCACGACCATTACCTTTGACATCGAGAAGCGGCGGGGGTATCTCCCTGTTACGACCGAGCTCTACGAGGACAGCGACGCCAACATCGCCCGGATCGTGACCGAGTGGCTGGGCGATGAGGCCCGCGTGACGGCCAACAAGGAGATCCTGGCGCAGGTGGCCACCAAGGAGGCGGTGGATCTCAAGGATCTGGATGGGATCATCGCGGCGTGGGTGGGCCTGGGCTCCGCCTTCCGCGCCTCCAGCGCGCTGGTCACCAACGACAACGGTCTGCTGTGGCTGGCCACCCTGAAGGACGCCAACGGACGGTATCTGCTCACCCCCAACCCCGCCCAGCCCCAGCGGCTCCAGTTGGCGGTGGGCCCCTACGTGATCCCGGTGCGGATCTACGACAACACCACCATGCCCAACACGGATGAGACCAAGATCCCGATGACCATCGGCGACCTCAAGGCCGGGGTGCGGTACTTTGACCGCCGTTCGTTCAGCCTGAAGGTCAACGACAGCGGCGTGGTGGGCGACCTCAACGCCCTGGAACAGGATCTGATCCTCTGGGTCGGCTCCATGCGGGATGACTGCGTCGTTATGGACGACGCCGCTTTTGTCAACGGCTACATCACCGCCAGCACGGACCCTTGATGGGGGCTGATCTCATCAAGGGCCCGCCCCAGGATCAGCCCCTGACCACGACCGGGGTCGGGACCAAACGGCGCGCCACCCGGGCCAGCGCCGCGCAGACGGAGGCGTAGACCATGAGCCAGGACACCTACGCGCTGACGGAGGAGGAGTTGGCGGAGGCCAGGGCGTATATGCGGGTGGACGAGGGCCCGGAGGCGGTGCTGGACGACGCGCAGGTGGAGCGGGTGGTCCGCTCCTGTGTCCGGGCGGCCCGGGCGTATCTGGCGGGGGCGGGGGTCTCCCTCCCCCCTGCCGGGACGGATCGGCGGGCGGAGTACGACGTGGTGTGCCACGCCCTGGCGCTGGCGCGCTACGATACGCGCAACGCGCTGTCTGAGTCCGCCCTGCTCGAGAATCCCGTCTTCAGGCGGATGCTCAACCAACTCAAGATGACAGAGCCGCCGGTGTCCAATTTGGACACTGGCGGAGAGGAGGGATAGGTATGGCGCTGGTGGATGCAGGCCGGTTGAGCGATCGCCTCACCGTGCTGTGCCTGGACCGAGAGGAGGACGAGGAGACGGGGGAGGTCACCTATCGGTGGCTCCCCATGGACCGGCGGTGGGGCCGGGTGGAGCTGGGGACGGGGCGCAACCTGTTTTCCCAGGTGGGCATCGGGGCCAGGGACGCCGCCATCACCCTGCGGGACTACCCCCTCGCCCTCCACAACGCCCTGGCCCACCGGGGGCGGCACTTTTTCCTCACCTCGCTGGACCGGCCGGGGGACGGGTTCCTTCACGTCCACGCCGCGCTGGTGCGGGTGACGGAGTGGCAGGCCACCCGGCACAAGGCCAGGCTGGACAAGAGCGGCGGCAACCGCCAGGTCCAGGATCCCCTGCCCGCCATCCGCTTCCCGGCGGTGATCACCGAGCTGTATCTGGGCAACACACCGCCCCAGGAGCTGGACCACGCCAGGACGGAGAGCCGCTTCGCCCTGGTGACGCCCCCGGAGGTGATCCTGGCCCCGGGGGACCTGGTGACCGCCCCGCCCCACGCGGGAGGGGTCGCCGGGGTGTATGTGGTGGAGGTGTGCCACTGCCTGGACGAGCACAAGAGGGAGTACCAGATCTACCGCAAGGAGGATGTCTGACGTGGCTACGGAGGTAGGCATTGACCAGGTGTTTGACCACATCGAGGAGGTCCTGCGGGACACCTTCCCCGCCCTCAAGGGTCAGGCGCTGGAGGATCTGGGCCAGGCGCTCCGGGAGGATGTGCTGGCACAGATGTCCACCGCCCAACTCCACGACCAGGGCGGCCGGCTGCGGGAGTGGCAGAGCTACCACGTGGGGTCCCATAAGGGCTACGTGGCCGTCCGGCCTGTGGGGAGCGCGGAGGGCGCCAAGACCGGCCCCAACGGGCCGGGGGCCATCACCAACTACGTGGAGAGCGGTCACGCCGTGCGCCGGGCCAGGCAGGGCCGGAGCCGGGCCAGGATGATGGCGGTGCCCGGGTACCACTTCTACGCCGCCGTCGCCCGCCGGGCGGAGGCGGCGGGGTCGGAGCGGATCCGGGCGCTGGCGGAGGAGCTGGTGCGACGACTGGAGGAGGGATGATGTGACACCGCGGGAGTTGATGGAGGGCGTTGCCCTCCGGCTGGCGGCCCTGTGGCCGGAGCGGGTCATCTACCGGGAGGTCTGCCCGGACGACCACCAGCGGCCCAGCGCCTATGTCCAGGTGCTGGAGGCGGACCCCCAGCGGGCCAACCTCCTCCTGGTACGGTGGCGGGTCCGGCTGCTGGTGACGCTGTGGCGGCCCCTGGACGACTACGGTCTGGCCTCGGAGGAGGCTCTGCTGGGGGACAAGTTTGACACCATGGCCGCCCTGCTGGGTACGCCGCTGGCGGTGGGCGACCGGCACATCACGCTCCAGGCGGCGGACAAGGGCCAGGACCCCGGAGACGGGGCCGGGTTCGTGGAGGTAACGGCGGAGTGGACAGACGCGCTGCCTGGCGCGCCCAGCTCCGACCCACCGGGAGAGGCGCCGCTGATGGAGCATATCATCGGCGATATCAACGACAAGGAGGAGATCAACTGTGAGCACGACCAACATCGGCCTGCCCAAGATCCGGCTGGCGTTTGAGCAGGCGGCCAAGGACATCTTCACCCGGGCCAAGAAGGGCACGGTGGGCGTGGTGGTCAAGGACACCAAGGCCGCCGGGGTCTACACCGTCCGGGACGAGACGGACATCCCCAGCCAGCTGGGGGAGACCAACCGGGCCTATGCCCTGCGGGCGCTCATCGGCTCCGATCTGGGCAAGCCCAACAGTATGCTGCTGATCGTCTACGACGGGACCGGCGACGAGGGCCAGACCGCGCTCAAGGCCGCTCTGGGCGGTCTGACGGGTCAGGAGGTGGACTATCTGGCCGCCCCCCACGACGCCACGGAGGCTGAGTTGACGGCGGTCAAGGACTTTGTCCTGGCCTACCGTAAGCGCAACCCCACCTTGGCGGCGGTTCTGCCCAAGGTGGCGGCTGACGACCGGGGGATCATCAACTACACCAGTGAGGCGGCGGTGGGGGCCGAGACGTTCACCCCCGCCCAGTACTGCTCCCGGATCGCCGGGGTGTTCGCGGGGGTGCCCACCACCGCGTCGGCCACCAACCTGACCCTCAGCGAGGTGACGGCGGTCAAGGCCTTGGCCGCCGCGGAGCAGACGGAGGAGGAGGCCCAGTCTGCTGCCATCGGTCGGGGGGAACTCATCCTGACCTGCGATGGCATCCGGTGCAAGATCGCCCGAGCGGTCAACAGTTACGTTTCTCTGAAGGCGGACGAGACCACAGCCATGTGTAAGGTCAAGATCACCGAGGCGGAGGGGCTGGTGAGCTACCGCACCGGCCAGGTCATCGACCAGGAGTGGCTGGGCCGGGTGGTCAACAGCTACGACAACCGCTGCCTGCTGATCGTGGAGTTGCAGCTGATGTTCCAGTCTTTGGAGCAGCAGGGGCTGTTCCTCCCCGGCACCACCGGGGCGGAGATCGACATCCAGGCCCAGCGGACGTACATGGAGGACAACGGGGTGAACTGCGCCGAGATGACCGACCAGGAGATCAAGCAGTACGAGGACCTGGGCGAGCACGTCTTCTGGCGGGCCTACGGCAAGTTCGCCGACGTGATGGAGGACTTCGACGGCCGGTTTGTCCGGGGCGGCCAGGCCCTGGACAGCGGCGAGAGCGCGTAAGGAGGGATAGGATATGGCATCGACCATTGACAGTGCGAAAAGGACCATCAACGGCACCTACGGGAGCATGTGGTTTGACGGGCGCAAGATCGCGGAGATCAAGGGGTTCCAGCTCAAGAGCCGCAAGAACTCCACCACCATCAATCTGGCCGGGGAGATCCTGGAGGATACGAAAATGACCTCGGTGACCAACTCCGGGCAGATAACCATCTTCCATGTGGACAGCGGCTTTGCAGACGAGATGGCCCAGACCCAGCGGGGAGCGGATCTCCGGCACACGCTGCGGGTGAAGCTGGCCGACCCGGACAGCTTCGGCGCGGAGACCATCAACGTGTTCAACGTGAGCCTCTCCGAACTCACCGCCGCCGACTGGCAGGCTGCCACGGTAGGCGAGGTCACCACGCCGTTCACGTGCGGGCGGTACGAGTTTGACGACCGCATCCCGGTACAATAAGGAGGCGCGGCATGGATAAGGCAGATCAGGCCATGGCCAAGCTGCTCTCCCTGCCCAGCTACCAGGAGGGCCAGCGGGAGACCCGGGTGGTCAAGCGGCTGGGGCTTGAGGTGACTCTCCGGGAGATGAGCTATGACGAGGTGGAACGGTGCATCAGAGAGCGGGAGGACCGCGACCTCTACTATCTGCTGGAGGGCACTGTGAGTCCCAACTTCCGGGACCCCGCGTGGTACCAGGACAAGATGGGGCAGGCGACGCCCATCGAGGCGCTCAAGCGGCTGCTCCGCCACGGGGAGGTGGCGGCGCTGGTGCGGGTCCTGGACCGGCTCAACGGCTACCGGGTGAGCGCCATCACCACCCCGGAGGAGTTGGAGGACGTGGCCACGGCCCAGGCCCTGGAGGACCTGGAAAAAAACGGCCAGGGGGCCTAGATACCCAGGTGATGCTGTTCCTCCTGAGTAGGTTCGGGAGGTTCCCCTCTGAGTATCTGCGGCTGCCCGCCGGGGAGCGGGCAGCCGTCCGGGCCCTGTTGATCGAGTCCATCAGACGGGAGAGGGAGGCGAGATAGTCATGGCGACCACCGCCAGCGTGGCCCTGCGGGTCACGGATAACATGAGCGCCACGCTGACCAACATCCGCAGCTCGCTCACCCCGTTCCGGCGGGACGTGACGGAGTTGCAGCGGGAGCTGGACGGGTTTAGCCGACAGCGGGTCACGCTCCAGGTGGATCTGGAGTCGGCCAAGCGGGAGTTGGCGGAGGCCAAACGGGCCTTCCGGGAGTTGGAGGACGAGTCCAGCCAGACCAGGCTGGAACAGGCTCAGGAGGCATACAACACCCTGGCCGCTCAGCTTCAGGAGGTCAACAAGGCCGCCAAGGCCACCACCCGGGAGATGGAGGATCTGTCCGGCGCGCTCTCCAGGACGGATAACCGGGCCGGGGCGATGAGTGTCGGCGGCTCCAGCGGTGACGGCGGAGAGGCCCCGGTGGGCGTCTCCGGGGCGTTGAGCGGCTTGGCCCAGGCGGGAATGATCCGGGAACTGGGGCAGAGCCTGAGCAAGGCGGCGGGGACGTTTGTTTCCAGCGCCATAGGCCCCGAGATGGGAGATGTGGTCAACACCGTACTGGGAGGCGCGGCCTCCGGGGCGGCGCTGGGCACCATGGTCGCCCCAGGCGTTGGTACTGCCATTGGGGCCGGTATCGGAGCCCTGACCGGCGGGATCACCGCCGGCACCCAGGCGGCGAAAAATCGCGACGACTATTTCATCCAGTATTACAACGGCATCATGGATCAGCAGGCGGAGTATTTGTCCGAACATATCCAGACCGGCAGCGACATCGCCGCCGGCCGGGAGATGGATCTGCGCGGCCTGGCCGCCCTGCTGGGCGGAGACGAGGACGCCGCCGCCGACTTCCAGCGGCAGCTGATCGAGGTCGGACGGACGCCGCCGTTCTCTTATGAGACGGCGCTGGCCTTGTCCCGGGATATGCTGGGCCTTGGCCTGGGCCGGGAGGGGGCCATGTCCCGTGTCTACTCCCTATCCAACGCGGCGGCGGCGTTGGATCTGTCGGAGGGGGACGTGTCCAGCATCGTCTCTATCCTGGAGAGCGCCCAACTGGCGGGCAAGCTGGACAGCCGGGTGGCCAAAACACTTAGCAAGAAGGGCATCAACGTCTACGAGGCCCTGGCGGACGAGTTCGGCATTTCCACCTCCGAGGTAGGCGCTGGCCTGGGCGATCTGGACGTGGAGCGGGCTGTAGCCGCCATCTATGCGTACATGGGTACTAGATTTGATGGTGCGGCTGCCGGCATGACGGACACATACGAGGGTCTGCGCGGTATCCTGGAGTCCTACCAGACGGACAACGACGCCGCCTACGGCGCGGGGTATAATGCGGAGCGGCAGGTCGGGCTGTCCGCCGAGGTGGACGCCATGGATGGCGCCCTGGGCGGCGCCATCCAAGAACTCAATCAGGCCAGCGGCGCCCTGGCGGCCTATCGAGAGAACCTCCAGGAGCAGTACAACCGGGAGGCCCTGGACGCATTGCTCACCGGCGCGGCCCCGTCGGAGATCTACGGGGAGGAGCAGACCCAGGAGTTGATGGCCATGCACCAGCAGTACCTGGAGGCCCAGCGGTCCTGGGAGGAGGGCAACGAGGAGGGTGCCCTGCGGATGGAGGATCTGCGGGAACAGGCGGAGGCACTGGCCCAGGCGACCTACGACAACAGCGAGTGGGCCAAAACAGAGCTGACCGCCCAGGAGGAGAACACTAAGGCCATCCGGGACCTGACCGGGCAACTCAAGGACGGGATCATGCTGCGGTATACGGTGGAGCAGACGAGGCAGACCGGCCTGGGGGCCGTGGAGAACGCAATGTCCGCGGAGGACAGAGATGTGTCTGTAGTACGGGACGACACAGAGCTGTTCACCGTGACCGCGGATGGCTCCCACGCCTCCGGGCTGTGGCGGGTGCCCTACGATGACTACATCGCCCGGCTCCACGAGGGGGAGCGGGTGCTGACCGCCCGAGAGGCCAGAGAGGCAGACACCCGAACCGGCCCGACGGAAAGGGGAATCGCCCTGAGCGCAGTCCTTCCTCCCGCCCCGGACGGGGTCCACGCCGCCGGCCTCTTGCGGGTGCCCTACGATGATTACATTGCCCGGCTCCATGAGGGAGAGCGGGTGCTGACCGCCCGGGAGGCCCGGGAGGTGGACGCCCAAGTCGGCCCGACGGAGAGGTCGACCTCCCCGAGTACGGTCCTCTCCCCCGCACTGGATGGGACCCACGCCGCCGGTCTCTTGCGGGTGCCCTACGATGACTACATCGCCCAACTCCACGAGGGAGAGCGGGTGCTGACGGCCCGGGAGGCCCGGGAGGCGGACGCCGGCGGCAGAGTCGGCGGAGGGACCACCATCAACGTCAACATCAACGGCAATTTCCAGGTCCGGGAGGACGGGGACATCGACCAGATCGCCCAGACCCTGGCGGAGCAGATCAGCCTGCTGCTCCAGGCGGGGACCTTCTAGGAGGAGGTGGCATATGCGGACACACGTGTTCTTAGATGTGGGCAGCGGCCAGGAGTTGGTTCTGCCCACCTATGTCCAGACGGGGTACGCCTGGCGGCACGGCATGGGCATGGAGACGGTGGCCCTCACCAAACTGGGGGACATAGCGGTGCCCACGGTGCGGACGCTGTGCGCGGAGCCGCTACGGGTGCTCCTCCCCGCCCACAACTACCCCTTCTGCGTGCCGGGGGCGAACCTTAACCCCTGGACCTACGTGGAGGCGCTGGAGCGGCGGTGCGATGCGCGAGCGATCCAGCGGTATATCATCACCGGCACCCCGGTCAACGCGATGGTCTACATCAAAGAGATCAGCTACTCCGAGGAGGACGGGACGGGCGACCTGGCGGTCACCATCTCCCTCCAGGAGGCCAAGATCCCGCTGGCGGAGCCGGTGGCCGGGGACGGCGTTGGCCCCTCCCCCGCGCTGGCCAGCCGGGACAACTCCGGGAGCAGCGATCTGACCGGGGGGACGTACATCGTGGTGCAGGGAGATACCATGTGGGCCATCGCCCGGCGGTACTACGGAGACGGCTCCTTGTGCTGGCGTCTGGCGACCTACAACCAGATCCCCAACGCCAACGTGATCCGGCCCGGCCAGGCCGTCCGCATCCCGCCGGCGGATCAACTGCCCACCCAGGCGGCGGTGGTCAAGCCCGCCTCCGTCCGGGCGGTGGAGGACGTGGTGGCCCAGGGGACGCCGGAGGCGGTGCAGAGGCTGCTGGATATCTGAGGAGGGACGACGATGCAACTCTACGCGGCGCCACCGGGCGGGGCGATGATGGATATTACCGACTTTGTCAACTCTGTTACCTGGTCGGGATCCTACCGGCAGTGTAGTCGGCGGCTCCAGATGGAGCTGCTCAACCCCTGGGACAGTGGCATGACAAGGCCGGATATCCCGATTGGCAGCGCGGTGGAGCTGTGGGAGGATGAGCGGCGGCTCTTTGTGGGCCAGGCGTTGACCCCGCGGCAGTCCTCCGAGAGCATGATCCTCTCCATGACCGCTCTGGACGGCGGGCGGTACCTGGCCCGCAACGACGGGTGGTATAGCTGGAACGGCGTCACCCCGGAGGCCGCCACTCGGCAGGTGTGCCGGGACTTCGGTATCAAGGTGGGGACGCTGGCGGAGACGGGGGTGCGGCTATCCCGGGTGTTCGCCGGGGTCGCCCTGCACAAGATCCTGGCCACCCTCTACACCATGGCCGGGGAGAGTACGGGGCGGCGGTACATGATCCGCTTTGAGGAGGACGCGCTGTGCGTCCGGGCCAAGAGCGAGGATCCCCCCACGCTGACCCTGCGCCCCGGCGTCAACCTGATGACCCAGACCACCACCCAGGACGCCAGCAAGCTCTACACCCAGGTGGCGATCTACTCCCAGGACGGGTCGCTTCTGCGGACGCTGGACAGCCCGGAGGAGTTGGCGATCTACGGGCGGCTCCAGCGGGTGCTCACCCAGCGGGACGGGGAGGACGCGGGCAAGGAGGCCCGGGCGTTCCTGGCGGACAACGGCCTGTTGCAGAGCATCACGGTGGACTGCCTGGGCGATGTACGGTTGGTGACCGGCGAGGCGGTGACTCTGATGGACACGAACACCGGGGCGGCGGGCCGGTTCTGGGTAGACGCGGACACCCACACCTGGAAAAATCACCAGCACTTTACCCGGTTGACCCTCAATTTCCGAAATTTGATGGACGAACAGTCAGCGGGGAAGGAGCTGGGGAAATGAACGGCGTGGAGGAGCTGGTCCAGGTGTTCCAGGCGATCGCCCAGGAGCAGAGGGACGGCGGCCACGTGGCCATCGGGACCCTGCTGTCCCGGTCTCCGCCCTCGGTTCGGGTGGGGCGGCTCACCCTGGATGGGGACAGAGTCTGGATCAACGCGGCGGCAATCTACGTGCCCAGGCCAGAGCTGGGCGAGCCGCCTAACCCCGATCTGGCCTCGCCGGGAGACCGGGTGCTGGTGGTCTCCCCGGACGGGCAGACCTATGTTGTCGTGTGTAAGGTGGTGAGATGATGGCCGATCTGTTCCCGTCGATCCCTGGGGCGATGTCACCCATGGAGGGGCAGTCCCTCCCGGTGTGCCGGGAGATCAAATTCGACTTTGACCGGCGGCGGCCGGTCTTTGACCGGGGCCAGCCGGTCACCGTGACGGAGAGCGAGGCGGTGCGCGTGTGGGCCTGGCACGCCCTGCAGGCGGAGCGGTACCGGCACGAGCACGAGAGCTGGCGGTACGGCTGCGAGCTCTACCGGCTCCGGGGCCTCCCCTACCAGCCGGGCACCATCGAGGCGGAAGCAAAACGGTCCGTTGTCGAGGCGTTGACCGTCTGCCCATACATCACCGCAGCGGAGGTGACGGAGATGGAGCTGGTGGAGGACACGCTGCGGTTCGCGGTGCGATACACCGACATCTACGGAGGAGGTGATGTGATCCATGTTTGAGAGTCGGACGCGGGAGCATTTGAAGGCCGAGATGTTGGCGGAGCTCAGCGAGGCCAGCGGGCTGACGGCGATGGAGGGCGGCTTCGCGGATCAGTGCCTGGGTCCGATGGCCGTACAGTTGGAGCGGGTCTATATGTCCATGGACGCCCTGCTGGGTATCCTCCACGTGGACGAGAGCTGCGGCGGGCTGATCGACGTGGCCGCGGACAACTTCGGGCTGACACGCAAGGCGGGCGCAGTGGCCACCGCGGAGGTGACCTTCTCCGGGGAGGCGGGGGTGACTATCCCGGCAGGCTCCATCTTTGCCACCTCAGACGGCCTACAATACGACTTAGCGGAGGATGTGGTCCTGGACGCCCAGGGGGCCGGAGGGGGTATTCTGACGGCCCAGGAGGCGGGAGGGCGGTATAACGTGGCCGCTGGGGTCATTGACCGTATGCTGGTCAATCCGCCCGGGGTGACCAGCTTCCAGGTCGGGGCCGCCGCCAACGGCGTGGATGTGGAGAGTGACAAGGCCCTGGTGGGCCGGTACTACGACCGGCTCCAGCGGCCTGTGACCTCCGGCAACGCCAACCACTACCGGCAGTGGGCTCTGGAGGTGCCCGGCGTGGGCGAGGCGAGGGTGACCTCCCTGGTGCACGGCCCGGGCACGGTGGGGATCACCCTGGTGGATGAGGCGTTTGGCCCGGTTGAGCCGGGGGTGGTGGAGGCCGTGATCGATCACATCGAGGAGGAGCGGCCGGTTGGCATCCAGGTCCCGCCCTATGTGGTGAGCGCCACGGCGCTCACGGTGTCGGTGACGGCAACGGTCCGGCCAGGGCCGGCGGCGGACATCGACGCCGTCCAGGCCGCTTTCCGCGCCGCGCTGGAGGGCTACCTTGTGGCACTGGTGCGGGAGCAGTACGCCCAGACCCATGACGCCGCCGAGGAGGATCGCGGCTACCGGCTGAGCTACAACCGGGTGGCCGCCACCCTGATGACCACGGCGGGAGTGGTGGACTACGCCACCCTGACCATCAACGGCGGCACGGAGGACGTGGCTATCGGGCGGGACGAGGTGCCCGTTGTAGGGGAGGTGGCGGTGACGTGGATCTCCTGAGCATGGTCCCCCGCTCCTGGAGAGAGTCGCCGGAGTTGGCGGAGGTGCTCCGGGTGGCGGGGCTGTTCGCGGACCGGCTGCGGGCCGATCTGGACCTGGTGGCGGAGCAGTTGGGCGTGGAGATGGCCACGGTGGGCCTGGAGGGCTGGGAGCAGACACTTGGCCTGGACTCCACCCCCTCCCTGCCCCCGGACACCAGGCGGAGCCGGATCAAGGCCCGGCTCCAGGGGCTGGGAGTTACTACCCTGGCGGTGCTGGTGACCATCGCGGAGCGGTACACCGGGGGCGTCGCCCACGTGGAGGAGACGCCGGAGGCGTATCGGTTCCGGGTGGTGGTAGACGGGCTGCTCAACCCGCCGGGGGATATGGAGTCCCTGCGCCGCAGTATCGCGGAGATCAAGCCGGCGCACCTGGCTACGGACTACGCGTTCCAACTCCACGCGGGGCACATCCCGGCGCGATACGTCGGGGCGGTGCAGCAGGTCAAACACTATCACTTTGAGGGAGGCGACACAGCATGAGTACCATCCCGCACATCACACTGACGAGCCAGGGCGAGACCATGATGCGCCGGTCCATTGACGAGGGGCCGATGACGTTCACCCGGATGGCCATGGGCGATGGCCGCCCGGCGGGGGCGATCCCCGGCCTGACGGCCATGGGCCGGGAGCGCCTGACGGTCCCGATCACCAAATCTGACCGGGCGGGCAACACCCTGACCCTGTTCGGCGAGGTCACAGGCGTCAGCGTGGCGTTTTCCTGGCGGGAACTGGGCCTTTTCGCCCGGATCGCCGGCGAAGGGGAGCAGTTGGTGGGGTATCTGAACCTGGGGGACACCGGTGAGGTAGTGGCCCCGGACGACGGCGTGGAGCGAGCCATCTACGTCACCCTGGCAGTGCTGGACGGCGCGGAGATCTCGGTGACGTTGGGTCCCCGAGAGCACATCGACTGGGAGCAGATCAACGATCCACCGGAGACCTATCAGCCCTCCCAACACACCCATCCCTGGGAGCAAATCACGAATCCACCGGAGACCTATCAGCCCTCCCAACACACCCATCCCTGGGAGCAAATCACGAATCCCCCGGCCACGTTTTTGACCGGGCATGGCGCGCCGGGGGGCGATACGGCGGCCCCGGTGGGGATGCGATACCTGGATCTGGATAACAATGCGCAGTACGTCTGCGTCAGCCATGACGCCGGGGGCTATCACTGGAGTCCTCCGTACCTGCTGGGATCCGGCGGGCAGGTCGGCGGGGATCTCTCTGTGGGCGGTGTGTTCTCGGCCAAGGGCGACTACCTCGTAGTCGGGCCGGATCGTGTGACTGTCAACAGGCGCCTGATGGGCAAGGACATGACGCTGAGCGGGGAGGCCAATGTGGACGGGCCTCTAACGGTCGGCAAGACCGCCGAGATCCTCTCTGATGTGACGGTAGGACGGCCAGACGAGGAAGCGGGGCCGAAGGGCAATCTCAGGGTGTATGGCTCGGCAGCGCTACACAAGGCCACCGTTGACTCAAATATGGATGTGACCGGCCACCTGTCCGTCGGCAGTACGGCGACCTTCGGAGGCGAACTCGTGCCTGCCGTAGCGGAGAACTCAAATGTAGGCGATGAGGGCAAGCGATTTCGGACGGCGTTTTTCAAAAAGTTCGAGGCGTCCGAGCACGTGGCCACGCCCAAACTCCGGCCCCCGACCGGGCTGGATCACATCAAGTTTATGTGCGAAGCCGATAATCCGCCCGGCGCGTCCCCCAACCCCTTGCCCCTTGAATGGGGCGGGACGGGACGGACGGATGGGGGATGGATCAACCCCAATCTGCTGTGCAACTGGTACTTTGCCAACCCCATCAACCAGAGGGGGAAGACGGAGTATAGCTTGAATGGTTACTCCATCGACAGATGGAAAACGGGCCATCTGTCGCAACTTGGGACGATAAAGATAGAGGATGGGTGTATCACCATCGAGCACGGCAACACAGGCTATACAGACTTCACACAAAAATTTGAACATAACATCCCGGATGGCCCCGTCACGCTGTCCGTTCTGACCAAATCGGGAGAGTTGCATGCCGTAACGCTGACGATACCTGAACTTAATCCGCGGCAGTTGACGACGGGAGTGTCCGTTTACTCCACCAGCAAAACAAGCATTGGCCTCCGAGTGAATGCCAGTGCCAGTATATCCATTGTCGCCGCCAAACTGGAGCTGGGCGACCAGCAGACCCTGGCCCACCAGGAAAACGGCGTGTGGGTACTCAACGAGATCCCCGACCCCGCCCTGGAGCTGGCCAAGTGCCAGCGGTACTACCTGCGGCTGACGGGAGACGCCTCGGCGGTGGCGAAAAACGTCATTCTGGCGCGGCAGAACGCGACGGCCGTGGAGTTTCTCATCCCCACGCCCGTACCCATGCGGGCCAACCCCACCTTCCACATCCAGGGGGATGTGACCCTGCCCATCGACGCCACCTTGGACGCCAGAGGCAGCGCCGTGGCCGGGGAGAACGGGGTGTACTTCCGGGTGGAGGACCCAAGCGGGGATGCCGAGTACGCCGACAGGCTCTACCCCGCCGCCCTCCAGTTTGCAAGCGACTTCCTGGAGCTGGACGCGGAGCTGTAAAAAACCGCCGCCCCCGGACGGGGGCGGAGAAAGGAGAACGCTATGGACGAGTTTTACAACAAGCACTACCTCGCGGTGGATGAGCGGGGGCGGGTCATGGACGGGTGGAGCGACGGGCCGTGCCCGGAGCGGGAGACCGCCGGGGCGGTGTTGCTCACCGACAAGGGCGGGTATCAGTTCCGCCTCACCCCCGGCGGAGAGGAAAACCCCTGCCTGGTGAGCCGGGAGGGGGTGCCGCTGTACGCCTGGGACGGCGAAAAGGTCACCGCCCGGAGCGCGGAGGAGATAGCCGCCGACGTGGCGGCTCTGCCCAAGCCGGGGCCTACCGCCGGCCAGAAGTTGGAGGCGCAAGTCACCTATACCGCTATGATGACCGATACTCTGCTGGGGGTGTGACGGGATGAAGGAAAAAATCAAAACGTGGTATGACCTGGGGCTGTGGAGCGCCCAGATGGTTCGCCAGGCGGCGGAGAAGGGGGTGCTCACCTCCGAGGACGTGGCGGAAATTTTGGGCGAGGGGGTGGAGGCATGAGCAACAGCGCACTGGTGACCTACACCAAGCTCAGTCCCAACCGCACCCACCCCCGGAACCACGCCATCGACACGGTGACCGTTCACTGCGTAGTGGGCCAGTGGACGGCGAAACAGGGCTGCGACTACTTCGCCAAGAAGGGCCTGAACGCCGCCCCCAACTACTTTGTGGGCAAGGACGGCTCCATCGGCCTGTGCGTGGACGAGGGCGACCGCTCCTGGTGCACCGGCGGGCCGCTCACGGTGAACGGCGTCTCCGGCAAGGCCAACGACCACCGGGCGGTGACCATCGAAGTGGCCAGCGACACCACCCACCCCTACGCCGTCACCGCCGCGGCATACGAGGCGCTCATCCGCCTGGTGGCGGACATCGCCAAGCGGAACGGCCTGGGGGAGCTGCGCTGGCGGGCGGATAAGTCCCTGGTGGGCAGGCCGGGGGAGCAGAACATGACGGTCCACCGGTGGTTTGCCAACAAGGCGTGCCCGGGGGAGTACCTGTACACCCGCATGGGGGAGATCGCCCGGCGGGCCAACGAGATCAACGGAGAGGGGGAGATCGACATGACGAGGGACGAGGTGAAGGCCCTGGTGGCCGACGAGGTGGCCGCGGCCACCGCCAAGGCCGCCCAGACGTTGCTGGACGGGGTGCGCCGGGAGGTGGCCCTGGCTGTGGAGGCGGCCAAGGCCCAGGTCTACAACACCGTGGCCGAGTGCCCGGAGTGGGCCAGGACGGCGGCGGCCTGGGCGGTGGAGTCGGGGTACATCCGGGGCGACGGCACCGGCAGTCTGGCCTTGGACGCGGGGAAACTCTACACCCTTCAGGTGATGTATAACGCCGCCCACGCTGCGAAGGAGTGAGGGAGATGGAGGAGCACATCAACCGGATCAAAGCGGCGGTGTCCGTGCTGCTGGCGGCGCTCACCGCCCTGTGGGGGTGGTTCGGCTGGCTGGTAGTGGGGTGGATCGCCCTGCTGGTCCTGGACTGGATCACCGGGACGGCGGTGGCCATGAGGCGGGGTCAGTGGTCGTCTCAGATCGCCCGCGAGGGCGCGTGGCACAAGCTGGGATCCATTGTGGCCGTGCTGGTGGCTGGGGTGTTGGATCTGGTGCTGGGACTCCTCCTGGAGAGTGTACCGCTGGAACTCCCCATTGACTACGCCACAGTCCTCTGCCCGATGGTGATTATCTGGTACATCCTTACCGAGGCGGGGTCCATTGTGGAGAACGCCGGGGCGCTGGGCGCTCCGCTGCCCGCATGGCTGCGGCGGATCGTGGCCTCTCTCCGGGATAAGGTGGACGACGAGATAGACGAAAGTAACAAGGAGGTATAGACCATGAACAACGAAAACTACTGGCTCTGCTGGCTGAAGGCGGCGGGGGTGCGGGCGGTGAAGACGGTGGCCCAGACCGCCATCGCCACCATCGGCACCGCCGCGGTGCTGGGGGAAGTCAACTGGGTGGCGGTGCTGTCCGCCTCCGCGCTGGCGGGGGTGCTGTCCATGCTTACATCCCTTGCGGGTCTGCCCGAGGTGGACGGCTGACACGGGGATGTGTCCAATTTGGACACCACGGAAAAGAACCCCCCTCCGGGAGCCATGCGCTCCTGGAGGGGGCTTTTTGTCGTCTATGGGCCACCTATACATCGAGCAGGCCGGCCAGCTCAGCCATCATGCGGCGGAGATAGAGCGGCGGGGTCCGTTTTCCCTCGGCCCAGTTCTGGATCGAGCGATAGGGGATGCTGAACATATTTGCACATTCCGTCATTGTGAGGCCCAACAGCGCCAGGAAATCGCGGAACGGGTCGTTGGCTATGTGCCATAGCGTGTGAAGGACGGCGGGGGATAGGTGTGATAACCGCCAGTCATCCGCATAGGCGTCCGGGTCGCTATAACGCGGGGCGGAGTTGTAGATCTCCGCATACTGGCGGGCGGTGGGGCCAAACTTGGTCGGGGCGATCTGCTCCAGGATGCGCCGCACGATCTGCTGGGCCGTGGCGGCGCGATGGTAGATCCCCAGTGAGACGGCCTCGCCGGGGAGCATCCCCCGGATGGGAGCCGCTGGATCCTCGTCGTACACCACCCGCCCGGTGGCGGGGAGGTAGTACGCATGGTACTGGCGGCGGCGACGGGACGCCTGGGCCAGCTCCTCCACGGAGGCCAGGTCGATGGGATAGCCGTAGGTGTGGATTTGATCTGCCATGTCAATCCTCCTCTCTGACCGGGATAACCACTACGTTGTCCTCCCGGCCCGCGTCTGCGTGGATCATGGTGGGGGCGGTCCATTTGAGGGCCAGTGTCCGCTCCCCGGTCATGGGACCCGTCCAGTAGTGGTGCCAGTGCCCGCGGCGGGAGTGGGGACGCTTTTTGCCGCCGGTCCCGCCGGCAGATGTGGCCTCGTGCTGGGTGCGGGATCGCCGGAGGGCAGCCCCCACCCGGACGCCGACCTCGTAGCCGGTGACCTCTGACGCCTTGTCCCGGATCAGCTCCACCCGGCGGGGATCGCCGGAGCGCCGGGGACGCAGCGGGGCGGGTGCCTCCTGGATGTCCGCGTTGGCCGCGCAGACGTACAGCACCAGTTGGAGCGCCCCCAGGAGGGCGGAGCGCAGGGTTGCCTGCGGATCCTCCTGGATGGCCGCCACCATCGGGCGGTCAAGGTGTTCTGCCGCGTTGGAGCGGACGGTGGCCCAGGTGTCCGCGATGGACGCCCCGAGCGTCTGCCCGGGGAGGAGGTGCAGAACCAGGGGAATACTCCCACTGTAATCCTCGGCCACCATCTGCACCCGCAGCTCCTGGCCTTGGCGGTTGGTGTCCCAGTCCACCCACACCCAGAAGCCGTCCATGCGGGGGAATAGACCGGGGGTCTTGATGTAGAGGCAGGGATATGGCAGGTGGAGCAGCAGATCCACGGGCAGGGTCTCCGCCTCCTCCATGTCGTCGGCCTGGCCAAGGAGTTCCTGGGCCAAGTCCGGGTCAAACCGATAAATGATCTTGTTCTGCCGCCACATCCAGCAGGCGGTCAGCTCCGCCGCGACGTTGGCGGCGGTTTCCTGGCCCACGTTGTCGGCCAGGAGAGTGAAGGCCGCGTTGATGGGCAGCGGGCAGTAGTCCGGCCACCAGATATCTCCGTCAGTCTTCGCGTTGGCCAGGTGATCCAGCGCCTCATAGCACCCGGGCATCATCTTCGGCCAGGCACGCACCAGGCGCAGGGGGGTGTCTCGTTCTACCATGGTAGTCACCTCATGTTTTGAGTTTGATCAACGGGTGGTCAGGGAAGCCAGTCGCTGCTTGGCTGGTATTTGATGGGGGTTTCGTCTGGATGGGTCTCATTCCAGCCACGCATCAGATCAAAGGCGTGGTAGCGAAACCCGGGCGAAACCTGTAGCACGATCATCCCATCAACGTGCTTTCGGTACAAGAAGTTGAGCACGGACAGCGCCTCGTCTCGTGTGCAGTCCTGCATGATAGCCCTGGGGATCATTTCCTGCAATTCATACCTCCAGGCCACCAAAACATCGCCCTTTGTGGGCACATACTCTTTCCCATCGAGCAGAGGGGAAAACATCGCCTCCATTTTTTCTTCAGGTGAGGACTCACCCCCGTCTCGTGCGGCCAGATACTGGTCCACATAGCGAGTCTCCAACTCCTCCGCCATGTCGTTGTTGAGGATACGGAGAACAAGCGGCACCCTTTTGTCTGGTCCCAAATACTCATCCATTGCCGTGCATGCGTCCAATTTGTTAGCCATTGTCATATCCTCCATTCATCCCCGGCGTGGCCGGGCTGTTGAGTTGGGTCTCTTGATGTCATTATAATACACCCATTGAACGCAAAATACAACTGGCAAACTACACAAATATACCCGTTGAGCGTGTATAATTCTCCCAATAGCAGCCTCATTTTGTGCGTGTGGAGATCTACTCTAATCTGACGAGCATTTGACGAGCATCTTTTTTGTTTTTGGCGTGCTTTTACCCCCTTTTTCTGCAAACATTTGTTCTAATGCGCTAACAAGGAAACCCCCACAACACCTTGAAACTCAAGGGCTGTGGGGGTTTTAGTCCTGGAGCAGGTGAAGGGAATCGAACCCTCGTGTTCAGCTTGGGAAGCTGACATTCTACCATTGAACTACACCTGCAAATCGGGTCTCTGGGGATGATATTACCATAACCGGCGGAAGAAATCAAGAGAAATTTGCGCCTCGGAGGGAAATGGCTTGCCCCAGGGGGCGTTTTTTGGTATGATGGGGGAGAAAATTCTGCGTGGGGGGAATGTCCCGTGATCCGTCCGGCGGAGGCTGACGACCTGGCGGCCGTCAGCGCCATCTACGAGCGCATCCACGACGCCATCGAGGCCGGCAGCCTCGACCCCGGCTGGGTGCGGGGGGTCTACCCCGTTCCGGCCACGGCCCAGGCCGCTCTGGATCGGGGCGACCTGTTCGTGCTGGAGGACGGCGGCAATATCGTGGCCGCCGGGGTGCTGAACCAAATTCAGGTCCCGGAGTACGCCCAGGGCGACTGGGCGGACGACCCGCCGCCGGAGGAGGTCATGGTGCTGCACACCCTGGTGGTAGACCCCCCGGCCCAGCGCCGGGGGTACGGGAGGGCATTTCTGGCCTACTACGAGGACTACGCCCGCGCCCACGGCTGCCGCTATCTGCGCATGGACACCAACCGGCGCAACCAGGCGGCCTTAAACCTGTACACCCGCCTGGGCTTCCGCCGGGCGGGGGTGGTGCCCTGCATCTTCGAGGGCATCGAGGGCGTGCGGCTCCAATGTCTGGAAAAACGGCTGTGGTAAAGGAAGGGCCGCCCGGCTTTGCCGGGCGGCCCTTGAGACTGTCAAAGAAGCGGCAGGGCCGCTTCTTTGACATTTTTTACGGCCCGCTGCAGCGCACTCCCCGGCCGCCGCGAGGGCGGCCGACTCGCACGTTTGCGGGCCGAGATGTATTTTTTCCGACGTACACGCCGCCGGAAAAAATTTCTTATGAGTCTTTCGCGCCCTGCGGCGCGAAACTCTGCGAGGCTTTTTGACAAGCTGTAGGGCCGTCCGGCAAAGCCGGACGGCCCTTCTCGTTTACTTGATAAGGAGGTCGTCTCCCTCCACGTCCAGGGTGAGGGTCTGGCCCGGCTCCACCGAGCCGGCGATGATTTGGCGGGAGAGCAGGGTCTCTACGTTGTGCTGGAGGTAGCGGCGCAGGGGCCGGGCGCCGTAGAGGGGGTCGTAGGCGTGGTCCAGAATGTAGTCCTTGGCCGCCGCCGTGGCCTCCAGGCGCAGCTCCTTGTCCGCCAGGCGCTGGTTGAGCCGCTCCAGCATCAGGTCGATGATGTGGGTGACGTTGTCCCGTGTCAGCGGCTTGAAGGTGACGATCTCGTCCAGGCGGTTCAAAAACTCCGGCCGGAAGGAGCGGCGCAGCAGCGCGTCCACCTCCTCCCGCGCCTGGGCGGAGATCTCCCCGTCCGCCCCGATGCCGTCCAGCAAAATCTGGCTGCCCAGGTTGGAGGTGAGGATGAGGACGGTATTCTTGAAGTCCACCGTCCGGCCCTGGGAGTCGGTGACCCGGCCGTCGTCCAGAATTTGCAAAAGCACGTTGAACACGTCCGGGTGGGCTTTCTCCACCTCGTCGAAGAGGATGACAGAGTAGGGGGCGCGGCGCACCGCCTCGGTGAGCTGGCCGCCCTCCTCGTAGCCCACATACCCCGGAGGCGCCCCGATGAGGCGGGAGACGGAGAACTTCTCCATGTACTCGCTCATGTCGATGCGCACCAGGTTCCGCTCGCTGTCAAAGAGGGCGGCGGCCAGGGTCTTGGCCAGCTCCGTCTTGCCCACGCCGGTGGGGCCAAGGAAGAGGAAGGAGCCGATGGGGCGGTTGGGGTCGGCGATGCCGGCCCTGGAGCGGAGGATGGCCTCGCTCACCCGGCGGACGCCGTCGTCCTGACCCACCACGCGCCTGTGGAGGATGTCCTCCAGTTGCAGGAGCTTCTCCCGCTCGCCCTCCATGAGCCGGGCCACGGGGATGCCGGTCCAGCGCTCCACCACACGGGCGATCTCCTCGTCGGTGACCCGGGAGCGGAGGAGGTTTTCCTCCCGCCGGGCGCTGTTTTGCGCCTCCTCTGCCTCGATGGCTTTTTGCAGGTCGGGGATGGTGCCGTACTTGAGCTGGGCGGCCTTTTCCAGGTCGTACTCCCGCTGGGCGCGCTCCAGGGCGGCGTTGGCCTCGTCCAGGTCGGCCCGGAGCTGCTGGACCTTGCCGATGGCGGCCTTCTCGTTCTCCCAGCGGGCTTTTTTCTCGTCGAAGTCGGCGCACAGCTCCGCCAGCTCCCGGCGGACTTCCTCCAGGTGGCTCTGGGCGGACTTGTCCGTCTCCTTCTTCAGCGCCTGCTCCTCGATCTCCAGCTGGATGATCTTCCGGCTCACCACGTCCAGCTCGGTGGGCATGGAGTCCATCTCCGTGCGGATGAGGGCGCAGGCCTCGTCCACCAGGTCGATGGCCTTGTCCGGGAGGAAGCGGTCGGTGATATAGCGGTTGGAGAGGGTGGCCGCGGCGATGAGGGCGCTGTCGGCGATCTTGACCCCGTGGAACAGCTCGTAGCGCTCCTTCAGCCCCCGGAGGATGGCGATGGCGTCCTCCACCGTAGGCTCCCCCACCAGCACGCTCTGGAACCGCCGCTCCAGGGCGGCGTCCTTTTCGATGTACTGCCGGTACTCGTCCAGGGTGGTGGCGCCGATGCAGTGGAGTTCCCCACGGGCCAGCATGGGCTTGAGGAGGTTGCCCGCGTCCATGCTCCCCTCCGTCCTGCCGGCGCCCACGATGGTGTGCAGCTCGTCGATGAACAGCAGGATGCGCCCCTCGGAGCGGCGCACCTCCCCCAGGACGGCCTTCAGCCGCTCCTCGAACTCCCCCCGGTACTTGGCCCCGGCGATGAGGGCGCCCATGTCCAGGGAGAACACCGTCTTGTCCTTCAGCCCGGCGGGCACGTCCCCCCGGACGATGCGCTGGGCCAGACCCTCCACGATGGCGGTCTTGCCCACCCCCGGTTCGCCGATGAGGACGGGGTTATTTTTGCTCTTCCGGGAGAGGATGCGGATGACGTTGCGAATTTCGTCGTCCCGGCCGATCACCGGGTCCAGTTTCCCCTGCCGGGCCAGCTCCACCAGGTCGGAGCCGTACTTCTTCAGGGCGTCGTAGGTCTCCTCCGGGTTGTCGGAGGTCACCCGCTGGTTGCCCCGGACGGCGGAGAGCGCCTGCAAAACGCCCTCCTTGGTGACGTTGTAGGTCTGGAAGAGCTGGGCGAGGGGCTTTTCCGCCCGCTCCAGCAATCCCAGGAGCAGATGCTCCACCGAGACGTACTCGTCGCCCATGGCCTTGGCCTGGTCCTGGGCGGCGTTCAGGGCGGCGTCCAGGCCGGGGGTGATGTAGACCTTCCCCGCCTCCCGGCCTGGGCCGGAGACCTTGGGGAGGTCGTCCACCAGCTTGTCCGCCGCCGCCTGGAAACTGGGCAGGGTCAGGCCCATGCGGGTCAGAAGCTGGGGGATCAGCCCCGTCTCGTCGGCCAGCAGGGCCGAGAGGAGATGGGACTGGTCGATCTGTTGGTTGCCGTGGCGCTGGGCCAGGTCTTGGGCGGCCTGGACGGCGGCCAGGGACTTTTGGGTGAACGTCTGCATATCCATGATCCACCCCTCCTTTCTTTTCCCGCTCAGTATAGCCTTTTCTCCCCCGGAAAAGATGAACTGGGTGTAAACTTTTAGCACTCTCATGTTTAGAGTGCTAAATTTTCGTTCTCCCCGTTGCGGCGGGGCGAAAAGAGAGGTATAATGACAGCAGAAATTCCTCTTTGGGAAGGACGGGATCACCATGGTATCACAGCGCTGTTACGGCCTGGGCACCGCCCGGTCGGTCATTCGAGAGCTGTTTGAGTACGGGAACCAACGCGCCCGCGAAGTCGGGCCGGACAAGGTGTACGACTTCTCCCTGGGCAACCCCAGCGTGGCGCCCCCCAGGGAGGCGCTGGACGAGCTGGAACGGCTCATCCGGGAGTCCGACCCCCTCCAGCTCCACGGCTACACCTCCGCCCAGGGCGACCTCGCCGTGCGGGAGCGGCTGGCCGCCAGCCTGGCCAAGCGCTTCGGCCACGGCTATGGCCCGGACGACCTCTACCTCACCGTGGGGGCTGCCGCCGCGCTGTGCTGCGTCTTCCACGCCCTCACCGAGGCGCCGGGGGATGAATTCCTGGTCTTTGCACCCTACTTCCCCGAGTACAAGGTCTTCATCGAAGGCGCGGGGGCCAAGGCGGTGATCCTGCCCCCCCATGTGCCCGATTTCCAGATCGACCTGGCCGCGGTGGAGGCCGCCATCACCCCCCGCACCAAGGGCGTGCTCATCAACTCCCCCAACAACCCCGCCGGGGTGGTCTACACCCCCCAGACCCTCCAGGGGCTGGGAGAACTGCTGCGCCGGAAGTCGGAGGAGCTGGGCCGGCCCATCTTCCTCATCTCCGACGAACCATACCGGGAGATCGTCTACGACGGCGGCCTCACCCCCTGGGCGCCCGACTTCTACGGCGACACCATCGTGTGCTACTCCTACTCCAAATCCCTCTCCCTCCCCGGAGAGCGGCTGGGGTATGTGCTGGTGGGGCCGGAGGTGGAACACGGCCGGGAGGTCTACGCCGCCGTGGCTGGCGCCGGGCGGACGCTGGGGTATGTGAACGCCCCCAGCCTCTTCCAGCGCGTCTGCGCCGCCTGCGACGGGTACACCGCCGACCTCTCCGTCTACGCCGCCAACCGCGCCCTGCTCACCGACGGCCTGGGCGCGCTGGGGTACGACACCTCCCTGCCCCCCGCCGGGACGTTCTACTACTTCCTGCCCACCTTGGAGCCGGACGATGTGGCGTTCTGCGAAAAGGCCAAGGCCCTGGACCTGCTGCTGGTGCCCGGCTCCGGCTTCGGCGCGCCGGGGTACGCCCGCATCTCCTTCTGCGTGCCCACCCGGCGCGTCCAGGACGCGCTGGCGGTCTTCGGCGAACTCGCCCGGCAGTACGGGGGGTGAACGGCCGTGTTTGAGGGCTTCTCCCCCGCCACCTTCGACTTCCTCTGGGGCATCGCCCTAAACAACGAGCGGGTCTGGTTCAACGCCCACCGGGAGGACTATCAAAATCACCTGGCCAAGCCCATGAAGGCCCTGGCCGACCAGGTCTTTGACGAACTCACCCACCGCTGTCCGGGCCGGGATCTCTTCTGCAAGGTGGCGCGTATCTACAAGGACGCCCGGCGGTACCGGGGCATCGAATTTTACAAGACCAGCCTGTGGTTCTCCATCCTCCCCCCGGCGGAGGGCTGGCAGGACGCCCCAGGGTTCTGGTTCGAGGTCTCCCGGGAGAGCTGGAGCTACGGCCTGGGCATCTATCAGCCCAAGGCGGCCACCATGGCCCGGCACCGGGCGAAGATCGACAGCGCCCCCGCCCAGCTCGCCAAGCTCAACGCCAAGCTCCTGAGGCAGGGGGAATTTTTCCTGGACGGCCAACACTACGCCCGCTTCAAGCCCGGCGCGCCGCCGGACCTGGCGGGGTGGTACAACCTGAAGGACTTTTCCATCCTCCACGACGACAACGACCCGGCCCAGACCTACGACGGCCCGGCGCTGGTGCGGCGGCTGGTGGACGGCTTCGCCTTCCTCATGCCCTTCTACGACTATTTCTACCCCCTCAGCGAGGCGGGGCAGGCCGGGCTGGGCCTGCCCTCCCACCCCGCTTCCCCGGCAAAACCTTCCTGATTAGATCGCCCGTCCCGGCGGACACACTAGCCTCAACGAAATGGTGAGGAGGTGCGCCCGTGGCCCGGAACGCCCTGCCCCCGGTCTGGCTGCTGCTGGTCCTGGGGCTTTTGCTCTTCTTCCTGGCGCCCAAGCCGCCCCAGGTCGCCCCGGCGGACGGCGTCCAGCCGGTGGAGGAGCCGCCAAAGCTGGTGGCCCTCACCTTCGACGACGGCCCAAAGCCCCGGACCACCCCGCGGCTTTTGGAGGGGCTGGATCAGCGGGGGGTGAAGGCCACCTTCTTCCTCATCGGCGCCCAGGCGGAGGAGTATCCGGAGCTGGTGGAGCAGATGGCCCGGAGCGGCCACCAGATCGGCATCCACACCTACGACCACGTGTTCCTCACCGGCCTGAACCAGGCGGACTTTGACGCCCAGGTCGGCCGCACCCGGCAGGTGCTCACCGATCTGCTGGGCGAGGCCGACTTCCCCCTGCGCCCGCCCTACGGCGCGGTGGACGACGGCGTGAAGCGCCGGGCAAACGCCCCGCTCATCCTCTGGTCGGTGGACCCGGAGGACTGGTCAGACCGAAACACCCAGCGGGTGGTGGCCCACATCGTCTCCAACGTCCGGGACGGGGATATCATCCTCCTCCACGACATCTACCCCGAGAGCGTGGACGCCGCCTTGCAGGTCATCGATCAGCTCCACCGGGCGGGTTACGCCTTCGTCACCGTGGACGAGCTGTTCGCCGCCCGGGGGGAGGAGTTGGAGCCGGGGGCGGTCTACCGCCGGTGCCCGCCGGGGGATTGACAATATTTGGTTATTTCTCTTTCATCGTATCAAACAAAAGGGATGTTCCCCCATTCAAAAAAATTTACGTTGTTATTTCTTGCTTATTTTTAAAAAATGTGGTATACTTGTCCTGGGAGAAATGTATCCATCGTGTTTCCGGGAGGAGGGATATCATGTTTGCCGTGGGAGATAAGATCGTCCACCCCATGCACGGCGCCGGGGTGGTGGACTCCATTGTGACCAAAAAGGTCAGCGGGGTCACCCGGGAATACTATATCCTCAAACTCCCTGTGGGTGGCATGGTGGTGATGATCCCCACCGCCAACTCCCAGGAGATCGGCGTGCGCCCGGTGATGGACGCGGCCAGCGCGGACGCGGTAATCGCCGCCATCCCCGGTCTCCAGGTGGACATGACCCCCGGCTGGAACCAGCGCTACCGGGAGAACATGGTGCGCCTCAAGAGCGGCGACCTCTTAGAGGTGGCCACGGTGGTGAAGGGTCTCTCCCGCCGGGATGAGGCGCGCGGTCTCTCCACCGGGGAGCGCAAGATGCTCCACACCGCCCGGCAGATCCTCCTGTCCGAGCTGGTTTTGGCCCAGGGTTCCGACTACGAGGAGATGGAGCGCCGGGTGAACCAGGCGCTGAATACATAACTTCAAAAAAGGAGCCGGCGGCGGCTCCTTTTTTGGGGGAAGAAGGGTTTTCTCATGCTGTTTTTCCGAAAAAAGCGGAAGGGCGGCTGCGCCGGGCCGTACTGCGCCTGCGTGGTGGCCGCCGCCGGGTCCTCCCGGCGGATGGAGGGCGCGGACAAGCTCCTGGCCGACCTGGGCGGCCAGCCGGTGCTCCTGCGCACCCTCCGGGCGCTCCAGGACAGCCCCTGCATCCAGGAGATCCTGGTGGTCACCCGGAGCGAGCTGCTGGTGACCATCGGCGACCTGTGCCAGCAAAACGGCCTGACCAAGGTCACCCAGGTACTCTTGGGGGGCGAGAGCCGGCTGGAGTCTGTGTATAAGGGCGTCAGCCAGGTGTCCGCCAAGGCCAAGCTCATCGCCGTGCACGACGGGGCGCGACCCCTGGTGAGCCAGGCGGTCATCGCCGACGCCGTGGCCGGGGCACAGCGCTTCCCCGCCGCCGCCCCGGCGGTGCCGGTGAAGGACACGGTGAAGTCCGTGGAGGGCGATCTGGTCACCGGCACGCCCGACCGGGCGGCGCTGCGGCTCATCCAGACCCCCCAGGTCTTTGACGCGGACCTTTTGAAGGCCGCCCTCCAGAAGGCCGTGGAGGACGGCGCGGAGGTCACCGACGACTGCGCCGCCGTGGAGCGGCTGGGCGCGGCGGTGCTCCTCACCCAGGGCGAGGAGCGCAACCTGAAGATCACCACCCCCGCCGACCTGGCGGTGGCGGAGGCCCTGCTGGCCCAGGGCGGGGAGGCGTAGGGTATGCGCATGGGACAGGGATACGACGTACATCGCCTGGTGGCCGGCCGCCGCCTCATTTTGGGCGGCGTGGACATCCCCTTCGGGATGGGGCTTCTGGGCCACTCGGACGCGGATGTGCTCACCCACGCCGTCATGGACGCCCTTCTGGGCGCCGCCGCCCTGGGGGACATCGGCCAGCACTTCCCGGACAGCGACCCCACCTACGCCGGGGCGGACAGCCTGGCCCTTTTGGAGCGGGTGGCGGCCATTTTGGCGGAGGCGGGCTATCAGGTGGGCAACGTGGACGCCACCGTTCTGGCCCAGGCGCCCAAGCTGGCGCCCCACATCCCCCAGATGCGCGCCAATCTGGCGCGGGCTATGGGGGTGGAAACTGACCGGGTGAGCGTCAAGGCCACCACCGAAGAGGGTCTGGGCTTTACCGGCAGCCAGCAAGGCATCGCCGCCCATGCGGTGGCGCTCATTGAAAAACGCTGATCTTCACAAAGGAGGAAATAGACATGAAAGAAGCTGTTTATAAGAAATGGTGGTTCTGGGTGGTCCTGGTAGCCCTGCTGGGCGCCATCGGCGCCGGGATCCTGGTCTGCACCAGCAACCGCGACCACGTGACCTCGAAGCAGAAGGAGGCGCTGGCCAAGACGGAGAACTACCTTCAGGCCATGTCCTTCTCCCACGACGGGATCGTGAGCCAGCTGGAGTACGAGGGCTTCTCCCATGAGGAGGCCGTCTACGGCGCGGATCACTGCGACGCGGACTGGAACGCCCAGGCGCTGAAAAAGGCGGGGAATTACCTGAACGTGATGCCCTTCTCCCACGACGGTCTGATCGGGCAGCTGGAGTACGACGCCTTCACCACCGAACAGGCCACCTACGCCGCGGACAACTGCGGCGCCGACTGGAACGAGCAGGCGGTGCGGAAGGCCACCGAGTACCTGGCGGAAGCGACCCTCTCCAAGGACGAGATGATCGCCCAGCTCACCGACGACGGCTTCACCGCCGAGCAGGCCGCCTACGGCGCGGAGCAAAACGGGCTGTAAAAGGCGTGCGCCCCAGGCGCGGGTTCGACCGCAAAAAATTTTCCGCCGGGCGCGTGTCCTGGCGGAAAATTTTTTGCCGGCTAAATTCCAAAAAAGAAAGGGCGGCTTCTGCCGCCCTTTCTCTTTCTCATTCTCTTAGTAGGAGACGCCCTGCCACAGCATGGCTTCCGC
>CANRLZ010000007.1 GCA_947631595.1 uncultured Oscillospiraceae bacterium
TTATCAAAAGACCTCTCGAAAGTCTGCAAACCCGCATAAATACTGGGTTTTTACGACTTCTCAACTTATTCAAACTCCACGGTGGCGGGGGGTTTGCTGGTGATGTCGTAGACGACGCGGTTGATCTTGGGGACTTCGTTGACGATGCGGGTGCTGGTGCGGTCCAGGAGGTCGAAGGGGATTCGCGCCCAGTCGGCGGTCATAAAGTCGTCGGTGGTCACGGCGCGAAGGGCGAGGGTGTAGTCGTAGGTGCGGCCGTCGCCCATGACGCCCACGGAGCGCATGTTGGTGAGCACGGCGAAGTACTGATCCAGGTTGCGATCCTCCCCCGCCTTGGCCATCTCGTCCCGGAAGATGAAGTCGGCCAGGCGCAGGGTGTCCAGCTTGTCCTTGGTGACCTCGCCGATCACCCGGATGGCAAGGCCGGGTCCGGGGAAGGGCTGGCGCATGACCAGGTACTCCGGCAGGCCCAGCTCCCGGCCCAGCTGGCGCACCTCGTCCTTGAAGAGCAGGCGCAAAGGCTCGATGATCTCCTTGAAGTCCACGTAGTCGGGCAGGCCGCCCACGTTATGGTGGCTCTTGATGACCGCGGCGTCCCCCAGGCCGGACTCGATCACGTCGGGGTAGATGGTGCCCTGAACCAGGAAATCCACCTGGCCGATCTTCTTGGCCTCCTGCTCAAAGACCCGGATGAACTCCTCCCCGATGATCTTCCGCTTCGCCTCCGGGTCGCGCACACCGGCCAGTTTGTGGAGGAAAAGGCCCTCGGCGTTGACCCGGATGAAGTTGATGGACCACTTGGAGAACGCCTCCTCCACCTCGTCCCCCTCGTTGAGGCGCATGAGGCCGTGATCCACGAAAACGCAGGTGAGCTGGCTGCCCACCGCCTCCGCCAGGAGGGCGGCGGCCACGGAGGAGTCCACCCCGCCGGACAGGGCCAGCAGCACCTTGCCGCTGCCCACCTTCTCCCGGATGGAGCGGATGGCGGTCTCCTTATAGTCCCCCATGGTCCAGTCCCCGGTGGCGCCGCAGGCGCCGTAGAGGAAGTTGCGGATCATGGCGAGGCCGTTCTGAGTGTGGTTCACCTCGGGGTGGAACTGCACGCCGTAGAAGCGGCGATCCTCGTCGGCAATGGCCACGTTGGGGCAGGCGGCGGAGTGCGCCGCCAGGGCGAAGCCCTGGGGCACCTGGGCCATATAGTCCCCGTGGCTCATCCAGGAGATGCCCTGGGCGTCCAGGCCCTTGAAGAGGGTGCAGGCGGTGTCGTAGAAGGTCTCGGTCTTGCCGTACTCCCGGGCGGTGTCCGCCTGGGCGGCGGTGACCTCCCCGCCCAGGGCCTGGGCCATGAGCTGGCAGCCGTAGCAGATGCCCAGGATGGGCAGGCCCAGGGTGAAGATGGCGGGGTCCACCTGGGGGGCGGCGGGGTCGTAGACGCTGTTGGGGCCGCCGGTGAAGATGAAGCCGATGGGCTTCTTCTCCAAAAGCTGGGCAAGGGGGGTCTTGTAGGGTTTGACCTCGCAGTACACCCCGCACTCCCGGACCCGCCGGGCGATGAGCTGGTTATACTGGCCGCCAAAGTCCAGGACGATCACGGTCTGGTGTGCCATGGGAGCCACCTCGCTTTTCTCTCAGTCTTCTTTCAGTCGGGTGATGTCGATGGGCCGCAGGTCGGCGCTGCGGCTCTGTGCCCGGACGGTGAGGATGGCCCGGGCGGTGTCGATGGCGGTAACGCAGGCCACGGAATGCTCCACGGCGCTGCGGCGGATCTTGAAGCCGTCGGTATCGTGCTTGCGGCCCTTGGTGGGGGTGTTGATCACCAGGTCCACCGAGCCGGAGGCGATCATGTCCAGGATGTTGGGGTGGGCCTCCGAGACGCGGTTCACGTGCTTGGCGGGGATGCCCGCCTCGGTGAGCGCCGCGCAGGTCCCGGCGGTGGCGATGATCTCGATGTCCTGGTCGGCAAGGCCTCTGGCGATGCCCAAAATCTCCCCCTTGTCCTCGTCCCGGACGGTGATGATGACCCGTCCGCCCTTCTTGGGGGCGCGGAGGTTGGCGCCCTTGAACGCCTTCAAAAGCGCCTGGGGGAAGGATTCGTCCAGGCCCAGCACCTCGCCGGTGGACTTCATCTCCGGCCCCAGGCCGGTGTCCACGTCGGTGAGCTTTTCAAAGGAGAAGATGGGCATTTTCACCGCGTAGTACTTCTGCTCCGGGTAGAGGTCCACCCCGTAGCCCAGATCGCGCAGTTTCGCCCCCAGCATGACCCGAGTGGCCAGGTCGATGATGGGCACGCCGGTGACCTTGCTGATGTAGGGGATGGTGCGGGAGGAGCGGGGGTTGACCTCGATGACGTAGACCTGGTCGGAGTAGATGATAAACTGGATGTTAATGAGGCCGATGACCCCCAGGGCCTTGGCCAGGTCCCGGGTGTAGCGCAGGATGGTCTCCTTGTGCTTGTCCTCCACGTGGAGGGAGGGATAGACGGAGATGGAGTCCCCGGAGTGGACGCCGGCGCGCTCCACGTGCTCCATGATGCCGGGGATGAGGATATCCTCCCCGTCGAACACGCCGTCCACCTCCACCTCCCGGCCCATGAGGTACTTGTCCACCAGGATGGGGTGCTCCTGGACGGTGCGGTTGATGATGCGCATGAACTCGGTGATGTTGCGGTCGTTGTAGGCGATCTCCATGCCCTGGCCGCCCAGGACGTAGGACGGGCGCACCAGCACGGGGTAGCCCACCTCGTTGGCCACCCGGATGGCCTCCTCGGTGGTGAACACCGTCCGGCCCTCCGCCCGGGGGATGCCGCACTGGCGCAGGATGGCGTCAAAGCGCTCCCGGTCCTCGGCGGCGTCCACGCCGTCGGAGGAGGTGCCCAGGATGGGCACGCCCATGTCGGTGAGGGCTTTGGCCAGCTTGATGGCGGTCTGGCCGCCGAACTGCACCACCGCGCCCCAGGGCTTCTCCAGTTCCACCACCGCCTCCACGTCCTCGGGGGTGAGGGGTTCGAAGTAGAGCTTGTCGGCCACGTCGAAGTCGGTGGAGACGGTCTCGGGGTTGTTGTTGATGATGATGGTCTCGCACCCCAGGCGCTTCAAGGCCCAGACGGAGTGGACGGAGCAGTAGTCAAACTCGATGCCCTGGCCGATGCGGATGGGGCCGGAACCCAGCACCAGCACCTTGCGGCGGCTCTCGTCCTGGGTGGGCTGGGCCTCGTTCTCCCGGTCGTAGGTGGAGTAGTAGTACGGCGTGGCGGCCTCGAACTCCGCCGCGCAGGTGTCCACCATCTTGAAGGAGGGGCGGATGCCCATCCCCTCCCGCAGGGCCTTGATGGCCTCCCGGGTGGAGCCGCACAGGGCGGCGATGTAGGCGTCGGAGAAGCCCATCTCCTTGGCCCGTTGGAGGGTCTCCGCGTCGGGTACGCCGTGCTCCAGCTTGGCCTCCATGTGGATGATGTCCTGGAACCGCTCCAGGAACCACAGGTCCATCTTGGTGATGGCGTTGATCTTCTCCGGGGAGAAGCCCCGGCGCAGCGCCTCCGCCACCACGAAGAGCCGCTGGTCGTCCACGTCGGCCAGCTTCTCTTCGATCTCCTCCGTATAGAGGTCCTCCAGGCCGTCCAGGCGCAGGGACTTCACGTTCAGCTCCAGGGAGCGGATGGCCTTCATCAGCGCACCCTGGAAGGAGTTGGAGATGGCCATGACCTCCCCGGTGGCCTTCATCTGGGTACCCAGGGTGCGGGAGGCGGTGGTGAATTTGTCGAAGGGCAGGCGGGGGATCTTCAGCACCACATAGTCCAGGGTGGGTTCAAAGCAGGCGGTGGTCTTCCCCGTCACGGCGTTGGGGATCTCGTCCAGGGTGTAGCCCAGGGCGATCTTGGCCGCCACCTTGGCGATGGGGTAGCCGGTGGCCTTGGAGGCCAGGGCGGAGGAGCGGGAGACGCGGGGGTTGACCTCGATGACGGCGTACTCGAAGCTGTCCGGGTTCAGGGCGAACTGGCAGTTGCAGCCGCCCTCGATCTCCAGGGCGGAGATGATGTCCAGAGCGGCGGAGCGGAGCATCTGGTACTCCTTGTTGGCCAGGGTCTGGGTGGGGGCGACCACGATGGAGTCGCCGGTGTGGACGCCCACGGGGTCGATGTTCTCCATGGAGCAGATCTGGATCACGTTGCCGGCACGGTCCCGCATGACCTCGAACTCGATCTCCTTCCAGCCGGCGATGCACCGCTCGATGAGCACCTGGCCCACACGGCTGAGGTGGATGCCCCGGTCGGCGATCTCCCGGAGGGAGGGTTCGTCGTAGGCGATGCCGCCGCCGGTGCCGCCCAGGGTGTAGGCGGGGCGGACGATGACGGGGTAGCCGATGCGCCCGGCGAAGGCCACCGCGTCCTCCACGCTCTCCACCACGTCGGAGGTGACGCAGGGCTGGCCCAGGGCCTCCATGGCGTCCTTGAACTCCTGGCGGTCCTCCGCCTTTTTGATGGAGGCCGGAGAGGTGCCCAGCAGCCGCACGCCGTATTCGTCCAGAACGCCCTGCTCGTGGAGGTTCATGGCCAGGTTCAGCCCGGTCTGACCGCCCAGGGTGGGCAGGATGGAGTCCGGCCGCTCCCGCTGGATGATCTGGGTCACAGAGGCCACGTTCAGCGGCTCGATGTAGACGTGGTCGGCGATGTCCGCGTCGGTCATGATGGTGGCGGGGTTGGAGTTGACCAGGACGACCTCAACGCCCTCCTCCCGCAGCGCCCGGCAGGCCTGGGTGCCGGCGTAGTCGAACTCCGCGGCCTGGCCGATGACGATGGGGCCGGAACCAAGTACCAGCACCTTCTTGATTTTCGGGTCCTTAGGCATGGCGCGCACCTCCCATGGAGTCGATGAAGCGGTCGAAGAGATACTCCGTGTCCATAGGGCCGGGGGCGGCCTCCGGGTGGAACTGGACGGTGAAGCAGTTGGGCCGCTTGTAGCGCAGGCCCTCCACCGTGCCGTCGTTCACGTTGACGTGGGAGATCTCCGCCACGGCGGGGTCCACCGTCTCCGGCGTGACCACATAGCCGTGGTTCTGGCTGGTGATGAAGCATCTGCCCGCGGCCAGGTCCTTCACCGGATGGTTGCCCCCCCGGTGGCCGAAGGGCATCTTGTGGGTCTTGGCGCCGGTGGCCAGGGCCAGGAGCTGATGGCCCAGGCAGACGGCGAAGATGGGCAGGTCGCTGTCGTAGAGCTTTTTGAGCTGGGCGATGATCTCCACGTTGTCCGCCGGGTCGCCGGGGCCGTTGGAGAGCATGACGCCGTCAAAGCCGCCGCTCAGGATCTCCTCGGCGGTGGTGTGGGCGGGATAGACGGTGACCTCGCAGCCCCGGCGGGTGAGGCAGGTGATCATGTTCTGCTTCACGCCGAAGTCCATGAGGGCCACCCGGAAACGCCCCTCCCCCTCCGGGGGAAAGACCTCGGCGGCCGGGCGGGTGACCCGCTCCACCGTGCCGGAGACCCGGTAGGCCTTGATGCGCTCCAGGGCGTCCTGGATAGAAAAATCCGACCCGCAGGTGATCATACCGTTCATGGTCCCCTGAGATCGGAGAATACGGGTCAAGGCGCGGGTATCTACCCCCTGCACCCCGACGATGTGATATTCCTTTAAGTACTCGTCCAGCGTCCCCTCGCAGCGGAAATTGCTCCCCAGGGGGGACAGCCGCCGCACGATCAGCGCCTCCGCCCAGGGGCGGCTGGACTCGTTGTCCTCGTGGTTCACCCCGTAGTTGCCGATGAGCGGGTAGGACATGACCACCCCCTGCCCGGCGTAAGACGGATCGGTCAAGATCTCCTGGTAGCCGGTCATGGAGGTGTTGAAGACGAGTTCGCACACCCGCTCGCCCACCTCGCCGATGGACTGGCCCAGAAATACCGCCCCGTTTTCCAAGATCAAACTGGCTCTCATAGCACCGCAGCCCTCCTTTTTCCCAAATCGATTTATTATACTCGATACCGACTAAAAAGTCAAACCTCTAAAATGTCCACAGGGACGCCCTTTTGCAGGGCGTAGGAGATGGTGTTCAGGGTGCCGCTGGCCTCCGGCCGGCCGTTGTAGACGGCCAGGAGACAGGCGGCGTGATCCACCATGTAGCGGTTGCGCCGCTGCATACAGGTCTGGGTGTAGGTCTGCTGGATCAGCGTCTCCAGGTCGCACCGGGCAAGGAGCGCCCCGTGCCGCTCCCGGTCCGCCCGGCTCCAGTGGGCGCTCTGCTCCGGGAAGGGCACCGCCGCCTCCAGCCGGACGTCGGGGTGGGCGTCCTTCAGGCGCAGGACCGCCTCGCCAAAGTAGAAGTCCGCCCCCTTGGCCATGCCGCAGAGGAAGTGGCGAAAGCCCCTGTCGTAGAGTTCTCCCAGCCGCCGGTCCAGCCGAGCCTTCAGCTCCACGCACCGGGGGTCGTCCTCCGCCGTCCCCCAGGGCAGAAGCTCCGGGCGGTGGCCGGTGAAGGCGCAGGAGATGGCCCTGTCCAGCGCTTCGTGCTCCGGCATATAGGCCGCCTCCCTTCCCTCTCCATATTGCTCTTATTGTAGAGGCTCCCCAGGGGAAAGTCAAGCCGTTCGGCCTTGCCTTTGGCTCGGATTTATGGTAGGATAGTCACACTTTGAAGAAGCGGGGGGCGGAAGCGTGAAAATCGGCAGCGTGGAAATCGTCACCCCCGTGGCCCTGGCCCCCATGGCCGGGGTCACCGACCTGGCCTTCCGCACGGTTTGCAGACGGCTGGGGGCGGGCTATACCGTCACCGAGATGGTCAGCGCCAAGGCCCTCTGCTACCAGGACAAGAAATCCATCCCCCTCATGGCCCTCGCCCCCGACGAGCGCCCCGCCGCCGTCCAGCTCTTCGGCAGCGACCCGGAGGCCATAGAGCGGGCCGCCGCCATCGTGGCCCAGCGGGCGAAGCCGGATATCATCGACCTGAACATGGGCTGTCCGGTGCCCAAGGTGGTCAAGAGCGGGGACGGCTCCGCCCTCATGCGCGACCCGGAACGGGCCGCCGCCGTGGTCCGGGCGGCGATCCGGGGCGGCGGGCTGCCGGTGACGGTGAAGATCCGCACCGGCTGGGACAAGGGCAGCGTGAACTGCGTGGAGTTCGCCAAGGCGCTGGAGGACGCCGGCGCCGCCGCCGTGGCCGTCCACGGGCGCACCCGCACCCAGATGTACGCCGGCCGGGCGGACTGGAACGCCATCCGGGCGGTGAAGGAGGCGGTGTCCATCCCGGTCATCGCCAACGGGGATGTGTTTTCCGCCCAGGACGCCCTGCGCGTCCTCCGCCTCACCGGGGCGGACATGGTGATGATCGGCCGGGGGGCCTTCGGAAACCCCTGGATCTTCCAGCAGACCAAGGCCGCCCTGGCCGGAGAGCCTGTCCCTCCCCTGCCCCCGCTGGCCCAGCGGTGCCAGGTGGCCATGGAGCAATTTTACCTGGCAAAGGAACAGAAGGGCGAAAAGATCGCCTGTCTGGAGGCCCGACGGCACTACGCCCTCTACCTCAAGGGGGTGCCCCACGCCAGCTACTGGAAGACGGAGGTCTGCAAGGTGCAGACGATGGAAGATTTGGAGCGGTGTACCAGGGGGATCGTCCGGGAACTGAGCGACTGAGAAAACGTCTATGTACAAAGGAGGTGGGACCGTGACCGAGGAAGAGCTGACCGCCCTGGCCGCCCGTGGCGACCAGGACGCCTTTGCCCAGCTGGTGGAGCGCCACCAGGGGAAGGTCTACGGCCTCACCCTCCGCCTCACCGGCTCGCCGGAGGACGCCATGGACCTGACCCAGGAGACCTTTTTCAACGCCTGGCGGGGGCTGCCCAACTTCCACGCCGAGAGCAAGTTCTCCACCTGGCTCTACCGCCTGGCCGCCAACGCCGCCATCGACTTTCTCCGCCGGGAGCGGCGGCGCAGGAGCCTGCTCACCGTCCCCCTCACCGGCGAGGACGGCGACAGGGCGCTGGACATCCCGGACCGCCGCCTGGACCCCCAGGGGGAGGCGGAGCGCCGGGAGCTGCAAGGGGCCATCCAGCGGGGGCTGGCGCGGCTGACGGCGGAACACCGGGAGATCCTCGTCCTCCGGGAGTTCACCGGGTTGAGCTACGCCGAGATCGCCCAGGTCCTGCGCCTTGAGGAGGGCACGGTAAAGTCCCGCATCGCCCGGGCGCGGCTGGCACTGCGGCGGGCGCTGCTGGAGGACGGGAACTTTTCCGGCCCACCCTCGTCTACATAGGCATGGAAGACCAAACTGGGAAAGGAGGTTCGGCCGGGATGAACTGCGAAGACGTTTTGGAACTGCTCAGCGCGTCTCTGGACGGGGAGCTGTCCCCGGAAGAGGAGACCCAGCTCCAGGCCCATCTGGCGTCCTGCCCCCGCTGCCGGGGCCTCCGGGAACAGTTGGGGCAAATCCACCGCGCCTGCGGGGAGATGGAGGCCGTTCCCCCCGCCGGGCTGCGGGAGAACATCCTGAAAAACCTGCCCGCTCAAAGGGGCGCCAAGGCCCACCCCTGGCGGCGCTGGGGGGCGATGGCGGCGGCGGTCGCCCTGGTGGCTCTGGCCGCGTGGCGGCTGCCCCACACCCTCTACCGGCCCGACAGGAGTTCCGGGGCCGCCCAGGAGAGCGCCGTCCCCGCCCCGCTGGCGCTGGGGCCGGAGACGCCCGTGATGGACCGGGCGCGCGGCGCCGTTGAGGCCGCCCCGGCCGCGGCGCCGGAGAGCGACGCGGGGGCGGCTGTGAAAGAGAACGCTGTCAGCGACGCCGCCAAGTCCCAGGCGGACACCTTCCCCGCCCCGGCGGGCGGCCGGGCGCCGGTCGTCGACCTGTGGAGCCTGGGGCAGTTCAAGGCCGTGGTCACCGTGGAGGGATCTGACCGCTCCTGGGACTACCCCGCTCAGCTCCAGGACAACGGGGAGATGTGGTATCTCCTCCCCGCCTCCGCCCTGGACGACCTTCCGGGCGCTCTGGGCCTGCCGGAGACGGAATACACCCTGCGCACCGAGGGGGATGACCTGGACCCCCAGGGTGCCCGCATCCTCCTGGTGGCGCCCGCGCCGTGACCCCTTCCAAAACACAGCAAAGCCCGCCGCGGAGCAAGCTCCACGGCGGGCTTTTTATCAGGCGCTTCAGCCCCGGCAGCTCTTCAGCTCCCGGTAGCCCTCCGCGCCGTCCAGAGAGTTGGGCGGGAAGAACTCGTCCACGGGGAATTTCACCTGGCGGAAGATCTCGCAGGGGTCGTCGTCGCAGTTGCCGCAGACGCACTCCTTCTCCGGCAGGCAGTAGTCGTACACCGGGGTCAGCAGCTGGGTGTCCCGCTCCAGGCGGATGATGGAGAACTGGCCCAGGGTCACGTAGAGCCGCTTGCCCTCGCCGCCCATGTTCAGCTCGCCGCCGAAGCAGGAGCAGACGCCGTCGGGGATCTCGCACAGGTCGCACTCGGCGGGGCAGTCGCAGCTGTCCACCAGCTTCATGTTCAGGATGATGGGATCCACAGCCTCCACAACGGCGGTGGGCAGGTTGGTGCGGCCCAGGCGCTGCTCCTCCACGGCGTCGGGGCCGCAGTCGGAGGTGAAGACCTTGGCGCTGCTCTCGCTGCCAAAGAGGATCACCCGCTTGTCAAACACCGCCAGGCCGGAGACGCACACCGGGCGGGCGGCGCCCACGAAGGCGTCGGCGGTGACGCGGTAGAAATAGCGCACGTCCACGGTGTAAAATCCCCGGTTGAAGCTCACAGGCTCCACATCGATGTACACGTGCAGCAGCTCGGCAGAGCCGGGCTTGACGCTCAGCGCCCGGTCGATGACCGCCTTGGACCCCTGGGTGAGATAGACCCGCAGGTCCTCCAGGCAGTCCTTGTCGCGGCAGGAGTCGAAGATTTTTTTCGTGTGTATACACACAGCCTCCCGGATGCAGGCGGTATCCTGCACGGGGCCGGGCATGACCTTTTCAGCCATGGCTTTGACCTCCCAATCGAAAGTGGTCAGGACACGTCTGTGCCCTTCCAGTTCCATTCTATGGGAAGGCGCTCTCCCCGGTTACTGCCCCGTCAGCTCCTCCAGCGCCCGGCAGAGGGCGGCCATCTCCTCCTCCGTGCCGATGGAGACGCGCAAATGCTCGGAAATGCGGGGCAGATCCCAGCGGCGCACCAGGATCCCCCGCTCCCGCAGGCCGTCGAAGAGCGCCTTGCCCGGCACCTGGGGGTGGCGGACAAAGAGGAAGTTGGCCTGGGACGGCCCCACCTCGAAGCCCAGTTCCCGCAGGCGGCGGGCGGTGGTCTCCCGGGTGCGGATGATGGTCTGGCAGGTGGAGGCGAAGTACGCCTCGTCCTCCAGGGCCGCGGCGGCCCCGGCGGCGGCCAGGCGATCCACGGTGTAGGAGTTGATGCAGTCCCGGACGCACTGGAGCGCCCGGATGAGGTCGGGGTCGCCCAGCGCCCAGCCCACCCGCAGCCCGGCCAGGGACCGGGACTTGGAGGCGGTCTGCACCACCAGGAGGTTGGGACAGCGCTCCACCCACCGGGCCATGCTCTCCCCGCCGAAGTCCACATACGCCTCGTCCACCAGCACCACCTGGTCGGAACACCGCCGGACGATCTCCAACAGCGTCTCCGCCGGAAGGGCCTGCCCCGTGGGGGCGTTGGGGTTGGCGATCACCAGCCCGCCCGCGGCGCCATCCAGCAAAGCCTCCACCGGCAGGGAGAAATCGTCGTTCAGCGGGACGATCCGGGCTGTCAAGTCTAAATACTTTACATAGACGGCGTAAAAAGTATAAGTGATATCAGGGAATGTAATGGGCTTTGCCTTGTCAAAGAACGCCTGAAAGGCGAAGGACAGCACCTCGTCCGAACCGTTGCCGCAGAAGACGTAGTCCGGGGAGAGACCGTACCGGGCGGCGATGGCCCGGCGCAGGACGGCGCACTCCGGGTCGGGGTACAGCCGCAGGCTCCGGGCGGCGTCCAAAATGGCGGCCTCCACCTTGGGGGACGGCGGATAGGGGTTCTCGTTGGTGTTCAGCTTGATGAGCTTTTTGTCCTTGGGCTGTTCGCCGGGCACATAAGGGGTGATGTCCCGTACCCGTCCGCTCCAAAATTCCTTCATAGCTCCGTCCCCTCCCGGTTGATCTTTTTGATGTTTTTCTCCGCCTTGCTCCGGGGCAGCATGACCTGGCGGCCGCACCCGGCGCAGACCAGCTTGAAGTCCATCCCCACCCGCAGGACCTTCCACTCCCGGCTCCCGCAGGGGTGCTGTTTTTTCATGGTCAGGATGTCGCCCACCTGTACGTCCACCGCTCTCCCTCCCATTTCTATGCAAATGTCCCCTCCGCGGGGCATATACTCCCCTATCTGAAAAAATAAGGGGTCGATCTTGTGACAAACGCCTATCTGCCCGAGGGCAGTCTGTTTCAGCGGCCGGACAACCTCACCAAATGCGCCAGCGCGGACAGCCTTTTGCGATGCGTCTCCACACGGGAGGTGCTGGAAGGGGTCGCCATGGCCTGCGACGCCCAGCACGACTTACTTGTAAAGGTAGGTCCCTTCACGGGCGTCATCCCCCGCCAGGAGGCCGCCCTGGGCATCCGGGAGGGCAGCACCCGGGAGATCGCCATCCTGGCCCGGGTGGGCAAGCCGGTGGCCTTCGTGGTGACCGGCATCGAACTCACCGACCAGGGGGAACCCCGGCCCATCCTATCCCGGTGCCAGGCCCAGGCCCTGGCCCTGAGCCACCTGCTCTCCACCCTCCAACCCGGACAGATCATCCCCGCCGTGGTCACCCACCTGGAACCCTTCGGGGCCTTTGTGGATGTGGGCTGTGGGGTGCCCAGCATGATCGGCATCGAGAATATCTCCATCTCCCGCCTGCCCCACCCCGACCAGCGGTTTCGGGTGGGGCAGAAGATATGGGCGGTGGTCACCGGGCTGGACCGGGAGCGGGGGCGCATCCTGCTCAGCCACAAGGAGCTGCTGGGCACCTGGGCGGAGAACGCCGCCCGGTTCACCCCGGGCATGACGGTGCCGGGCACCATCCGCAGCGTGAAGGACTACGGCTGTTTCGTGGAGCTGACCCCCAACCTCTCCGGCCTGGCGGAACCCCGGGAGGGCTACGTCCAGGGGGAGCGGGTGAGCGTCTACCTCAAATCCATCCAGCCCCAGTTTATGAAGATCAAGCTCCTGCTCATCGACCATCTGCCCCCGGAGTCCCAGCTGCCCGACCTGGAGTACTTCCAGACCGACGGCGTGCTCCAGCGCTGGCGCTACGCCCCAGAGGGGTGCCAAAAGCCGGGGTACGAGGCGGTGTTCGTCCAGCAGCCGGTCACCTGATGCGGGTCGCCACCGTCAGCCCCTTCTCCTCCAGGGCCGCCTGGTAGTCCGCGGGCAGTTCTCCGCTCCGGGAACCCTTGTACCAGACCTTTTTTGTCTGGCCGTTCCTTCGGACGACCCGGATCCACAGGTTGTAGGCGATCCGCGTTTCCAGCTCTCCGGCGCTGTATTCCAGCTCCACACGGTCGATGTCGGAAAAGGGGATGGAGTACGGGACGCCGGTGTTCAGCACCAGGCAGTCCATGTCAAAGAAAAACGGCCCGGAGATGGGGGCGTTTTTATGGGTGGCTCGGTGCAGAATAAAGTAAAGGGCAAAAATGCCTCCGAAAAAGAGGGCCAGACGAAGTGGAACCGGCATGGCAAAAACTCCTTTCCATCGGCTCAGGGTCTCCCCGCGGTCAGCTAGTCCCGCTCCCCCTTGAGCCTTTCCCAATAGGCCCGGGCGGCCTGTTCGTTTTTGTTGTCGCCGTACTTATAGTAGACCGTCCCCACCAGCTCGTCGGGGAGGTACTGCTGGGGCACCCAATGGCCGGGGAAGCTGTGGGGGTAGAGGTAGCCCTGCTCCCGCTCCTGCCCGGCGCTGTCGGCGTGGACGTTCTGGAGGTGCCGGGGGATGGGGCCGGTGTGGCCGGCGCGCACGTCCGCCATAGCCGCGTCGATGGCGGCCACCACGGAGTTGGACTTGGGCGCGGTGGCCAGGAGCACCACCGCCTGGCCAAGGCACAGCTTGGCCTCCGGCAGGCCCACCTGGAGGGCGTTGTCCACCAGCGCCCGGACGATGAGGGCGGCCTGGGGGTAGGCCATCCCAACGTCCTCGCTGGCCGAGCAGATAATGCGGCGGATGGCGGTGATCATATCCCCCGCCTCCAGCAGCCGGGCCAGGTAGTGCAGCGCCGCGTCCGGGTCGGAGCCCCGGAGGGACTTCATCAGGGCGGAGGCGATGTCGTAGTGGTCGTCCCCCTCCCGGTCATAGCGCATGGCGGAACCCTGGGCGGCCAGCTTGGCGTCGGCCAGGGCGACGCGGGCGTTCCCCTTCTCCCCCGCCGCCGCGTTGGCCAGCAGCTCCACGGTGTTCAGCGCCTTGCGGGCGTCTCCGCCGCAGGCAAAGGCGATGTGCTCCACGACCCCGTCCTCCACCGCGATGGCCTTGCCCAGGCGCTCCTCCATAAAGGCGAAGCCCCGGCGGATGGTCGGCTCCACGTCCTTGGCGGAGAGGGGCTTGAACTCGAAGACGGAGGAGCGGGAGAGAACGGCGTTGTAGATGTAGAAGTAGGGGTTTTCGGTGGTGGAGGCGATGAGGGTCACGTCCCCGCTCTCAATCACCTCCAGGAGGGATTGCTGCTGCTTTTTATTGAAGTACTGGATCTCGTCCAGGTAGAGCAGGATGCCGTTGGGGGCCATCAGGGTGCCGATCTGGGCGATGATTTCCTTCACGTCGGACAGGGAGGCGGTGGTGGCGTTCAGCCGGTGGAGCGCCCGGCCGGAGCGCCGGGCGATGAGGTTGGCCACGGTGGTCTTCCCGGTGCCGGAAGGGCCGTAGAAGATGAGGTTGGGCACCTGGTCGGACTCCACGATGCGCCGCAGCAGTCCGCCGGGGCCTAAGATGTGCGTTTGCCCCACCACGTCGTCCAACGTCTCAGGCCGGATCTCGTCGGCCAGGGGTCGGTATGCCATGGCGCTCCCTCCTCTCTGCCTGGGTGAACTGTTTTTTACTCGTACAGGGGGTGCTTCTCCGTCAGGGCGGCCACCCGGTCCCGCAGGGCGTCCTGCTTGCCCTCGAAGTCGGTGGCGGCAGCCCAGATAATGGCGGCGATCTCCCGCATGTCCGCGGTGTCGAAGCCGCGGGTGGTGGCCGCGGGGGTGCCAACCCGGATGCCGCTGGTGACGAAAGGCTTCTCCGGATCGCCGGGGATGGCGTTCTTGTTCACGGTGATGTTCACCTCGTCCAGGCGGCGCTCCATCTCCTTGCCGGTGACCCCCGCTTTGCGCAGGTCCACCAGGGCCAGGTGGTTGTCCGTGCCGCCGGAGACCAGGTCGAAGCCCTCTTCCACCAAGCCCTTGGCCAGGGCCTGGGCGTTATCCAGGATGCGCTGCTGGTAGTCCTTGAACTCCGGCTTCAGCGCCTCCCCCAGGGCCACGGCCTTGGCGGCGATGATGTGCTCCAGAGGGCCGCCCTGGCTGCCGGGGAAGATGGCGGAGTCGATCTTCTTGGCCAGGTCTTCCCTGCACAGGATCATGCCGCCGCGAGGGCCGCGCAGGGTCTTGTGGGTGGTGGTGGTGACCACGTCGGCGTAGGGGACGGGGCTGGGGTGCAGCCCGGCGGCCACCAGGCCGGCGATGTGGGCCATGTCCACCATGAAATAGGCGCCAACCTCGTGGGCGATGTCGGCGAAGGTCTTGAAGTCGATGATCCGGGGATAGGCGGAAGCCCCGGCGATGATCATCTTGGGCTGGTGCTTTTTGGCCAGGTCACGGACCTGGTCGTAGTCGATGCGGTGGGTGACCGGATCCACGCCGTAGGAGACCATCTTGTAGTTCAGCCCGGAGTAGTTCACCGGGGAGCCGTGGGTGAGGTGGCCGCCGTTGGAGAGGTCCATGCCCATGACGGTGTCCCCCACCTGGCACAGCGCCTGGTAGACGGCGTAGTTGGCCTGGGCGCCGGCGTGGGGCTGGACGTTGGCGTGATCCGCGCCGTAGAGCTGGCAGGCCCGTTTCCGGGCCAGCTCCTCCACCACGTCCACGCACTGGCAGCCGCCGTAGTAGCGCTTGCCGGGGTAGCCCTCGGCGTATTTGTTGGTGAGCACCGTGCCCATGGCCAGCAGCACGGGGACGCTGACGAAGTTCTCCGAGGCGATGAGTTCGATGTTCCGGCGCTGGCGGGCGTACTCGGCCTGGATGCCGGCTCCCACCTCCGGGTCGTACTGGGCGATCAGGTCCATGATCTCGCGAAGCATATTGGGTTCCTCCTTTTGGAATAAATATGGTCGCCCTTGTCAAGGCAGGGCAAAATATGCTATGATTATTCTAATCGCAACAAGCCGTTTCGTCAAGGGGAGAGAGAAAGATGACAAAGAAGGAACGGGCCGTCCATATCGTGGAGGCGCTGAAGGCGCTCTACCCGGAGGGCATCTGCTCGCTGGACTACCGGAAGGACTACGAGCTGCTCTTCTCCGTGCGCCTGTCCGCCCAGTGTACCGACGCGCGGGTGAACCTGGTGACCCCGGAGCTGTTTGGCAAATACCCCACCCTGGAGGCCCTGGCGGCGGCGGACGTGGCGGACGTGGAGGCCATCATCCACTCCACCGGCTTCTTCCGGGCCAAGGCGCGGGACATCGTCCTCTCCGCCCAAATGCTCCTGGCCGACTACGGCGGCAAGGTGCCGGACTCCATGGAGGAGCTGCTGAAGCTCCCCGGCGTGGGGCGCAAGACCGCCAACCTGGTGCTGGGGGACATTTACCACACCCCCGGCGTGGTGGTGGCGGACACCCACTGCATCCGCATCTCCGGCAAGCTGGGCCTCACCGACGGCACCAAGGACCCGCTCAAAACGGAGACGCAGCTGCGCAAGATCCTCCCCCCTGCCGAGTCCAACGACTTCTGCCACCGGCTGGTGCTCCACGGCCGGGCGGTCTGCACCGCCCGCAGCCCCAAGTGCGGGGCGTGTACCCTCGCCCCCTGGTGCGCGACCTATCAGAAGGAACACAAGGCACATACATAAGAAACGGCCCGGAGGCATCCGCCTCCGGGCCGCTTCTTTCGGTCGATTACAGGTTCACATACCGCTGGAGGATGGTGGCCACTTCGGCTCTTGTGGCGGTGCCCTGGGGATCCAGGCGGGCGCCGTCCTTGCCGGTGAGGATGCCGTTGCGCACCGCCCAGCGCATGGCGTCAGCGGCCCAGTCGGAGACAGCGTTTGCGTCCACGAACTTCGCCATATCGGCGGCGTCCACCGCCGGGGACTTGGCGTAGCGGTAGAGCATGGTGACAAGCTGCTCGCGGGTGATGTTCCCCTCCGGGTTCGTGCCGTCGGAGACGCCCTGGGCCACGGCCCAGGCCATGCCCTTGGCGTACCAGGTGGCGCCGCCGTCGGTGGACTGGCCGTCCAGACGGGCCAGGACGGTCATGAGCATGGCCCGGGTCATGTTCTGCTGAGGGGCGAATTGGTTCGCGCCCACGCCGTTGAACAGGCCCTTGCTCACCACAAAGGTCACGCCGCTCTCGTACCAGCCGCCCTTGGCCACGTCGGTGAAGGTCTGGGTCGCGGGGATGTTGGGCGTGGAGCCGGTGCTGCCGCCGGTGGAGCCGCCGGAAGAACTCCCGCCGGAGGCCCCGCCTCCGCCGCCGCCGGTGCCGCCACCGCCGCCACCGCCGGTGCTACCACCACCACCGCCGCCGGTGTTGGTGCCGGTCTTGGTGACAGTGACCTTGATCTCCTTCACGCTGGGGTCAGCCTTGACCTGATCCAGGGTCATAGCCGCGGCGTCGGTCATGGCGACGTAGATAGTGGCGGTGCCCTGGGCCACGCCCTTCACCCGGACGGTCTTGCCGCTCACCGAGGCGGCAACCACAGAGGTATCGGAGGAGATGGCGTAGACGTGCTTGCCCGTGTAGCCGCTGACGGTGGCGGTGACGGAGGCGGAACTGCCCACCGACACGCTGACAGAACTCCTGCTCAGGCTCAACCTGTCCACGGGCAGGGCCTTGAAGGTGGCGGAAACGGTGACGTCAGAGGCGGGCATGGTAAAGGTGTTGTTGGTGACCTTTACCGCCGTGCCATTCGACTGTTTGACAACGAGGGTGTCCAACTCATAGCCGCTGTCCGGGGTAACGGTGAGGGTAACCTTCGTCCCCGCTGTGCCCTTGACAGGGCTGGCGGTCACTTTGCCGTGCTGGGCGTTGGTCACGGTGACCGTGTAGGTTTCCGGGGGCAGTTCTTTAAAGGTGGGAGTAACGGTCACGTCGGAGGCAGGCATGGTGAAGGTGTTGTCGGTCACCTTCACCGTCGTGCCGTTGGACTGCTTGACGGTGAGGGCGTCCAGCTCGTAGCCCTTGTCCGGGGTCACGGTGAGGGTAATCTTCGTCCCCGCCGTGCCCTCCTTGGGACTGGCGGTCACCTTCCCGTGCTGGGCCGACCACACGATCACAGTGTAGGTCGTGGCCTTAAAGGTGGGAGTGACCGTCACGTCAGAGGCGGGCATGGTGAAGGTGTTGTTGGTCACGGTCACAGCAGTCCCGTCCAGCCGTTTCACGGTAAGGGTGCCCAACTCATAGCCGCTGTCGGGGGCCACGGTGAGGGTGACCTTAGTTCCGGCCTCGGCCTTGGCGGGACTAGCGGTCACTTTGCCGTGCTGGGCCGACCAAACAGTGACGGTGTAGGTTTCCGGGGAAGCGGGCTTGAAGGCGGCGGTGACAGTCACGTCAGAAGCAGGCATAGTGAAGGTCTTGTCGGTCACCTCTACCGCTGTGCCGTCTGCCTGCTTCACGGCGAGGGTGTCCAGTGCATACCCATCATCCGGGGTAATGGTGAGGGTCGCCGTTGTCCCCGCCAGCCCTGTCCGGGGTGTGACGGTCACCTTGCCATGTTGAGCCGGGGCCACTATTACAGTGCAAATCTCATCTTCAGGCCCGATTCCCACCCAGGTAACGTCGATTGCGCCGCTGGCCAGGCGTTCCTTGGCCTCCTCTGTCCAAGTACTGTTGTCCTTGGGGTAGTAAGCAGTCAAACTATGGTCAGAAAACGGAGCAGAGTCTATTGGTGCATCCCCTAAAAATCTTACGCTAATTAAAGGGGTCTGATCAAAAGCATAAGGGTCAATAACGGTTGCGCTCGCCGGGATGGTCACGCTCACTAACGTGTCGCACTCACTAAAGGCAGAGTTGCAAATGGTGGTCACGCCATCCGGGATTTTGTATGTCGTGCGAGGATTGGCGCTGAGATACTGAATTAGGGTAGTCTTATCCTTGTTGAACAGCACCCCGTCCTCTGCGGTGTAGGCGGGATTGTCCGCCGCCACAGTAAGACTTGTCAGTGCTTTACACCCACTAAAAGCAACTTCGTCGATGGTGGTCACACTCGCCGGAATAGTCACGCTGGTCAAGGCCTCACAATCCGTAAAGGCGCCCCAACCAATGGTGGTCAGGCTTTTCGGGAAAGTCACACTGGTCAGCGCACAATCTGAAAAGGCAAACTCGCCAATGGTGGTCAATCCTTCGGGAAAGTTTATGTCGGCCAGTGCATAGGAAAATGAAAAGGCGTATATGCCGATGGTGGTCAATCCTTCCGGAAGGGTCACGCTGGTCAGATGGCTGTCCACAAAGGCATAGTCATTGATGGTGGTCACACCATCGGGAACTTTGTAGGTCGTGCGGGGATTGGCGAGGAAATAGTACTGGAGCAGGGTGTCTTTTTCCTTGTTGAACAGCACTCCATCCATCGCAGTGTAGACAGGGTTGTCCTCCGCCACAGTAAAACTGGTCAGCGCGTCACACCTCGAAAAGGCACCTCTGCCTATGGTGGTCACACTTGCCGGAATGGTCACGTCATGCAGCGAGTCACACTCCTCAAAGGCCCAGTCGCCAATGGTGGTCAGGCTTTCCGGAAAGGTTACATCACTCAAATCAAAGCAATACTCAAAGGCGCTGTAACCGATGGTGGTCAGACTCGCCGGGAAGGCCACATTGGTCAGAGAGAAGCACTCAGAAAAGGCCATCTTGTCGATGGTGGTCACGCCATCTGGGATTTCATAGGTCGTGGCGCTGCCAGCAGGATACTGGATCAGAGTGGTCTTATCCTTGTTGAATAGCACTCCGTCCACCGCGGTGTAGACGGGGTTGCCCTCCGCCACAGTAAAACTGGTCAGAGCATCACAATACGAAAAGGCAAGGTCGCCTATGGTGGTCAGGCTCTCCGGGAGGGTCACGCTGGTTAGGGCGTCGCAATCTCCAAAGGCATTGCCGCGGATGGTGGTCACACCCGCTGGAATGGTCACGCTCATTAACATGTCGCAATTTCCAAAGGCACTGTCTCCGATGGTGGTCAGACCCTCCGGGAGGGTCACGCTGGTTAGGGCCTCGCAATCTCCAAAGGTATTGTCTCCGATGGTGGTCACGCCCTCTTGAATGACCACGGTGGAGATTATTTGCTTATGATCCTCCCAAGGTGAAGTAGAAGGATAAGGAGCATAATGATCGTAGTCCTCCATCTTCCCCGTTCCCGAGATGGTCAGGGTGCCGTCGGCGGTGAGGGTCCAGGATAGGTTTTTCCCGTCCTCATCCGCTCCACAGTAGCCGGAGGCCACTGTCTCTCCTGCCGCGGCGGCGGGGAGGGGTAGGAGGCCCAGGCAGAGGATGAGGGCCAGGAATAGGGATAGGACTCGTTTTTTCATGGGGTTTCCTCCTTTTGTGGTTTCCGCGCCCTCCGGGTGGGGCGGGGTTGGGCCCCGCCCCGGACGGAGGTCTCGGAAACGCGCAAAAAGGCGGTGTTGAGAGCGTTTGCCTCAACACCGCCGGAAAGCTCCAGCGTAACACAGTACATTTGCCCTTGAAATGAAGTTCAAGAGCAAGTATAATAGCTGTGGCGCAACTACCGTTGCTGTGCTGAGTGCCCGTACACTCCGTACAGGGCTGCGGGGTGTTGGCGCACCCCGCGGCCTGCCGCCTTTTTGGCGTTTCTACGGCGTATTGTACTACACGGCGCGAAAAAATGCAAGATGGGAACGGAAATTTTTGATGGGAGGCCCTTTTTTATGGATATGACGTGGTTTGACGAGATGGAGGCGAGGATCCCGACGGGGGAGGCGCGCACCCGCTTCGCCCCCTCCCCCACGGGGTATATGCACGTGGGCAACCTCCGCACGGCGCTCTACACCTGGCTCATCGCCCGCTCCCTGGGGGGGAAGTTCATCCTCCGCATCGAGGACACCGACCAGGGGCGGCTGGTGGAGGGCGCGGTGGAGATCATCTACAAGACCCTGCGCAAGTGCGGCCTGGACTGGGACGAGGGGCCGGACGTGGGCGGGCCGGTGGGGCCGTACATCCAGACCCAGCGCCGGGACCTCTACGGCAAGTACGCCCACCTGCTGGTGGAAAAGGGCGCGGCGTACTACTGCTTCTGCGAGAAGGCGGAGAGCGAGGAGGACAGCGGCGACTTCGACCGCGCCGCCGACCCCTGCCGGGACATTCCCTATGAGCAGGCCAAGGCACGGGTGGACGCCGGGGAACCCTACGTTATCCGCCAGAAGATCCCCGCCGGGCAGACCACCTTTTCCGACGCCATCTACGGCGACATCACCGTGGACAACGCCGACCTGGACGACCAGGTGCTCATCAAGCGGGACGGCCTGCCCACCTATAACTTCGCCAACGTCATCGACGACCACCTCATGGGCATCACCCACGTGGTCCGGGGCAGCGAGTACCTCTCCTCCGCCCCCAAGTACGACCTGCTCTACCACGCCTTCGGCTGGCCGGTGCCGGTGTACGTCCACTGCTCCCCCGTCATGCGGGACGCCCAGAACAAGATGTCCAAGCGCCACGGCGACCCCTCCTACGAGGACCTGCTGGCTATGGGCTTCCTCTCCGAGGCGGTGGTGAACTACGTGGCGCTGCTGGGGTGGAGTCCCAAGGGGGAGAACGCGGAGACGGAGTTCTTCACCCTGGACGAGCTGACAAAGGTCTTCGACATTCACGGCATCTCCAAGTCCCCCGCCATCTTCGACCTGGAAAAGCTCAAGTACTTCAACGCCCACTACCTCCGCGCCCTGTCCCCGGAGGAGTTCTACCCCCTGGCCGAGCCTTATTTAAAGGAGGCCATCCACGCCCCCGGCATCGACCTGAAGCTGGTAGCCCCCCTGGTGCAGGGCCGGTGCGACACGCTGCTGGACATCGCCCCCCAGGTGGACTTTTTCGACGGGGCGCCGGAGTACTCCAACGAACTCTACTGCCACAAGAAGATGAAGACCGACCAGGCCAACTCCAAGGAGGCGCTGGAGTGGGTCATCCCCGCCCTGGAGGGACTGGGAGAGTGGAGCTATGACGCCATCCACGACTGCCTCATCGCCCTGGCCGAGGCCCACGAGCTGAAAAACGGGCGGATCATGTGGCCGGTGCGCACCGCCCTGTCCGGCAAGGCGGTCACCCCCGGCGGCGCGGTGGAGCTGGCCCACATCCTGGGCCGGGAGGAGACCTTAAAGCGCCTGCGCCAGGGTGTGGAGCATTTGGCGGAGTGACGCGAGACTCGAGGAGCGCCTGTCGCGAGACGGGCGCTCTTTTTTCAAAAAATTTTTCCCGATTTTGTAACCTTTTCCCCGCCGGGAGCGTTTAGAGGGTGAAAGGAGGTGGCGCGATGGAGCGCGAAGAGGCGGCGCGGCTGGCGGAGCGGTTCGGGCCGGCAGTGTATCGGCTGGCCTACGCCCGGACCGCCAACGCCGCCGACGCGGAGGACGTGACCCAGGACGTGTTCCTGCGCCTGCTCACCAAGGCGCCCGCCTTTGCCGACGACGAGCACGCCAAGGCGTGGCTCCTCCGGGTGACGGCCAACCGGGCCAGCGACCTGTTCCGGGACCTTCGCCGGCGGCGGCAGGTGCCCCTGGAGGCCGCCGGGGAACAGCCCGCCCAGGAGCGGGAGGCCGGCGGGGAGGCGCTGGCGGCGGTGCTGGCCCTGCCGCCCAAGCTGCGGGCAGCGGTACACCTATTTTATTATGAGGGGCTGTCCACGGCCCAGATCGCCCGGCTGCTCCGGCTCACGGAGACGGCGGTGCGGGCGCGGCTGAGCCGGGCCAGGGCCTTGCTGCGGCAGAGCGAGCTGTTGAGAGGAGGAGAGGAAGGTGTTTGACGCGCGATATCGGCGGGAGATGGACGCGGCAGGCCCCAGGCCGGAACAGATGGAGCGGCTGCTTTCCGCCATTCGGACCCAGCCGGAGCGAACGCCGGGCCGGGCGGGGCCGGTGGTCCGCCGGGTGCTGGTGGCGGCGGCAGTGTGCGCGGCGCTGGCGCTCACCGCCCTGGCGGTGTCCCCCACCCTGCGGGAGGCGCTGGTCAACGCCCTGGGGCGCTTCCAGCCGTACAGCCAGACGGTGGAGGGGATGTCCGTGACCGACCAGGGCATCCAGGTCACGGTGCTCTCCGCCCTGTCCGACGGCAACACGGCCCAGGTGTACTACGAGGTGCGGGACCTCACCGGGGATCGGCTGGACGAATTCACCGACGTCAGGCTGGAGACCGGGCCCGCCAACTGGGGGGAGGAGGACGGCCCCCAATTCTTCGCCTTCGGCGGCGGCAGCTACCAGTGTATCCGTTATGACCCGGAGGAGAAGGCCGCCCTCATGTTGGGGGGACTGAAGGGGGACGGCCCCGCGGCGGAAAAGCTGGTCCTGAATATGGATATAGACCAGATCCAACCGGGCAGCCGGTATGAGACGATCCCCATCGACCACGGCTGGATGGCGGAGGAACCCCTGAAAAACCTGACCCTGGAAAACGGCAAGGTCGTGCTGGCCCCGGGGCAGAACCCCGGGGCGCTGGAGAGCGAGTTCTTCTCCCTGTCCTCCTTCGGCTTCGGGGAGGACGGGGTGCTCCATCTGCTGTTGAAGGCGAAGGTGGACACCAGCGCGTGGGACCTGGAGGCAAGTGAGGTACGTTACCACGGAGGCTCCAGCCGCTCCGACACCGCTCCCTACTACCCCCGCACCGCTCGCTACGCCCAAACCACGGATTACAGAGGCATGAGCGACGAAGAGATAGAATTGGCCTCCCCGGAAACCAGCTTTGCATGGAATGGGGAGACCTACTTCGACTGCCGCACCGGCATCACCTCCGCCGACGTGGCGGAGGGGGACGTGGACTGGGACGAGGATATATTTGCGGGTCTCAATACCAGGCCCATCATCCACGGGGAGTGGCACCTCACCTTCCCGGTGGAGATGGTGGAGCAGATCCGCGTGGACATGACCGGCTCCCGGACCAACATCAACCAGACCACCGCCGAAACCCTCTACCTGTCCGTGCTGGGCGCCTCCCTGGAGAGCGACTCCCACGGGACGAACAACGCCCTGGGCTACAAGCTCACGGTCTACCTTTCGGACGGGCGGATGCTGCCGGGGATCAGCGTCGACAGCACGTTCCACAGCGGGAACTACTCGGTGAACCACTGGACTTTCCCCGAGCCGGTGGAGCCGGAGGAGGTCACCGCCATCGCCATCGGGCAGTGGTATGTGCCCATTGAGGACGGCGCCGCCGCGGAGGGGCACTGGCTGGACGCGCTCCCCGAGTGACGGAATTTTGTAAAGATAAATAAAAGCTCCCTCCCCTTGCCAAACTAGGCGGGGGGAGGGATGTTTTATGAAGAGACGTCTGCGCCGGGCCAGGGTCGTCTTTCTCGTGGCCGCCTTTGTGGTGGCGGCGGGCTTTGCCATTCAGGGGAAGGCGGAGGCGAGGGCGTACCGGCGGCAGCTCACCTCCGCCTACTACCACGCCTTTTCCGAGCTGTCCACCGCCAGCCGGGAGCTGGACACCGCCCTGCGCAAGTCCCTCTACACCACGCCGGGGCCGCTGCGGGAGAGCCTCTACCGGCAGATCTACGCCAAGGCCCTGGCCGCCCAGTACGCCCTGGGGGAGCTGCCCTACGGCAACGTGGAGCTGGAGCGCACCGCCGCGTTCTACGCCAAGGCGGGGGATTACGCCGCGGCGCTGTGCCGGGAGGACGGGGCGGACGCGCTGGAGAACCTGGGCGCTCTGGCGAACGTCTCCCGGACGCTGAACCAGGCGCTGGACGACCTGCGGCTGGACCTGGACGCGGGGGCGCTGGAACTGCCCCAGGTGCGGCAGGCAGAGGCGGCGCTGGCCCAGGCGGTGGAGCGTGGGGCGCAGCAGTTGGGCGGCAGCGTTTTCCAGGACGTGGAGTCCGCCTTTCAGGAGCTTCCCACCCTCATCTATGACGGGCCGTTCTCGGAACACATGACCCGCGCCACGCCCAAGGCGCTGGAGGGGCTTCCCGACGTGACCCAGGAGCAGGCCAGGCAGGCCGCCGCCGACTTCCTCCACGTCTCCCCCGCCGCCCTCACCCTCCTCTCCGCCGGGGAGGGCACGCCCCCCACCTACGCCTTCACCCTGCCCCAGGACGGGGGGTCTGGGTATGTGGAGGTCACCCGGCAGGGGGGAAAGGTGCTGTGCTACTTCCAGGACCGGGCGCCGGGGGCGCCCACCATGGGCGCGGAGGAGGCGGTGGAGCTGGCCCAGAACTACCTGGCCAACTGGGGCTTTGCCCGGATGGAACCCAGCTACCACATCCAGCGGGAGGGGATGATCACCATTCACTTCGCCCCGGTGGTGGGCGACGTGTACTGCTACCCCGACCTGGTGAAGGTGACCATCGGCCTGGATGACGGCACGCTTTTGGGGTATGAAGCCCACGGCTATCTGAACCAGCACCGGGAACGGGCCTTTGAGCCGCCCGCCGTAGGCCGGGACGCCGCCGCCACCGCCGTGCCCCAGGGGTTGGAGGTGCTGTCCGCCCAGACCGCCCTCATCCCCACCGCCGGGGGCACCGGGGAGGTGCTGACCTATGAGTTCAAGTGCCAGGCCGCCGACGGCAGCCACGTGCTGGTGTACGTCAACGCCCAGACCGGGCAGCAGCAGAATATCCTCCTGCTCCTGGAGGACGAGACGGGGACGCTGACCCTCTGAGCGCCCACTTTCCCCAAAAAGCGCCGCCCCGGCCGGAGAGGTGGGCGGGGCGGCAAAAAAAGACTTGCTATTTTCAAACAAGTATGGTAGAATATCGTGGCCTGTGGCAAGTACACACATCTTGGGATGGCGGCCCGGTGTCCCCTCTCTGCCGGGGATGGGTCCGCCAGATGACCGGGGTGGAGGCAAAAACAAAAAATTTAAGGAGGAAACACAATGGCAGTCGTATCTATGAAGCAGCTCTTGGAGGCGGGCGTCCACTTCGGGCACCAGACCCGCCGCTGGAACCCCAAAATGGCCAGCTACATCTACACCGAGCGCAACGGCATCTACATCATCGACTTGCAGAAGACGGTGAAGAAGCTGGAGGAGGCTTACGCCTTCGTCCGGGAGCTGTCCGAAAACGGCCAGACCCTGCTCTTCGTGGGCACCAAGAAGCAGGCCCAGGAGGCCATCAAGGAAGAGGCCCAGCGCTGCGGCATGTTCTACGTCAACGCCCGTTGGCTGGGCGGTATGCTCACCAACTTCAAGACCATGCGCGGCCGGGTGGACCGTCTGGCCCAGCTCAAGAAGATGCAGGAGGACGGCACCTTCGATATGCTCCCCAAGAAGGAGGTCATGCACCACCTGGGCGAGATCGCCAAACTGGAGAAGTACCTGGGCGGCGTCACCGAGATGCGCAAGCTCCCCGGCGCCCTGTTTGTGGTGGACCCCCGCAAGGAGCGCAACGCCATCAACGAGGCCCGGAAGCTGAACATCCCCGTGGTGGCCATCGTGGACACCAACTGCGACCCCGACGAGATCGACTACGTCATCCCCGGCAACGACGACGCCATCCGCGCCATCAAGCTCATCTCCTCCGTCATGGCCAACGCCATCCAGGAGGGCAAGCAGGGCGCCGACGCCCCCGCCGCCGAGGCTGAGGCCGCCGCCCCCGCCGAGACCCCCGCCGCTGAGTAAGAAAACACTACCACATATACTGGAGGAAATAAAAATGGCTATTACCGCGCAAGACGTGAGCAAGCTCCGCGAGATGACCGGCGTGGGCATGATGGACTGCAAGAAGGCTCTCACCGCCGCCGAGGGCGACATGGACAAGGCCGTGGAACTCCTGCGGGAGAAGGGCCTGGCCACCGCCCAGAAGAAGGCCGGGCGCATCGCCGCCGAGGGCGTGGCCTACGCCGCTGTGATCGACGGCGTGGGCGTCGTGGTGGAGGTCAACGCCGAGACCGACTTCGTGGCCAAGAACGAGAAGTTCACCGACTTTGTCCACACCGTTGCCCAGGTCATCGCCAAGGAGGCTCCCGCCGATCTGGACGACCTGCTCACCAAGCCCTACCCCGGCACCGGCCGCACCGTGGCCGACGAAACCATCGAGAAGGTTCAGGTCATCGGCGAGAACATCAAGATCCGCCGCTTCGCCCGCTTCGGCACCGGCGTGAGCGTCTCCTACGTCCACATGGGCGGCCGCATCGGCGTGCTGGTCAACCTGGACACCGACCTCCCCGCCGACAAGGTCACCGAGGTGGGCAAGGATCTGGCTATGCAGATCGCCGCGCTGAACCCCCGCTTCCTGGACAAGACCCAGGTGGGCCAGGAGGTGCTGGACGAGGAGAAGAAGATCATGCTGGTCCAGATGGAAAACGACCCCAAGATGGCCGCCAAGCCCGACAAGGTCAAGGAGGGCATCGTCACCGGCAAGCTGCGGAAGTTCTACGAGGAGAACTGCCTGATGCAGCAGGAGTTCGTGAAGGACTCCTCCATGAGCGTGGAGCAGTACGTGGCCGCTCAGGCCAAGGCCCTGGGCGGGTCCATCAAGCTGGTGGACGCCGTCCGCTTCGAGAAGGGCGAGGGCATCGAGAAGAAGCAGGAGAACTTTGCCGAGGAGATCGCCAAGCAGCTGGCGAAGTAACTCCCCAGCCCCGGTAAAACCCAGAGAAAAACGGCGTGGCCTTTGGGCCACGCCGTTTTTGTGGTTTGTCGCGCGATTACTGGTTCTTCTCGTAGATGAGCCGCAGGCCCCGGAGCATCAAGTCCTCGTCCACGGCGATGGCCCGGCGGCACTGGGGGATGATGACCCCCGCCAAGCCGCCCGTAGCGATCACCGAGGCCACCGGCCGTCCAAGCTCGGCCTCCACCCGGTCGATCAAGCCGTCCACCAGGGCGGCGTGGCCGTAGATGGCGCCGGACTGCATGGCGGTGATGGTGTTGGAGCCGATCACCCTGGCCGGCAGATCCAGGTCGATGCGGGGCAGCGCGCTGGTGCCGGAGGAGAGAGCGTCCACCCCCAGCCGAGGCCCGGCCATGATGGCGCCGCCCAGGAACCGGCCGTCGCCGTCGATGACCGACATGGTGTCGGCGGTGCCCAGGTCGAAGATGATAAGGGGCTTGGGGTAGCGCTCCGTGGCCGCCACCGCGCCCACCACCAGGTCGGCCCCCAGCTGGCCGGGGTCGTCGATCTTGATGTTCACGCCGGTCTTGATCCCCGCGCCCACTACGATGGGGGCATGGTGGGAGACGATGGTCATGGCGGCGCGAAGGGCCTCGGTGAGTTCGCTCACCACCGAGGAGAGGATCGCCCCGTCCAGCAGCCGACGGTCCACCTGATGGAGGTCGAAGAGGCTGCGCATCATCAGGGCGTACTCGTCGGCGGTCTTCTTCCGGTCGGTGGACAGCCGGGCGGTGAACAGCGTCCGCTCCCCGTCCAGACAGCCCAGGACGATGTGGGTGTTGCCCGCGTCTACGGCCAAGAGCATAGAGATCCCTCCTGTTTACGCTTTTTTCAGCGACTTTTTGCCCACCTGGATGAGCCGGTCGATCACCCCGCTCAGGATCAGATCCACCCCCAGCTCAAAGAAGAAGTTGAAGCCGATGAAGGCGGTGGCGATCACCACCGGGCCGCTGCCGGTAACGCCCAGGTTCTCCGACGCCCAGGCGACGCAGTCCTTCAGGAAGAACACCAGGCACCCCAGGAAGAACACGCCGGTGTTCACCACCGGGAAGGCCACCGCCGCCGCCAGCACGGCCAGAAAGCTGTTCTTCTTCTCCAGGAGCCGGTAGACAGCCCCCGCCGCCAGACCGGCCAGGGTGCCTTTGAGCAGGACGATGAGGATGGTGGCGGGGGGGTTCCAGGTGAGAAAAAGGGCCGCGTCCCCGGAGATCAGCACGGTGACGCCGAAAACAAGGCCCAGCCACGCCCCGGCCAGCGGCCCCATCAGCGCCCCGCCGATGATGATGGGCACCCCCACCAGCGACACGGCGAAGACCCCGAAGTGGATGGCGGTGCCCGCCAGTTGCAGCACCGCCACAATGGCGGTGAACAGGGCTAGTAGGGCCATGGTCTGTGTGCGGGTCCTGACGTTCGTATTCATAATGATTACCTCCTGCTGCTGTCCACGGTGGGTACAGCGCAAATTTTTGGCCCACCCTGGGGCCAGTCCCCATTATACCCAACGATGGAGGAAAATGCAAGGGCGTCTTCTCCCCTGTTTTCTACGAAATAAAGCGGAAAAACTCTTGACAAACGGGAAAAATTCGGTATAATAATAGGGCTTGCGTAGTAAATTTGGCAAGCCATATCCTTGCCCCCGGCGCGACCGGGGGCCATCAGACCATAAGGAGGTGCTAGAAAATGGCAAAGATCAACGGCAACTACGAGGTGGTTTACATCCTGGATCCCAACCTGACCGAGGATGCCACCGCCGCCCTGGTGGAGAAGTTCAAGGCGCTTGTGGAGAGCAAGGGCACCCTGGGCGAGGTCAACGAGTGGGGCAAGCGTCGTCTGGCCTACCCCATCAACGACCTGAACGAGGGCTACTACGTCCTCATGACCTTCACCGCGACCCCCGACCTGCCCGCCGAGCTGGACCGCCAGCTGCGCATCAACGACTCCGTCATGCGCTCCGTCATCGTCTGCAACGACGAGCAGTAAGGAGAACGAACCATGCTCAACAAAATTTTTCTCATGGGCCGTCTGGTGGCCGACCCGGAACTGAAGCAGACCGCCGCCGGCGTCTCGGTGGCCACCTTCCGCATCGCGGTGGATCGGGACTTCAAAAACAAAGAGACCGGCGAGCGCGAGGCCGATTTCGTCACCATCGTCACCTGGCGCGCCACGGCGGAATTCGTCTCCCGGTACTTCTCCAAGGGCCGTATGGCCGTGGTGGAGGGTCGGCTTCAGATCCGCCCCTACACCGATCGGGACGGCAACAGGCGCAGCGCCACCGAGGTGGTGGCCGACAACGTCTATTTCGGCGACTCCCGCCGGGATGGGGACGGCGGCGGCAACTACGAGCAGCGGGGCGGCTACGAGCAGCGCAGCTACTCCTCCGCCCCCCATCGCGCCTCCGCGCCCCAGCGCCCCGCCTACGAGACGTCCGCCCCCGCCGGTGACCAGTTCACCGAACTGGACGACGACGACGGCGAGCTGCCCTTCTAAATCCCCACAAATTATCGCGCCCGGCCTCTTGGCCGGGGCTTGAAAGGAGTTTTTACCATGGCTATGGATCGTGAACAGCGCCCCCGTGGGCGGAAGCGCCGCAAGGTTTGCACCTTCTGCGTGGATAAGGTAGAGCACATCGACTACAAGGATGCCAAGAAGCTGGAGAAGTACCTCTCCGAGCGCTCCAAGATCCTCCCCCGCCGCACCACCGGCACCTGCGCGATGCATCAGCGCCAGCTCACCGTGGCCATCAAGCGGGCCAGGCAGATCGCTCTGCTGCCCTACGTGACCGACTGAGGCGAGTTTGTTGTCAAATGCTTCCAAATATCCCCGGACCCTGGGTGGTTCGGGGATATTTTGTTTCCCTTTTGTAAGGATATGTAGATTGCAATCCCACCGGGCGGCGGGTATAATGGAAGTGGTGTTCGTCCCAATTCGACGAGAAAAAGAGAAAGGGAGCGTTTCTGATGGTTTCCAAGCTGACTCGCCTGGCGGCCCTGCTGTGTCTGGCCGCCCTACTCCTCACCTCTTGCGCCGGACTTCCCTTTTTGAGCAAGCCTACCCCGGAACCTACCCCCACGCCGGAACCCACGCCCACCCCGGAGCCTACCCCCACGCCGGAACCCACCCCGGCGCTCACCCAGAGCTGGGGCCCGGACCAGGTGGTGGAGCACCTCTTCTTTCATCCGGTGATCGCCTATCCCCAGTGGGCGTTCCACGACTGCGCCGCCTCCGAGTCCCAGAAGAAGGGGCTGGACGACTGGATGGTGACGGTGGACGAGTACAACAAGATCCTCCAGTGCCTCTACGACCGGGGCTATATCCTGGTGAACATGAACGACGTGTGGAGCGAATACACCAATGAGAACGGCGAGACGCGGATGCAGCGCAACACCCTCATGCTCCCGGAGGGCAAAAAGCCGCTGATCCTCTCCTACGACGACGTGAACTACTACCAGTACATGCTGGAGGAGGGCTTTACCTCCAAGCTGGTGATCGGCGAGGACGGGGACGTATGGGCACAGTGTACCGACCCCTACACCCAGGAGACCTTTCTGACCCAGGATCTGGACGCCATCACCATCCTGGACAAGTTTGTCAAGGCGCACCCCGACTTTTCCCTCAACGGCGCCAAGGGCTGCCTCTGCCTCACCGGCTACGAGGGCATTTTGGGCTACCGCACCCAGACCGACCGCACCCTCGCCCCGGAGGAGCAGCCCGCCTGGGAGGTCCAGCGGCAGGCGGAACGGGTCGCCGTCGCGCCCATCATCCAGCGGCTGAAGGAGACGGGCTGGTACTTCGGCTCCCACTCCTTTGGACACATCAACCTCACCACCCACTCCATGGCCTCCATCCAGGACGACACCCAGCGCTGGCTGGACGAGGTGGGTTCCCTGGTGGGTGAGACCAAGCTCTACTTTTACCCCCACGGCGCCCGGCCGGACGACGGCAACGACGTGACCCAGACCGGCCCGGAATTCCAGTATCTTCAGAGCAAGGGCTTCCGGGTGTTCTCCTCGGTGGGCGTCGAGTCCTACTCCAAAATCAAGTCGGACATCTCCGCGGTGATCTGCGACCGGCTCCACCCCGACGGCACCACCCTGCGCTGGTCCCGAAAGCGGTATTTGCAGTTCTACGACGCCAAGGACATCATGGACGTGAGCGTCCGGCCCGACCTGGGCTACAAATGGGAAGACTGAGGAGGGAGTACCCTTGAACCACGACGAGCTGATGCGGCTGGCCCGCACCATGCTGGAGCGGGCCTATGTGCCCTACTCCCACTTCCCCGTCGGGGCCGCGCTGCTGTGTAAGGACGGCAGCGTGTTCACCGGATGCAACGTGGAAAACGCCGCCTACGGCTCCACCCTCTGCGCCGAGCGGGTGGCTCTGGTGAAGGCGGTGAGCGAAGGACACCGGGACGACTGGGCAGCCCTGGCGGTGGTCGGCAAGGGCGAGGACTACTGCTGGCCCTGCGGCGCGTGCCGCCAGATGCTCTATGAGTTCTGCCCGGAATTGACGGTGCTGGTGGGCCGGGGCGACGGGAAGTATGTGACCTGCTCCCTGCGGGAACTTCTCCCCCACGGCTTTGGGCCGTCCGCCCTCACTTAAAAGTCAAAATGCGGCATAACGGCCCTCCGAATTTCCCCGGAGGGCCGCCCTTTTGGCCGAAATACTTGACTTTTTCGCCATTTGGTGCTAAAATGCCCCATGATAGAGGCGCGGAGGCCATCAGTACCCAGCCGGAACACCGCCGGACAGCGGCGCTGGGGAAAGGGGTCGCCGCCGAAGGGAGTGGCCGGTGTCCGCCGCCGCTCGCCTGGGCCGCCGGGGAATACCCGGCGGACTGTCACAGGTATGTGAAGCGCTATCGGCGGCTCGTCTTGTGTCTTCGGGCGGCCTGGGCGCTTTTCATAGAGAGCGCCCAGGCTTTTTGTATGCCCGGACGCCGGAGAAAAGAGAAAACGAGAAAGGAATGGAACCATGATGAAAAAGCGTCTCCTGCTCCTGTCGCTGGTGGTGTTGATGCTCTTCGCCTTCGCCACCACCGCGCTGGCCGCCGACCCCACGGAGGCGTCGGGCACCAAGATGATCGAGTGCTCCGACTGCGGCGCCATGGGCGTGGTCCTTAGCGACGACGGCCTGGCGGTCCCCTGCGAGACCTGCGGCGGCACCGGCTATGTGGAGTCCCCCAGCGCGGTCTACAACACCGTCTGGGCCTTGCTCCCCCCGGTCATCGCCATCGCCCTGGCGCTGATCACCAAGGAGGTGTACTCCTCCCTGTTCATCGGCATCTTAGTGGGCGGCCTGCTCTACTCCAACTTCTCCTTTGAGGGGACCATCCTCCACGTCTTCAACGACGGGATCATCGCCTCGGTCACCGACAGCTACAACATGGGCATCCTGGTCTTCCTCATCATCCTGGGCACTATGGTGTGTCTGATGAACAAGGCCGGCGGCTCCGCCGCCTTTGGCCGCTGGGCCAAGGAGCATATCAAGTCCCGTGTGGGCGCGCAGCTGGCCTCCGTCGTCCTGGGCTGCCTCATCTTCATCGACGACTACTTCAACTGCCTCACTGTAGGCTCCGTCATGCGCCCCATCACCGACAAGCACAAGGTCTCCCGGGCGAAGCTGGCCTACATCATCGACGCCACCGCCGCCCCGGTTTGCATCATCGCCCCCATCTCCTCCTGGGCCGCCGCCGTGGCGGGCTTTGCCGAGGACGGGCAGGGCTTCAACCTCTTCTTGCGGGCCATCCCCTATAACTACTACGCCATCCTCACCATCATTATGATGGTGGGCATGGTCCTTATGAAGGCTGAGTACGGCCCCATGGCCAGGTTTGAGCGCAACGCCGTGGAGAATGGCGACCTCTTCTCCGGCAAGGATCCCTACGCCACCGCCGAGGACGACACCCCCGCCGACAAAGGCATCGTCCTTGACCTGGTGCTCCCGGTGGTGATCCTCATCATCTGCTGCGTCATCGGCATGATCTACTCCGGCGGGTTCTTCTCCGGCACCAATTTCATCGAGGCCTTCTCCAACTCCGACGCCTCCGTGGGTCTGATGCTGGGTTCCGCCTTCGCCCTGGTCTTCACCTTTGTCTACTACCTCATCCGCCGGGCCATGTCCTTCCGGGATATGATGTCCTGCCTGCCCGAGGGGTTCAAGGCCATGGTGCCCGCCATTTTGATCCTCACCTTCGCCTGGTCCCTGAAGGGCATGACCGACTCCCTGGGCGCCAAGTACTTCGTCCGGGACTTCGTGCGTACCTCCGCAGGCAACCTGCAACTCATCCTACCCTTCATCGTCTTCGCCATCGGCTGCCTGCTGGCCTTCGCCACCGGCACCAGCTGGGGCACCTTCGGCATCCTCATCCCCATCGTCCAGAACGTCTTCTCCATGGATAACCCCATGGCCATCGTGTGTATCTCCGCCTGCATGGCCGGCGCGGTCTGCGGCGACCACTGCTCCCCCATCAGCGACACCACCATCATGGCCTCTGCCGGGGCGCAGTGCGAGCACGTCAACCACGTCTCCACGCAGCTGCCCTACGCCATCACCTGCGCGGTGGTCTCCGGCGTGGCCTACCTCATCACCGGCCTGCTGGTGCACCTGGGCGCCCCCGGTCTGCTGGGTCTGCCCATCGGCATCCTCCTGATGATCGCCACCCTCTTCGTCATCAAGGCCAAGAGCCAGAAGACGGGCGCGTGAGTTCCCTCCCCCGGCGCGAACACGGCCATACCCAAACGGGTATGGCCGTGTTTTTGTTCTATTCCGGCGCGGGGCGCATAGGATAGGGGCCAAGGGAGGGATGGAGATGAAATGGGCCAAGCTGTCGCGCCGCGCCGCGGCGCTCCTGCTCGCCGGGCTGTCGCTGTGGTGGCTGCTGGGGTCTGGACAGGCGGGGCTGGCCGCCCCGGCGCTGGCCCTGGGGGATGCGGACACCCAGCTGCCGGCGGGCGCCGTGGGACTCTGGGAGCGGCTGGCCCTGGGGCAGTCGCCCTACTTGCGGCAGGGGCGAATTCTCGCCTCCGCCCGCCAGCCGGAGGCGGAGAGCGCCGCGCCGGAGGCGGCGGAAGCCCCCGCCTCTCCCCCGCCCTCGGAGCCGGCACAGGAGGAGGAGCCGCCTGTGGAGCAGGGCAAGCCCACCGGGGCGAAGATCATCGCCCAGACCTTTTTGCCCGCCGACGGCAGCGCCTATCCAAACGCCGACGGGGTCTACCTGGACAACCGCGCCGGGGTGGATGTGGACATGGCGGCTTTGGCCCAGGCGAACATCACCCTCACCGGCCAGGGCAAAGGCCCGGAGATCCTCATCGTCCACACCCACGCCACCGAGGCGTACACCCAGACCGACCAGGACGGCTATTCCCAGAGCGACTCCTACCGCACCACCGACGACAGCCACAACGTCCTGCGGGTGGGAGACGAGATCGCCGCCGCCTTCGCCCAGGCCGGGCTGAACGTCCTCCACGACCGCACCCTCCACGACTACCCCAACTACAACGGCGCCTACACCCGCTCCAGGCAGACGGTGGAGGAATACCTGGCGGCCTACCCCTCCATCTCCATCGTCCTGGACGTCCACCGGGACGCCATGGGGGACAGCGACACCATCTACAAAACCGTCGCCGACCCAAATAGCCTCCCCGGCTGCGCCCAGGTGATGCTGGTGGTGGGCACCGACCAGAACGGGGCCAACCACCCCAACTGGCGCAACAACCTCTCCCTGGCCATCGCCCTGGAGCGGGCCATGAACCAGGAGGCGCCCACCCTCGCCCGACCCATCAACCTGCGCACCTCCGCCTTCAACCAGCAGCTCTCCCCCGGCAGCCTCCTGGTGGAGGTGGGCACCCACGGCAACACCCTCCAGGAGTCCATCGCCGCCGCCCGGCGCTTTGCCCAGATCTCCGCCCCGGTGATCGCCCAGCTCCTGGGGAAATGATAACAGCCCCGCCTCCCAAGGAGGCGGGGCTGTGTGGGCTGTCTCGGAGATCAGACGGTGATCTGGGCGCTCTGGCCGGACAGGGCGTCGGCGTACTTGTCCAGCACGGGCCGGACGCAGTCACGGAGGAACTCCGTGACCTGCTCCGGGCAGCGGCCGATGTAGCGGCTGGGTTCCATGTGGGCCATCAGCGCCTCCCGGTCCAGGCCGAAGGCGGGGTCGTTGGCGATGCGGTCGATGAGGTCGTTGGGCTTGCCCTCGTCCTTGACCACCTTGCCCGCCTCGATGGACAGCACCCGGATGCGCTCGTGGAGGGCCTGGCGGTCGCCTCCCCGCTTCACCGCGTCCATCATGATGTTCTCCGAGGCCATGAAGGGCAGCTCCTCCAGCACGTGCTTTTCGATGACCTTCTCGTGGACCACCAGGCCGCCGGCCACGTTTTCGTAGATGTTCAAAATGGCGTCCACCGCCAAGAACGCCTCCGGCACGCTCAGGCGCTTGTTGGCCGAGTCGTCCAGGGTGCGCTCGAACCACTGGCTGGAGGCGGTGACCGCGCCGTTCATCACGTCGCACATCACGTACCGGGCCAGGGAGCAGATGCGCTCACAGCGCATGGGGTTGCGCTTGTAGGGCATGGCAGAGGAGCCGATCTGGTGCTTTTCAAAGGGTTCCTCCACCTCTTTCAGGTGGCAGAGAAGGCGCATATCGGTGGCGAATTTGCTGCAAGACTGGGCGATGCCGGAGAGGGTGGAGAGGATGTTGTAGTCCACCTTCCGGGAGTAGGTCTGGCCCGACACGGGCGCCACACCGTCAAAGCCCATCTCGCGGGCGATCTTCTCCTCCAGGGCCTTGACCTTCCCGTGGTCGCCGCCGAAGAGTTCCAAAAAGCTGGCCTGGGTGCCGGTGGTGCCCTTGGAACCCAGGAGTTTCAGGGTGGACAGGCGGTACTCCACCTCGTCCAGGTCCATCAAAAGCTCGTTCATCCAGAGGGTGGCACGCTTGCCCACGGTGACCATCTGGGCGCTCTGGAAGTGGGTGAAGCCCAGGGTGGGCAGGGCCTTGTAGCGGTCGGCGAAGGCGGCCAGCTTGTCCAGCACCCGCACCAGCTTTTTCCGCACCAGCAGAAGGGCCTCCCGCATGAGGATCACGTCGGTATTGTCGCCCACGTAGCAGCTGGTGGCCCCCAGGTGTATGATGGGCATGGCCTTGGGGCACTGGGCGCCGTAGGTGTGGATGTGGGCCATCACGTCATGGCGAAGCTCCCGCTCCTTCTGGGCGGCCAGGTCGTAGTCGATGTTGGAGGCGTCCACATGGGCCTCCAGCTCGTCCACCTGCTCCTGGGTCACCGGCAGGCCCAGCTCCATCTCCCCCCGGGCCAGGGCCACCCACAGGCGGCGCCAGGTGGAGAACTTCTTGTCCGGGGAGAAGATATACTGCATTTCCCTGCTGGCGTACCGGCCGGACAGGGGGCTTTCATAGCGGTCGCGCATAAGCTCACCCTCGCTTTTCCTTTGAAAATTCCCCACTATTCTATCATAAACCCACGGCGGGCACAACCCCGTTTCCCCTCCCCTCCCCGCCCTGGGACAAAAAATTTTGCGCCATCGCCAAAATCCGACTGACAGGCGGAAAATCGCGGGGTATGCTGGGTGTCACCGTTTGAGGAAAGGAGGACGCCTTCATGCGCGTGTTGAACTGGATAGGCCTGGAGGCGGCTCCGCCCGCCGGTCGGGGCCGTTGGCGCTATGGGCTGTTGGTGGAGGACGTCGAGGCGGACGGGTTCCACTGCGAGAGCTACGGCGTGGTGGTGACCGACGCGGCGGACGGCCAGGAGGCTGTCTGCCGCCACGTGAGCGTCAACGCCGGGGAGGTCACGCGGCTCCTGGAGCTGCTGGCCCGCAACGGCGTAACGCCCGCTACGCTCCGGGATGTGGTGGAGGACTGGCTGGGGCGTTGAGGCGGTCCAGCTTTTCCAGGAGGGGCGGTCCGCCGAACCAGAGGAAGACCCAGGTGGCGGCGGCGTGGACGCAGTCCATGGGAAAACCGGCGGCGCAGTAGCTCAGCAAAACCGCCCGGTTCAGCTCCGGACTCCAGGTCAGAGCGGACTGGAGGTTCATAATGCCGCCGTAGAGCGCCAGGGTGGCCAAAGCTCCGTAGAGGCACAGGGCCGCCCGGCTCCGGCGCACCAGGCCGGTGTGAAAGAGCGCGCCGGCCAGAGCGCCCACCAGCCCCATGGCGAACATCTGCCAGGGGGTCCAGGGGCCTTGGGAGAACATCATATTGGACGCCAGCATGGTGAGCGCGCCCACCAGAAAGCCCGTCTCACCCCCCAGGGCCGCCCCGGAGACGATGACCACGGCGGCCACCGGCTTGAACTCCGGGAGCAGGAACAGCAGCGCCCTCCCCGCCACGGCGATGGCGCAGAGTACCGCCACGGTGACCACCTCCCTGGCCTGCGGCCGCCGCCGCTCGAAGGCCAGGAAGAACGGGATCATGCACTCAAAGAGCAGGAGCAGGGCTATGACATAGTACCGGCGGCTGTCCAGATAGGTCTGCCCCAGCCAAACCGTCCCGGCCGCCAGGGCGAGGATCAAAAGCGCGGTCAGGACACGGGGCAAGGGGGGCTTTGTCCCTTCGATCCTCCGCCCCGCCTCCCGGCCTGGGGGCAGGCCCAGGGCCAGGCCCAGGAGGATGAGCGACCCGGCCAGGATGGCGTAGAGGACGATCTGCCGCCGGGCGCGGTTGGCGATCCCCGCCCAGGCCAGGACGCCGCCCAGGTCGAAAAGGCCGAAGAAGTGGAGGACGACGGCCAGGGCCAGGGCGGCGCACAGGCACGCCGTCAGGCGGCGCCACCGGGAAAGGGCCTTGGGCTTCGGGGCGGCGGCGCTCCGCGCGTTTTGGGGCCAGGGGAAGGACAAAACGGCCGTCTCCGCCGGGGGTTCTTTGGGCACTTCCCCGCCGCAGGCGGCGATCACGTCCCCGTCGGTCACCGCCTGGGGCAACAGGTCTCTGGCCATGCGGTTGGCGGCGGTGGTGTAGAAGCGGTTGCCGGAGAAAAAGGCGCGGGGGGTGGCGTCGTTGACGATGGCGCCGCCGAAAAAGAGGGCGCAGCGGTGGGCACAGCGGGCGCAGAACTCTACGTCGTGGCTCACCATGAGGACGCTCACCCCTCGGTCCAGCAGGCCGGTCAGGATCTGGGCAAAGGTCTGCTTGAACCGGGCGTCCATCCCCTTTGTAGGCTCGTCCAGAAGCAGGATCTCCGGCGCCCGCAGGAGGACTTTCGCCAGGGCGGCGCGTTGGCGCTCCCCGCCGGAGAGGTCGTAGGGGTGGCGGCCCAGCAGACCCTCCAGGCGGCAGAGCGACGCCGCCTGGGACAGTTTTTCCGCCCGCTCCTCCGGGGACAAGTCCATGTCTTCCAGCGCCCACGCCAAGTCCTCCGCCACCGTATTCTTCACAAATAGCGTCTCCGGCGACTGGGGCAGCAGGGCCACACGGCCACGGGCCTCCACCGTGCCCCGGTGGGGGCGAAGGAGGCCGGACAGGAGCTTCAAAACGGTGGTCTTCCCCGTTCCGTTTCCGCCCAGGAGGGCCAAAAGCTCCCCCCGGCGCAGGGCCAGGGTCGCGCCTTTTACCACGTCTTCCCCGCCCTGCTCGTAGCGAAACCAGAGTTCTCTCCCCTCCAGCACCGGCGGGTCGTCATGGGCATCGATCGCCTCCGGCGGCACCGGCCCAAGGGGGTGACGAGCGGCGAAGGCGTCCAGCCAGTCACGGCCCTCCCGCACGGTGACGGGGCAGTTCTCCCCGGTCTGGTCGGTGGCCGCCCAGACCCGCATGGGGGTGGGCATGGCCAGAAACATATCGTCCCCCCGCCGCCGCAGCTCCAGCCCCACCTCACGGGGGGCGCCCACGGTGAGGAGGCGGCCACCCTCCAGCACCGCCGCTCGGGTCGCCAGGGGCAGGGCGTCCTCCAGGCGGTGCTCGGAGAGGAGGATGGTGGTGCCCAGCTCCCGGTTGAGCCGCCCCAGGGTGGCCAGGAAATCCCCCGCGGCGATGGGGTCGAGCTGGGCGGTGGGTTCGTCCAGGATGAGCACGCTGGGCTGGGTGACCATCACCGCGCACAGATTGAGGAGCTGGGTCTGTCCGCCGGAGAGGGTGGAGACATCCCGGTCAAACCAGTCCTGGATGCCGAAGAAGGTGGCCATCTCCGCCACGCGGCGGCGGATGGCGGGGGTGTCCAGGCCCAGGGATTCCAGGCTGAAGGCCAGCTCGTGCCAGACCTTGTCGGTGACCACTTGATCCGCCGGGGATTGGAGGACAAAGCCGATGCGCTCCGCCTGCTCCCGCCGGCCCACCGCCTCCAGGGGCCTGCCCTGGAACAGCACCTCCCCCGTGCGCCGGCCCTGGGGGGTCAGGGCGGTCTTCAGCTGCCGCAGGAGGGTGGATTTTCCGCACCCGGAGGGGCCGCAGAGGACCAGGAAGTCCCCGCGCTCCACCGTGAGGCTCACCTCTTCCAGAGCGGGGCGGGGCTGGCCGGGATAGGTAAAGGTCACATGGCGCAGTTGGAACGTCTCCACAGCCACGCCTCCCTTCTGTTCAAAATCAGCGGGGTGCCGCACAGGGCCAGATAGGCCGCCAGGGCCAGGACAGACCGGGGCGTCACCCGCCCCGGCGACAGCGCCGGGAAATACTGCCAACTCAGGCCGCCGGTGGCCCAGGCCCAGAGGATCAAACCGCCGCACAGGGCCAGCCACAGCAGGGCGGCCTTGTCACGCCGTTCCAGGCGATACACGGAAAAGCTGGTGCGCCCGGGCAGGCCATAGCCCCGGCCGGCCATAGAGTCCGCCGTGGCCACGGCGGAGTCCAGCGACCAGGTGAGGAGGATGGAGAGGACGGTCACGGCGGTCTGGAAGCGCGAACGCCACCGCCCTTCCGTGACGCTCCGCCCCACGCCGCGCTGGGCCTGGATCACCGCCGCCAGGCGGTTTTTGAACCGGGGCACGAAACGCAGGGTCATGGTCAGGGCCAGGGTCAGCGCCGGGGCGGCCCGGCCAAAGAGGAAGAGGGTCTTGTCCGCGGTCATCACCGCCTGGCAGCAGCCGAACCAGGTCACCACCGCGCCCAGCATCCCCGCGGCGGCCACGGCGTAGAGAAGGCTCTCCAGCGTCACCGCCCCGCCGCCGGGGAGGTGGGCCAGAACGGTCTCCCCCCGGTGGTTGCACAGGACGTTGATGAGCGCGGTCACGGCCAGGAGGGGCAGGAGGGTCAAAAGCCCCCGCCGCAGCGCCCTTCCCCCCTCCAGCCCCACCCGGTATCCCATCGCCCAGGCGAGGGAGACCGCCAGAAAGACCGGGTGGGTCAGGAACATGGAAAAGCCCAGCACCAGGACAAAGTAGCAGAAATTCACCGCCGGGTGCCGCCGGGCAAAGCTGTCTTGCGGCCGCATGGTCTCCCTCCTCTCTTTCGCCCGCGCGGGCGTGTTGACGAAAAAACACCGCGCCGCCAGAATACACCGGCGGCGCGGAGCGCAAAGGGCATTCAACTCTGGTGTCGGCGGAGTTGGGGATAGGGCCTGACGTATCTGGCTTAGTTCTCCCGAGGGAGAACCTCACAGTTACCCACTAGCAGGGGATTTGCACCCCTTTCCGCCGCGGGGACTTTCTTTTCGCCCCGCGCGGCCCGTCCCGTATTCGGTTGTGATCTTGAGAAAAGTTGTCTTACTTCCACCCGATGGACGCCTCGGCCCGGGTGGGATTTTCCGGGTTGCCGATCATGGCGACGCCGGTGTCCAGCGCCCGGAGGGCGGCCATCTCGGCCTCGTCCAGGGCAAAGTCGAACACCTGGCCGTTCTCCTGGATGCGCCCGGTGTGGACGCTCTTGGGGATGGGGGCGAAACCGGACTGGATGAGGAAGCGGAGCATCACCTGGGCGGGGGTCTTGCCGTACTTTTTCGCCGGGGCCATCACCTGGGGAAGCTCGTACATCTCCATCCGCCGGGCCTGGCCCAGGGGGGCGTAGGCCATGGCGGCCACCTGGTATTTGTCCATCCACTCCCGGTTCACCCGCTGCTGGCAGTAGAGGTGGGCCTCGATCTGGTTGACGTGGGGGGCGATCTCGTTGTAGTTGATGAGATCCACCAGGCGGTCGGCGTGGAAGTTGGACACGCCGATGGCCCGGACGACGCCCTCCCGGTAGAGCCGCTCCAGCTCCCGCCAGGCGGCGTAGTAGTTGGCAAAGGGCCAGTGGAGCAGCAGGAGGTCCAGGTACTCCACCTCCAGCTTCTCCAGGGACTGCATCACCGACGTCCGGCAGGTCTCCGGCTCGTAGTTGTGGAAGCGGACTTTGGTGACCACGAACAGCTCCTCGCGGGGCACCGGACTCTTGCGCAGGGCGGCGCCCACAGCCTCCTCGTTGTAGTAGCCCTGGGCGGTGTCGATCATGCGGTAACCGGCGTTGATGGCGTCCAGGACGCACTGCTCACACAGATCCAGGTCGGCGATCTGATAGGTGCCAAAGCCCAGGCTGGGCATGGCCACGCCGTTGCTCAGTTGGATGTATTCCATGCTCCTCTCCCCCTTTACCGCACGTCGCGCTGGGCCTTCTGGGCGGGCGGATGGGCCTTGGAGAAGGGCACCAGCTTGGCCCTATCCAGGGCCACCATGATGGCGGGGATGAGGATGAGCTGGAGGATGACGCCGGGCACGGCGGTCACAAAGCCGTCGGCCAGGAAGATCGCCCAGCTGAAGGGGATGCCGGAGGTGCCCATGAGCACCACCCGGGCGGCGGCCCAGACGAGGCGGCCGACCAGCATGGCCGCAATCAGCGAGCGGTAGAGGGAGTAGACGCACTTCCAGCGGGAGCGGCCGTAGAGATACCCGGCCACCAGGCCGTAGGCGGCCAGTTCAAAGGCCATGCCGATGCCCTTGGGCATGGGCGGCATGTGGAAGAGGGCGAAGCGCAGCAGCGGGCAGAGAAAGCCCACCACGCCGCCGTACTGCCAGCCGCAGATCAGCCCGCACAGGAACACGGGGATGTGCATGGGCAAAAGCAGGTTGCCGATCTTGGGGATCTCCCCGGTGACAAAGGGCAGCACCAGGCCGATGGCCAGGAACATCGCCGCCAGGGCCAGCTTTTTGGTCTGGGTCATCTTCATCGCGGTTCCTCCTTATCTGCCACTTGGCCCTTCTATTGTACCGAGTTTTTCCACACTTTGCAAGGGGTTTCATGAGAAGGGCGGCGGCGGTGGCCGTGGCGGCCGTGCGCTCCGTCCGCTGCCGTCCCCTCCTTTCCCTTGGGGCAAAAAAGGCACGCCGCGGACAAGCCGCGGCGTGCCTGTGGGGCCAGTTTCAGTCCGCCAGTTTGATGACCGGCTTGATCAGGTCGGCCGGCTTCTCCTTCATCAGGAGCAGCGCCTCCTCCACGTGATCCCAGCCCTCGAAGACGTGGGTGGACAGGGGGCTTACGTCCAGTCGGCCGCCGGCCACCAGGGAACCCAGCTTCTCCATGCGCAGGCGGCCTCCGGGCATCAGGCCGCCGTTGATCTGCTTGTGGCCCATGCCCACGCCCCACTCCACCCGGGGGATGCCGATGGTGTCGCCCTCGCCCAGGTAGTTCACGTTGCCGATCTTTCCGCCGGGCTTCAGGCACTTCACGGCGCTGCCGAAGGTGTCCACGGTGCCGCCGGCGATGACCACCTTGTCAACGCCCTTGCCGTCGGTCATGGCCAGGACCTGCTCCTCGATGGAGCCGTCCTTGTAGCTCACGAAGTCGGTGGCGCCGTAGCCCTTGGCGGCCTCCACGCACAGGGGGCGGGTGCCCACGGCGATGATCCGGGACGCGCCGCGCATATTCGCGCCGGCCACGCTCATCAGGCCCACAGGGCCGATGCCGATGACCAGGACGGTGTCGCCGAACTGCACGTCGGCCAGCTCAACGCCGTGGAAGCCGGTGGGCACCATGTCGGAGAGCATACAGGCGTCCACCACGTTGATGGAGTCGGGCAGGTGGGCCAGGTTGCCGTCGGCGTCGTTGACGTGGGCGTACTCGGCGAAGACGCCGTCCTTGAAATTGGAGAACTTCCACCCGGCCAGCATCCCGTTGGAGTGCATGGAGTACCCGGCCTGGGCCTCCAGGGAGTTCCAGTCGGGGGTGATGGCGGGAACCAGCACCCGGTCGCCGGGCTTGAAGTCCTTCACGCACGCGCCGACCTCGACCACCTTGGCGCAGCACTCGTGGCCCAGGATCATGTTGTGGCGCTCGCCGATGGCGCCGGCCCAGACGGTGTGCACGTCAGAGGTGCAGATGGCCACGGCCAGCGGGGTGATGATGGCGTCTATGGGGCCGCACACGGGCTTTTCCTTCTCGATCCAGCCGATGGCGCCGATGTGCAGCATCGCAAAACCTTTCATTCGTCTTGTCCTCCTTCAGATTTCCGACCTGACCACTTGTTTTGTACAGGGTTCCTTGCCTCCCGCAGCCAGGTCTTTTTCCGTATACCCGTCCCAAATTTTTCCCTGGTTTTGCAACGGCTATGCGCCCGGACAGAGATGGACAAATTTCCCACCGGCCCACCGTTTCCATGATATGACCGTCCGGCGATTTTGGGCAAAAAAAGGCCCGACAGCCGCCAGGCTGCCGGGTCATTCTATTGCAGGTCGGTCAGGACTTGTTGGATGTCCGCGTTGATACAGATGGACTGCGTTTCGATCTCCTGGGGGCAGACGGCCTCGCCGTAGTTGACGCAGGCGTAGACTGCCGCCGGGTTGCGGGCGGTCATGCGCCAGAAGGGGTATTTAATGATGCCGGGCGTGTTGTACCCCACGCCCAGCTCCAGGAACAAGACGCGCCCGTCTCCCCTGCTCCGCAGGAAGTTCTCATAGCGCTCCGCCGCCTCGTGCCAGCCCTCGTCCTCCACAAAGGCGTCGTCGGCCCGGAGGTTCATGGTCAGGGGGCTGCCACAGTGGGGGCAGACGGGGAGCAGCTCCGTGGGGACGCGCATATCCGCCTGCCGCTCCACCATCGCCCGGACGGTGGCCTCATTGTCAAAGGTCTCCTGACAGCAGGGTTTCGAGCATTGAAACAGGCCGTAGTCGCCCTGGGTGTAGAAGAGCCGCGTTTTCTCCACGCCCGCCTTTTGGAAGCAGTGGTCCACGTTGGTGGTGAGCACAAAATAGTCTTTGTTTTTCACCAGCTCCAGGACTTGCTCATAGACCGGCCTGGGCGCGTCCAGGTAGCGGTTGAGGTAGATATACCGGCTCCAATAGGCCCAGTGTTCCTCCGGGGTCGGGTACGGGTAAAAGCCGCCGGAATACATGTCCCGAAAGCCGTATTTGTCGGCGAAGTCTGCAAAATACCGCCGGAACCGCTCCCCATCGTAGACAAATCCCGCCGAGGTGGACAGCCCCGCCCCCGCGCCCACCACCACGGCGTCCGCCGCGGCCAGGGCGTCCCGCAGGCGCTTCAGGTCATCCCAGTAACTCCCGGTAGATGCGGAGATCGGCGTCTTGAAAGACATTGAAGATCACCTCCGTGTCCCCTTTATATTGCCGCACCGTATCCACGGCGATTTTCGCGGCCTCGCCATGGGGGAAATGAAACTCCCCCGTGGAGATACAGCAGAAGGCCACGCTCCTGATCCCGTTCCGCCGGGCCAGCTCCAGACAGGAGCGGTAGCAGGAGGCCAGCAGCGCCCGATCCCTTTGCGTCACAGCCCTGCGTATGATGGGGCCGACGGTGTGGAGCACATGGTCGCAGGGCAGGTTGAAGGCGGGCGTGAGCTTGGCCTGCCCGGTGGGTTCCTCGTGGCCCTGCTTCTCCATAAGCTCCGCGCAGACCAGCCGAAGCTGCACCCCGGCGTAGGTGTGGATGGCGTTGTCGATACAGCCGTGGCAGGGCACATAGCAGCCGGTCATGCCGGAGTTGGCGGCGTTCACAATGGCGTCGCATTTCAAGGCGGTGATGTCGCCCTGCCAGAGGTAGACGCCCGGCTCCACGGGCGTCAAATCGGCCACATTCGTCACGCCCTTCCGGGCGGTCTCCTCCCGCAGGTACGCATCCTGGACGCGCAAAAAGCCCTCGTCCACCGGCCCCGCCGGGCGGACGTTCATCAGGGAGCGCAGGAGGTGCCTTTGCCCCACCTCGTCAGAAGGCATCTGCAAATCCCGATACCGTGTCTGCTCAGAGAGCAGCTTTTGTATGAGAAGGGTCCTTCTCTCGTCCTGTGTCATAGGGTCACCTTTCCTCCCGGAGATGCGGAGTTTTCTCTTTGTGTAACGGAAAAACGGCCGGGCGCCACTGGGTATGCGGTTTTACACCGCAAAGGCGGGCGTTTCAATGATCGTTCGGCGCTGTATCAAAGTCCGCAAGATCATATCTGTTGCCACTCCAACATTGATACAATGCAACGAAGCGTCCGGATACCCCCACACGCCACCCTAATTAACGGTAGGGAATAAGTCAGAATGGCGAGGGTGTGTATTGCGAGTGAATATAGTCTCTATGCCACTACAATTCCACCTTCTATTTTCTTAGATCAAACTCAGTTTTGAAACTCCTTCTCAAAATTCCATGCTTCAAATACATTCACATAATTAGAGCGTATCTGTTCCCGTTGTTTTTCCCAGCCGTAACGATGCTTGCAGCATTTATCAATGTCTTTCAGATATTCATCCACTTCCTCTAGGGCACTTGAAACTCTATCATGCTGAATTGATAATACTGTTTTCATAGGTTCACTTGCAGAAGTTACCAATCCGCCTGAGAGATTTTGCATTAGATAGTTTATTCTTGTTTTATTGATTGCAATTCTTACTGCATTACATCCCGTTATAATTGGCTGCATATTGGCCGCCGTTCCCTTGCAGAATTTTTGGTGTGCTGATAGCAAGAGATTCTTTTGCCTAAACGGTGCATAATCAACTCCTTGCAAAGCAATAATCTCACTCTGAATCATTCTTGTTGATTCATCCAAGAGATTATCCGGAACGATCGCCTCTGCGTTGTTTTGATAATCGGATATATTTTGCTGCATCAAAAATAATGCTTGGTATAAATAAAGCGCTTGGTAGAATATGTATTCCTCCACAGATGCTTTTGCAGTAATATATTTTTGCACCTCACAAATCAAAACCACAAGCATACTTGCGAACGCTCCTCCAAATACTGTCAGCGCAAGATTATTTGAAAGCCATATTGTATTTAATTCAAGAATATGTGCCTCAATATTCACCGTAGTGAAATAAGTCAATGCCAAAAATACAATTGACATACCAGCAGTAAATTTTATTACCTTAACGCTGCCTCTCATACATATCCCCTTTTTATATGATCAAATTACTTTTCCTGTCCCTCTTGTTCCGAAATTGAGATAGTTTTTAACGCCTCACCTATTTTAATAGCCTGTACGGGAACATACTCACCATTGAGACGAACTCCTCCACCGGTCAATGAGAACAATTCCCTTGACGCATTTAGGTCCAGTCGCAAATTCTCGTTTGAAAGCAACTGATCCAGGCCAGCCGCTACCTTCTCCGAAAGAAATTTCTCAGCTTCCTTCTGCCGTTCAATACACAGTTCTTTGGTTTCACAGTCTTTCCTGATTTGAGCGTTACCGATTATTCGGATCTCATTTACAACGCCAAGCATGTGATAGACCAATCTCATCGCATGGGCTTTGGCTTCCTGTTCATCCATCTCGAAGTAAAACCGTTCAAATACCTCATCGATCTGTGAAGAAACATCTGCAAACCGTCTATCTGGCTCAATTTGTTTCATATTCGCCGTCTTTGCTGTCATTGTGACCTTTTGCTGACTTTTCCCGCTGAGGGCATTTTTTATGCCGCGGCCCTTCTCCTTGATCCAAGGCCATGCAGTATTTTTCCACCAAGGAGATATAATCTCTCGAAACAGTAATCTACCTCCGGCTGCAATGGCCGTGGCCAGAGCTTCTCCGACTTGCTGTGCAAACTCTTCCTGCTCTGGCGTCAATTGAACGTGCCGTTCTTCATAAGGGTATGGATCACGATCATCGCTCCGCAAATCGTCCAAATCGTACTCTTCCCACTCGATAATGTCCGGATTCTGATTATTTTCGTCCCGCGTCAATCCTCTCACGCGGTCTGGATCGTTCTTAGAGCGAATGAGGTGATCTCCATCTTTTACAATGGGCTTATATACTTTCTCTCCCATTCTGTGTCTTCTCCTTCAAACAAGACAAATTATAAATATTTCCTGAACGCCTTCTTCATTTTGAGCATGACATCGATCACCCAGTCGAATTGTGCATTCCATTGATCCTTGTCACCGAAAGTCACGCTCTTTTCGATAATGATACGGCTTGCCTTACGCTCCGGCAGTTCCCTCCAGTCAAAGGTCAATCCAGTATCGGATTCGATGGCGTCCTTGTTACTAAAAAGGGAGTGGAACAGGTCTTTATCCTCGCTGATATACAGTTCCACATCCAGTTCATTCCGTTTCTGAATCTGCGTCACGGCGATGTGGCAAGCAGAAGAACCCACACTGAAGTTCATCCAATAATCCATAGACGGCTTTCTGCGATTGAAGTTCTTTGCAAACTGAGCATTTTGGAAGGCATAGTCCTGAAATGCCACCCAATAATCGTATCTCTGCTGCTGAGTCCCATTTGCGGACTCGCTCTTTTTTACTTCCTTTGTCCAGTCGTTCGGCTTTTCAATGACCTCAAACTTCACAGCAGGCTCGGAAGTACCGATGCGATACAGTTTTATCTCGCATAGGAAAAATCCGATTTTCTCATCGGTATGGTTATTCAGCCATTCGATGGCAGCTTTGTGTTCCTCACGGGCGTGTTTCACTACCCATATAATCACATCCGCCGATTTGCCGGACGCATAAGTTATCAACTTGCCGAGGTGGTCGTGGTTGGTGTCCTCCAGCTGATTCTCAATGATGATTTTCCGATCCGTTCCCGTCTCGGACGCAAAGATATCGACATTGAAATCCCCCACGGAAGACTCCGTTTCGTCGACGGTAATATCAAGCCCAACTGCATCCGCAAGGAGCGCAATGTTATCATCCTGTGACAACCATGGCGTGAAGTCCAGGGCTTCATGCGGCCACACCGTCCGCAAGTCCTTTATTTCTTCAAGTCTGCTCAAATTCATCATTGTGTCATTCCTCCTCACGTTTTACAGTAGGTAAGCTGGATATCGTATCCGAAGTCTATCGCCGATTCTGGTCGGTGGACACGGCCGATTTCGCTACTCTTTTTACCCCCTCGCCGGTCAGTCTTTGTGTTCTTTCAGCCAGCGCAGTGCCAGCCAGGTGTGGACGGCCGCTCCGCGGCTCAGCACCGCGTCGTCGAACTTCGCCTTGGGGTGGTGCTGCGCGTAGCAATACCCCTTGTCCATATCGCCGGCGACCAGAAACATCGTCGCGGTCGGGACCCTGTGGCTCACGAAGGCGAAATCCTCGCTGCCGCCCCCCGCCTTGCCGCCGCTGATGACGTTTAAATTCATCGCCGCCGGGCCAAGCAATTCCTGTGTATAGGTCAACGTATCCGTGGCCAGCGCCGGGTCGACGTCCATGCAGGGACAGTAATCATAAAACTCCACCTCCGCCTGACAGCGCATAGCCGCCGCCAGACCGGCACAGATCTCCCGCATACGGGTCTTGATCCGCTCCCCGACGGCGTTTTCCGGGTCCGTGGTGCGGATGGTGCCCCACATCTCCGCCTTGTCCGGGATGACATTGCTCACCTCGCCTGCCGCAAAATGACCGGTCGTAAAAATGCCGAACTCGTTGCCGTCCAGCTCGCGGGCGCTGATTTCCTGCAAGGCGATGTGGATGTGCGCGGCGGCGGTGATGGGATCGACCGCCAAGTGCGGCGAGGCGCCGTGCCCGCCCTTGCCGCGCACCGTGATGTGGTACTGCTCGCAGGAAGCGGTGGATACGCCGCCGTCTGCCACCAGCACGCTGCCGCTTGCAAGCGGCACGCCGGCCATGACGTGGATCATCGCGGCGGCGTCAACTTTCGGGGCCTCCAGCAGACCGTTCGCCAGCATGTCGGGAGACCCCTGAAACAGCTCCTCCGCCGGCTGAAAAACCAACTTGACAGTGCCCTCCAGCTCATCCTCGTGGGCTTTGAGCAGTTTCGCCGCGCCCAAGAGCATGGCGGTGTGCATATCGTGTCCGCATCCGTGCATCCGGCCGGGAGACAGGCTGGCAAACTCGACGTCCGCCTCCTCCGCGATGGGCAGCGCGTCCATATCGGCGCGCAGCAAAAGCGTCTTGCCGGGCTTTTTCCCTCCCGCCAGGGCGATAAGGCCGGCTTTGCCGCACTCCACCGGCGCGTACCCCATGCCGATCAGCTTTTCACGCACATAGGGCAGGGTGTAGGCAAGGTCGAAGCCCAGTTCGGGGTGTCGGTGCAGATCATGCCGTATGGCTTGCAGTTCTTCCTGTATGGCGGCGGCCTCCGCCAGGATCTCTTTGGGACCCATAGCTTTTCTTCCCTTTCCTTTCAAAGTTTAGGACGACAGCTCTTTAGACATTGTACCACAACTGTCCCCGGATTTCCACCCGGCAAGCGGGCGCTTTTTTGCGGCTTGACGGGAAGGAGAAACCGCATTAGAATGATACTGTCTGAAATTGTCAGGCGCAAAGGCGAGGAGGACGTGAAATGGGGTACATCTACATTCTGACAAATCCGTCGTTCCCGGAGTATGTGAAGATCGGCTACGCCACCGATGTGGAGCAGCGGCTGGCGGAACTGAACCGCAGCACCGCCGTGCCCTTCGCCTTCCGGGTGTACGCCACTTACGAGGTGGACTCCGCCCTTCCGGACAAAAAGCTCCACTCCATCCTGGACAAGCTCAACCCCGACCTGCGCTCGGTGGAGGATGTGGACGGCAAGCGGCGCATCCGGGAGTTCTACGCCATGACGCCGGAGGACGCCTACTCCATCCTGGAGGCCATCGCGGAGATCAACGGCTACCGCAGCCGATTGAAAAAGTGGCGCGCTACCGCCGCGGCGCAACAGGACGAGGCGCTGGCCCAGGAGATCCAGACGCTGCACCGGGAGCGTCAGGCGCCGTTTGCCTTCTCCCTTTGCGGCATTGGGCCGGGGGAACAGATCGAGTTTTGCTACGGGAGAAGTGAGAACAACGGCGTACTGTGTGAGGTCGTGGACGACAAGCACGTCAGCTACCGGGGCGAGGTCTGGTCGCTGTCCGCCCTGGCTAAGCATCTCTCCGGCATCAGGAGCGCGGTCGCCGGGCCGCGGTTCTTCAAATACAACGGCGAATGGCTCAACGACCTCCGCCACAGGGCGGATGGATAGGAAAAGCGGGTCACCCTCCGGGTGACCCGCTCTGTTTCGGCGAACATCAGGCGCGCAGGAATTCTTTGATCCGGTCGGCGTCCCGAAGGCCCTTTTGGTAGAGGCGCAGCATGGCGGCGCGGTCTTTTTTCAGGGTGCTCATGCCCTCGATGTTGTCCGGGGCGATGACCCGCACGCGCCCCAGCCGCTCCAGTTGTTTGGCGTAGGCGATGGCGACGTTGTAGCGCTCCGCGCGCTGCCGCAGCGCCTGGGCGGCGCGGGGGTATTTCCGCTGGATGCGGCGGGCAAGCTTGACGTCGGTGCCCGGTTTGCGCACCATGCTCAGCGGGCGGGTCACCACCACCACCACCCGGTCACAGCCCAAGGAGAACGCCTTGTCCAGGGGGATGGGGTCGCTCAGTGCACCGTCGTAGTACAGCTTGCCGCCGATGGGGTAGGGTCTGCTGACGAACGGGATGGAGCTGGATGCCTTGAAGACGTTGTAGTTGTCCTGGGAGATATCGCCCTTGTCGAAGTAGACGGCCTCCCCCGTGGCGGCGTCGGTGGCCACCACCAGGAGTTCCGTGGGGTTGGCCGCCAGGGCGGGGTAATCCACCGGGTACTCCCCGCCGGAGTTGCTCAGGACGCTGTACGCGTAGTCCAGATCCACGTAGGAACCCTTGCGGAGAAAGTTGTTCAGGCTCATGTACTGCTTACGAAAGGCGTACTCCGTGTAAAAGCGGTAGTTGCGGCCACGCTGGCCGGCCAGGTACGAGCAGAGGTTCGCGCTGCCCGCGGAGATGCCGATGGCCACGTCAAAATGGACGGCGTCGCCCAGATCCAAGCACCGGTCCAGCACGCCGGAGGCATAGATGCCCCGCATCCCGCCGCCCGCGTCAATGATCCCTGTTTTCACGTCGCTTTCCTCCTCATGAGGTGTTACGTTGTATTATACCATAGTTGCAAGCCGCTGTGCGGCTTGTGCGCCGCAAGAGCGGCGCCAAACCGGCAAGGCCGGTTTAGACTATGGTGTAACATTCACGCCAGCACTTTTGCGAGGCAAAAGTGCGCCTGCCGGTGGCAGGCCGGTGTGCTTTGCACACCGAGCGTGGATATTATACCACACTCTCTCCCCATTTTCGAGGAAATTTTTTTCGGCGCGGGGCGGGGTGATTTACAGGACGCGGATGAGGAGCAGACGCCCCTGGGTCACCGTGACGCGGGCGGTCCGGCCCGGAAGAGGCTCGTTGCTGACGCCCAGGGGGTAGTCGCCGGTGAGGCGGCCGTTTTGCAGAGGGTAGAGGGCGTTTTCGACGGTGACGCCCTCCGCCGGGCCGTCCACAGCCAGGAGGGAGAAATAGGCGAAGGTATCCGGCACCTGGGCGGCACGGGAGACGATCTCCATGTCGCCGTAGTCGTCCACGATGCGCCCGCGCTTGCCCTGGCTGTCCAGTTGGAGCAGGATGCCCACGTTCCCCAGGGTGTGGTCCAGGCGCTCCCCCACGGCGCCCAGCAGGAGGAAGTCGTCATAGCCACGGGCCAGGGCCTCCTTCACGGCGTAGACCGTGTCGGTGTCGTCCTTCACGTGGGGCAGGGTGATGGTCTCCGCGGCCAGGTGGGGGTCGGGGTGGGAGTCAAAATCCCCCACCACCAGATCCGGCTCCCGGCCAAGACCCGCCCGGTGGCGCAGGCCGCAGTCGCAGAAGACGCACCAGTCGTCCGGGCGCAGCTCCCCGCGGGCGTGGGCGTAGTCTCCGATGGAGGCGCCGCCGATGATGACGCATCTGGCCATCTCACGCCGCCTCCTTTTTCCGCAGGGGGCTTACCGCCAGGCACAGGAGGACGGTGAGCGCCATATCCGGCAGGGTGTTGCCCACGGGGATGTCCACGCCCATGAGATACCGATACAGCGCGAACCCCACGGCCCACACGGCCAGGTTGAGCCAGTCCACCGCGCCCGCGGTGGGTCGCCGTTTCAGGAGGAAATAGTCCGCGATCTGGATGGCAATCATGGGGGCGAAGACAGAGCCGATGAGGTAGAGGAAGTCCGTGATGTCGTCCATGGGGAACAGGATCGCCCCCGCCGTGCCCAGCACCGCCGCGCCCACGGCGAACCACTTGCCTGGGATATTCGCCCACACCGACTCGCTGGACACGCCCGCGGAGTAGGCGTCCAGGAAGGTGGTGGTCACGGTGGAGAATACCACGATGAGAAGCCCGGCGACGCCCAGACCCGCCTTCACCAAAATGGCGGCGATGTCCGCCTGGGCCGTGAAGATGGCCGCGCCCATGCCGATGAGGTACATCCAGCAGCTCACAAGGCCGTAGACCACGGCGCTCACCGCCGTCGCCCGCAGGGGCTTTTCCGCCTCGCGGGTGTAGTCGCTGATGAGGGGCAGCCACGACAGGGGCATGGCCACCGCCAGCTCCACCGCCGCGCCGAAGGTGAGGCCGTCGTCCGTCACGGCCAGAGCCGCCCGGTTCTGGAAGATGACGACGCTGAGGAGGATGGTCAGGATGAAGAGCGCGGCCATGGCCAGGGTGTTCACCTTGCCCAGGTTTTGGATGCCGATGAGCAGCCACACCACAATGAGGCCGCCGATGACGGCGCACCAAACCCAGTTGCCCACCGCCCAGATACCGCCGGCGGCCAGGGCGCCGTCGTAGATCATAATGGCGGTCCAGCCCACCAGCTGGACGATGTTCAGCGCGGCAAAGAGCAGGCCGCCCCGCCGGCCGAAGCTCATCTTCGTGGTCTCCATGGCGCTTTTCCGGGTCTGGCCGCCGATGAGACCGGCCAGAAACAGCAGGGCGCAGCCGATAAGGTGGCCCAGAAGAATGGCGCACAGGCCCTTTCCAAAGCCCAGGGGGGCGAAGTAGGTGCCCGTCAGGATCTCCGCGATGGAGACCCCGGCGCCGAACCAGATCAGACCGTTTTCCACGGTGGAAGTCCGTTTTTCCATGTCAGCGCGCCTCCTGCCGGAAACGGCTTTGCAGGTCAAAGGCGTGGTTCATGGGGCCTCTGCCCTTTCCCAGGTCCAGCATATCGCCCAGCGCCCCGGAGATGTAGTCCTTCGCCCGCTCCACGGCGTCGGCCAGGCCAAAGCCCTTGGCCAGGTTGGCGGCGATGGCGCTGGAGAGGGTGCAGCCGGTGCCGTGGGTGTTGGGGTTTTCGATGCGGCGGCCCCGGAACCAACGGGCTTCGCCCTTCGCCCACAGGAGGTCGTTGGCGTCGCTGAGACTGTGGCCGCCCTTGCACAGCACGGCACAGCCGTGGGTCTCGCCGATGGCCCGCGCGGCGGCGAGCATATCCGCCTCTGAGCGGATGGACACGCCGGAGAGGATCTCCGCCTCGGGGATGTTGGGCGTCACCAGGTCGGCCAGGGGGAGCAGCAGCGCTTGAAGCGCCCGCTCCGCGCCGGGTTCCAAAAGCCGGGCGCCGCTGGTGGCAACCATCACCGGGTCCACCACGATGTTCTCCGCCTGGTAGAAGCGCAGGCGCTCCGCGATGACCTCGATGAGCCCCGCGGAGGATACCATGCCGGTCTTCACCGCGTCGGGGCGGATGTCGGTGAACACGGCGTCGATCTGCTGCCGGAGAAACTCCGGCGTCACCTCTGAGATCGCCGTCACCCCCGTGGTGTTCTGGGCCGTCAGCGCGGTCACCGCGCTCATGGCGAACACCCCGTTCATGGTCATGGTCTTCAGATCGGCCTGGATGCCGGCGCCTCCGCTGGAATCGCTTCCGGCGATGGATAATGCTGTTTTCATCCTCTTTACCTCCTTTGATTTTTCAGCATTACTTTTTTAGAGCGACGGAGAGTGGTGCCCCCGGTCCGCCGCTTTTATACGATAGATCACCCCAACTGTTCAAAGTGCTCGTCTGAGAGCGTGCAGATCTCCTCCCAGCGGTCGGCGGCCTCGGCGTCGTAGACGCCCACCACGTAGTAGCCCGCCTCCCGGGCCGTCTTCACGGCGCGGTAGGAGTCCTCGTAGACGGCTACCTCCTCCGGCCTGGACGCGCCCAGGCGGCGCGCCGCCTCGTGGTAGACGTCCGGCCGGGTCTTGCCCACGCCCACCGCGTCACAGGAGAGGAAAAATCGGAAGAAACGCGCCACGTCCAGCCGCTCCAGGCACGCCCGGATCAGCTTCTCCGGCGTGGCGGAGGCCACGCACATACGCACCCCCCTGCCGTGGAGCGTCTCCAGATAGTCCCGCACGCCGGGCTTCAACGGCACGTCCCGGCGGTAGTGCCCCGCCATGATGGCCTGGAGGTCATTCATCACGGTATCCAGGTCGGCGGAGAGGTGGAGTTCCTGGATGAAGATGCGGATGGTCTCCTCCATGGTCAGGGGGCAGACCCGCTCCAGCAGCTCCTCCGGGATGTGATCCACCCCCTGCCGCGCCAGGTATTCCGGCAACAGCGCGTCCCAGTACCGCATGGAGTCCGTCAGGGTGCCGTCCATGTCGAAGATGGCGAATTTCTTGTCCATCGATCACACGATCCTCTCCGTCTTTGCCCGCAGCTCCGCCGCCGCGGCCCGGACGTCCTGGGCGGCGAAGATGGCGCTGATCACCGCCACCCCCACAATGCCGCTGCCCGCCAGCTTTTCCACATTCCGCGCCCCGATGCCGCCGATGGCGATCACCGGGATGGAGACCGCCCCGCAGATGGCTTTCAGGGTCGCCAGGCTCACGTCCTCGGCGTCGTCCTTGGAACCGGTGGGGAACACCGCCCCCACGCCCAGGTAGTCCGCGCCCCTGGCCTCGGCCAGCACGGCCTGTTCCACCGTCTGGGCGGAGACGCCCAAGATCTTGTCCGGCCCCAGCAGCGCCCGGACGTCCCCGGCCTCCATGTCGTTCTGGCCCACGTGGACGCCGTCGGCGTCCACGGCCAGCGCCAGGGCTACGTCGTCGTTGATGACAAAGGGGACGCGGTATTCCCGGCACAACCTTTGAATTTCCAGCGCCTCGGCGCGAAACGCCCCCTCGTCCAGGTGCTTCTCCCGCAGCTGGACGAAGGTGACGCCGCCCTTCAGCGCCTGCTCCACCTGCTCATAGAGGGTCTGTCCCCCCAGCCAGCTCCGGTCCGTCACGGCGTACAGGAGCAGGTCTTTTTTATCGCACGGCATACTTCGCCCCCCGATCCAGGGCCACGCCGTCCATGCGGTAGATGGCGTCGATGATGCGGTTGCGGTAGGTGGCGTTCCCCTCCCCCGGCTGGAGCGCTTCCAGGCCGATCTCCCCGGCCAGGCCCATGGCGCACACCGCCGCGGCGGTGGCCTCCAGGGGTCGATCCGGGTTGGCCACGAGGAAGGCGGTCATCATGCCGGAGAGCTGGCAGCCCGTGCCGGTGATGGCGCCCATCTGCGCCCGGCCGTTGCGGATGACATAGCAGCGCTGGGCGTCGGACACCAGGTCGATGGCGCCGGTGATGGCGATGACAGCGCCGGTCCGGGCGGACAGCTCTTTCACCAGGCGCACCATGGCGTCCAGGTTCTCGTCCGTCACCGCGTCCGCCGCCGAGGCGTCCACGCCACGGGTGGCGGCGGCGCTCCCGGCCAGGGTCTTGATCTCGGAGACGTTGCCCCGGATCACGTCAAAATGCATTTTTTCCATGAGGCCCAGGGCCGTCTCGGTGCGCAGGCGGCTGGCGCCGGCGCCCACGGGGTCCAGCAGGACCTTGTGGCCCAGTTCGTTGGCCTTCGCCCCGGCCAGGTACATGGCCTGGATGCTCCGCTCGTTGAGGGTGCCGATGTTGATGTTCAGACCGCCGCAGATGGAGGTGATGTCCTCCACGTCCCTGGGTTCGTCGGACATGATGGGGCTGCCGCCGCAGGCCAGGATGATGTTGGCTACGTCGTTGACGGTGACGTAGTTTGTGATGTTGTGCACCAGTGGGGTGGTCGCGCGCACATTTTCCAGACAGGTTCCAAGGGTCATTTTACATTCTCCTTGTATTATAGAGTAGTAGTTTTTAATGACCCTCTCCAAGGTCATGTGCTACACTGTAAGGGATGCTGTGGATTGGTTTCATTCTCCTACCGCAAGACGGTTCACGAAAGGTTCCAACCGCAGCCCCTTGCAGATTTGTTGATCAGTTAAATACCGCCAGACGGTTTATGTGGAACAAGGCTACAAGGCAAGGTGTTCTGTGGATGCAGCATCATAAATCTACTGCCGGAGGTTTTGCTATGGTTTCTGTTGGCATCGATGTCTCGAAGGACAAGCACGACTGTTTCATCCTCAACTCGGAGGGCATCGTCCTGGCGGACGTGTTCACCATCCCCAACAACTTGGACGGATTCAGCACCCTGCTGGACAGGATCCGCTCCTGC
>CANRLZ010000008.1 GCA_947631595.1 uncultured Oscillospiraceae bacterium
TTTTATTTGGATCGGGGCCGACAGAGCAGGGCCACGCACAGGGCGAAGAAGATGGCCGCGCCCACCCCGCCGGCGGTGGTGGTGAGCGGGCCGGTGAAGACCCCCAGCCAGCCCTTTTCCGCCACCGCCCGGGCGACGCCCCGGGCCAGGGAGTAGCCAAAGCCGGTGAGGGGCACCGTGGCCCCCGCCCCGGCCCAGTCCACCAGCTTGGGGTAGACCCCCACGGCGGTGAGGAACACGCCGGTCACCACATAGGTGGTCAGGATGCGGGCGGGGGTGAGTTTGGTCTTGTCGATGAGGATCTGGCCGATGAGGCACAGCACCCCGCCGCAGAGAAAGGCTTTCACATATTCCATAGTCACACCTCGATGCTCACCGCATGGGCGATGGAGGGAATGGACTCCCCCTGCTGGGTGGAGGTGGGGCTGAGCAGCGCCCCGGTGGGGCAGAACAGGATGCGCCGCAGCGTCCCCTCCGCCATCTGCCGCAGGAGGTAGCCGTTCAAAACGCTCCCGGCGCAGCCGCAGCCGGAGCCGCCGCTGTGGACGTCCTGCTTGGCGAGGTCGTAGAGGAGCAGCCCGCAGTCGTTGTGGCAGCCGGAGAGGTCCAGGCCCTCGTCGCCGGTGAGTTCCAGCAGGATCTCCCGGCCCAGCTTGCCCAGGTCGCCGGTGACCACCAGGTCGTAGTAGTCGGGCGTCAGTCCGGTCTCCCGGAAATGGGCCAGGAGGGTGTCCGCCGCCGCGGGCGCCATAGCAGCTCCCATGTTGTTGGCGTCCTTGATGCCCTTGTCCACCACCCGCCCCACGGTGACGTGGGTCACCCGTGGGCCGACGCCCTGGGCGGAGAGGATGGCGCAGCCCGCGGCGGTGGCGGTCCACTGGGCGGTGGGCGTGCGCTGGCCGCCGTAGGCCAGGGGGTTGCGGTACTGCCGCTCGGCGGTGCAGAAGTGGGAGGAGGTCACCGCCGCCGCCGTCCGGGCGCCCCCGCCGTCGATGAGCAGGGCGGCCAGGGCCACCGACTCCCCCATGGTGGAGCAGGCGCCGTACAGCCCCAAAAAGGGCACCTGGCTCTCCCGTGCGGCGAAGGAGGAGGAGATGCACTGGTTCAGCAGGTCGCCCGCCAGCAGAAAGTCCAGCGCCTCCGCCTCTCTGCCCCACTTCTTCAGGGCGAGCTGGAGCGCCAGCTGCTGCATCTTGCACTCCGCCTTTTCCCAGCTCTTCTCCCCGAAGGTGTCGTCGGCGGTGAGGTGGTCGAAGTACCGCCGCAGCGGCCCCTCCCCCTCTTTTTTGCCCCCCACGGCGGCGTGGGCGGCGATGCAGACCGGCCGTTCCAGCTCCACCGTCTGCCGTCCCAGGCGTTTTGCCATCGTTCTCAACTCCTTGTTTTCTCCCCCTAGACTGCCCCTTCCCGAAAAAAATTATGCGTCCGGCAAAAATTTCTCTTGCAATTTGGAAAAGAAAATGTTACAATAAATGACAAATTCATGGCGACGATGGTTTCAGAGCAGTTACAAAGGAGAAGCAAGAATGAAGAAGCGGTTGCTAAGTTTGTTTTTGACGCTGATTTTGGCCCTGGGGGCCTTTCCCACGTTCGCCGCCGCCGCGGACATCAACGGCTCCGGCGTTTTCGCCCAGCAGCAGGGCCGCAGCACCTGCACCCTGGCCTCCACGGCCATGATGCTCCGGCGCAAGGCCATCGTGGACGCCGACGCCGACTGGGCTTCCATCACCGAGTCCTCCGTCCGCAAGGTCGCCTGGTCCGGCGGGCTGGCCTGGAACTTTACATATAAGGGTATGCACGTGTCCGTGATGCGCCGCAACAGCGGCTGGGCCGGTTCCTCCCTGGCCTCCAAGCGCCAGGCGCTCATCGACCTGCTGGCCGCCCATCCCGAGGGCGTCGTGGCCTACGCCACCTCCCAGCCCCACGCCGTTCTGCTCACCGATTACGACGCCAACACCGGCACCTTCTACTGCTGCGACCCCGCCCCCTACTACTGCTGCGGGCGCACCCCCCTGACCAACAGCTCCCTCCGGGGCGGCAGCCAGGACGGCATCCTCAAGAACATCAGCCAGCTCTGGTACGTCGCCTCCGGCGTCTCCAGCGGCGCCGGCACGGACGCCGCCGCCGTGGCCGCCAAGGCCGCCGCGGAGGCCGCCAAAGCCGCCGCTGAGGCCGCCGCCAAGGCCGCGGAGGAGCCTGTGGTGGAAGAGCCTCCCATGGCCCGGGAGGCCACCAAGACGGTGCAGATCAACGACAAGTCCGTCCAGCTGAACATGTACGCCCTCACCGATGAGAACGGCAACGACGTCAACTACGTCATGCTCCGGGATCTGGCCCAGGCGCTCGTCGGCACCCCCGCCCAGTTCAACGTGGGCTACAACGGCAAGGTGACCCTCACCACCCGCATCCCCTACCTCTCCCTGGACAGCGCCGACTCCCCCTTCTCCGGCGACCAGCCCTACACCGCCCCGGAGACGGAGACCCTGGTGGACGATGAACCCACCAAGCTGGACGTCATCCAGCTCACCGACGAGCAGGGCGGCGGCTACCTCTTCTACAACCTCCGGGACCTGGGCGACGTGCTGGGCTATGAAGTCAACTGGGACGCCCGGGCCGGCATCTGCCTGAACACCAAAACCGCTCTGTAAGACACCCCCCGGCGGGCAGACGCGCCCGCCGGGGTTTTTGTCCTTTCAGGGGAAATTCGAAGCGCCCGCCTCTTCCCTTTCGGGGGAAAATCGTGTAGAATAGGGTATGCAAACCAAGCGAAGAAGGGATCCTTTTGTTTTTTGAGACGACCTACGCCGTGGACAGCCACAGCCTGGACTGCTTCAACTACTGCCGCGCCTCCGCCCTGCTGGGATATCTCCAGGACGCCGCCGGGCTGGCCGCCGGGGAGTTCGGCGCCACCAACGTGGAGATGGTGCGGCGCTATAACCACTGCTGGATGGTGGTGCGCACCCGGTTCACCCTGGACCGCCCCCTGGGCTGGGAGGACAGACTGACCCTGCGCACCTGGCACCGGGGCGGGGAGAAGCCGCTGATGTACCGGGACTTTGATTTCCTGGTGGACGGAAAACCCGTGGGCAGGGCGCTCTCCATCTGGACGCTGGTGAACCTGGAGGACCGGTCCATCACCCGGCCCAACCACTTCCCCCAGTTCCTGGGCACCGACGGCGGCACCCTCATCCGGGACACCAAGCTCCCCCGGCTGAAGCTCCCCGGCGACCTCGCCCCCGTGGGGACGCGGGCGCTCTATTACAGCGACACCGACGCCAACGGCCACGTGAACAACACCCGCTACGCCGACTTCTTCTGCGACGCCGCCGGGCTGCAAAACGCCCCGGCCGGCTCCTTCGTCCGGGAGATGCACATCGACTACCTCCGGGAGTGCCGGGCGGGCGGCTCCCTCTCCCTGCTGCTGGGGCGGGACGGCGAGACGACCTACGTCCTGGGCCAGGACGACCAGGGGGAGGCGAAATTTCAGGGCAGCATGGTCTTGGGGCAAGTTTCCCCTTGACTTTTCCCCGGCTAAATCGTAAAATGGATGAAATTTACCAAGTCCCAAAAACAAGAGAAAAGGAGAGATCGGCATGGCGGATCTGGGAGAGAAGTTTGGCAAGCAGGGCCTCACCTTTGACGACGTTCTGCTCATCCCCGCGGAGAGCAACATCCTCCCCGCGGACATCGACCTGAAGACCCGGCTGACCCGGAAGATCACCCTGAACATCCCCGTGATGAGCGCGGCCATGGACACGGTGACCGAGTCCCGCATGGCCATCGCCGTAGCCCGGGAGGGCGGTATCGGCATCATCCACAAGAATATGTCCATCGGCGCCCAGGCCGAGCAGGTGGACATGGTGAAGCGCAGCGAGAACGGCGTCATCACCAACCCCTTCTGGCTGGCTCCCGGCCACACCCTGGCGGAGGCGGACGAGCTTATGGCCAAGTACCGCATCTCCGGCGTGCCCATCTGCGACAACGGCAAGCTCATCGGCATCATCACCAACCGGGACATGAAATTCGAGACCGACATGAGCCAGCTCATCGACAACGTCATGACCAAGGAGAACCTGGTCACCGCCCCGGAGGGCACCACCCTGGACCAGGCCCGGGAGATCCTCCGGGCGCATAAGATCGAAAAGCTCCCCATCGTGGACAGCGAAATGCACCTCAAGGGGCTTATCACCATCAAGGACATCGAGAAGGCCCAGGTCTACCCCAACTCCGCCCGTGACTCCAAGGGCCGGCTGCTGGTGGGCGCCGCCATCGGCGCCACCGCCGACGTGCTGGACCGGGTGAAGGCCCTGGTGGAGGCCGGGGCGGACGTGCTGTGCCTGGACTCCGCCCACGGCCACAGCCACAACATCCTGGAGGCCGTCCGGCGCATCAAGGCCCTCTACCCCGACGTGCAGCTCATCGCCGGGAACGTGGCCACCGCCGAGGGCACCCGCGCCCTCATCGAGGCCGGCGCGGACTGCGTGAAGATCGGCATCGGCCCCGGCTCCATCTGCACCACCCGCGTGGTGGCCGGCATCGGCGTGCCCCAGATCACCGCCGTCTACGACGCCGCCCAGGTGGCCGCGGAGTACGACGTGCCCATCATCGCCGATGGCGGCATCAAGTTCTCCGGCGACCTGACCAAGGCCCTGGCCGCCGGCGGCAACGTGGTCATGCTGGGTTCCCTGCTGGCCGGGTGCGAGGAGTCTCCCGGCGAGAACGAGGTCTTCCAGGGCCGTCAGTTCAAGGTCTACCGCGGCATGGGTTCCCTGGGCGCTATGGCCAAAGGCTCTAAGGACCGCTACTTCCAGGAGGGCAACAAGAAGCTGGTGCCCGAAGGGGTGGAAGGCCGGGTACCCTACAAGGGGTTGGTGGCCGACACCATCTACCAGCTCATGGGCGGTCTGCGCGCCGGTATGGGCTACTGCGGCTGCGCCACCATCGACGAGCTGCGCGCCAAGGCCCGGTTCATTCAGATCACCGCCGCCGGTCTCCGGGAGTCCCACCCCCATGACGTGTTCATCACCAAGGAGGCGCCCAACTACACCGTCTCCCAGTGAGTTTTCCAACAGACAAAAAGCGCCCCCGGCGGGGGCGCTTTTTTCACGGGGTCGCGGGTCGTTTCCGCCTGTTTTCTCAGATGCGAAAACCCCGGCGAGCTGTGCTCGCCGGGGTTTTTTACGAGGGGGTCAGGTTTTCGCGTTACTCCTCCACGGGAGCCTCGCCGCCCTGCTCGCGCAGCTTGGCAAAGCACTCAGAGCAGTAGACGGGACGGTCGGTCTTGGGTTCGAAGGGAACCCGGGCTTCCTTGCCGCAGGCGGCACAGGTAGCGGTGAAGTACTCACGGGGACCGCGGGCAGCGGCCTTGCGCGCGTCGCGGCAAGCCTTGCAGCGCTGAGGCTCGTTCTGGAAGCCGCGCTCGGCGTAGAACTCCTGCTCGCCGGCGGTGAACACGAATTCCTGGCCACATTCCTTGCAGATGAGTGTCTTGTCTTCGTACATGGTGATAACCCTCTCTTTGTTGCCCTGGCCCGAACGGAAAAACCAAATCGTGCTGGGACGAAATAATATGTGTATCCAGCTTCCGCTGAATTCACCGAAGTCAGGGCCGCGCCAGCTTCCTGCGGATGCGCTGGACGGCGTTGTCCACGCTCTTGGCGGACCGATGGGTGGCCCGGGCGATCTCGTGGTAGGAGAGGCCGTTCAAATAGTGGACCAAGATCTCCCGCTCCAGGGGGGAGAGCGTGCGCTTCAGCCGCCGGAGGTCCTCCGCCCGATCCTCTTGGGCGATAAGCAGCTCCTCCGGGCCTGGGGGCGCCGTGAGGTTCTGCTCCACGCTGTCCTGCTCCCAGGAGAGGGAGGTGTTCAGCGCGGAGTGCTTCGCCCGCGCCGCGGAGCGCACCGCCGAGCGAAGGCGGTTGCGGATGCAGACCTGGGCGAAGGTGGCGAAGGAGGCGTCCCGGTCGGGCCGGAACTCCCGGATGGCGTCCAGCAAGCCGAGAAAGCCCTCCTGGGTCAGATCCTCGCTGTCTCCCCCCGCCAGAAACAGGGGGCGGGCACAGGCCCGGACGGTGCGGCTGTAACGCAGGATCAGGGCCTCCTGCGCGTCCCGGTCGCCCGCGGCGGCCAGGCTTTGGAGCGTTCCGTCGGGCAAAGTGTTCCAGTTCGTGGTCATTTGTCCGCTCCTCAAGTACTCTGAGTTATTATAGTATAACTCCAGCGGGGCTGTCAAGGGTTTATGCAAAATTATTTATCAAAGCCCCACAGCCTCTTTATTTTTGTGATATATGACAAAGTTTGTTACAGCTGCTCCACCAGATGGGCCAGCTCGTGGGCCACGGCGTCCGCCTGGGCCTGCTCGGTGGCCTCCACCATCACCCGGATCAGCGGCTCGGTGCCGGAGGGGCGGATGAGGACGCGGCCGGTGTTGTCCAGCTCCGCCTGGGCCTTGTCCACCGCGTCCTGGAGGGTCTGGGAGGCCATGATGGCGTCCTTCTTCTCCTTGGAGTCCACCTGGACGTTCACCAGCGTCTGGGGGTAGCGCTTGCACATCCCGGCCAGCTCGGAGATCTTCCCGGCGGGGGACTGGGCGAAGACGGCCAGGAGCTGGAGGGCGGTGAGTTCCCCGTCGCCGGTGGTGGTGTAGCGGCGGAAAATGGTGTGGCCGGACTGCTCGCCGCCCAGGAGGAAACCGCCCCGCTCCATCTCCTCCAAAACGTTGCGGTCGCCCACGGGGGTACAGCCCATGGTCAGGCCGTGCTCCTTGCAGAAAAGGCGCAGGCCCAGGTTGCTCATGACGGTGGCCACGATGGTGTTCCGGGGCAGCTCCCCCCGGCTGAGCAGGTCCAGCCCGCAGATGGCCAGCACCTGGTCGCCGTCGATGAGTTCGCCGGTCTCGTCCACCGCCAGGCAGCGGTCGGCGTCGCCGTCGAAGGCGATGCCCAGGTCATAGTCCCCCTCCCGCACCTTCTGAGCCAGGACCTCCATGTGGGTGGAGCCGCAGCCCCGGTTGATGTTGGTGCCGTCGGGCTGGGCGTGGATGACGTCGAACTTCAGCTTGTCGAAGCGGGCGAAGAGCCGAGGGGCGGTGGCGGAGGCGGCGCCGTTGGCGCAGTCCACCAGCACCCGGAGGCCGGCGAAATCGGAGTGGACAGTGGAGACCAGGTGGTCGATGTACGCCTCGCTCTCCCGCTGGTCGGCCTCGATCATGCGGCCCAGCTCCCCGTGGGTCTTCCGGGGGATCTCGCCGTGGTTCAGGATCAAGTCCTCGATCTCCCCCTCCAACTGGTCGGAGAGCTTGAAGCCCTGGCCGTTGAAGATCTTGATGCCGTTGTGCTCAAAGGAGTTGTGGGAGGCGGAGATGACGATGCCGGCGTCGGCGTGGTTGCGGATGGTGGCGAAGGCCACGCCGGGGGTGGGGATCACCCCCAGCCGCAGCACGTCCGCCCCGGCGGAGCAGAGGCCGGCCACCAGGGCGGCCTCCAGGAGGTCGGAGGAGATGCGGGTGTCCTTGCCGATGGTGAAGAGGGGCCGTCCCCCCTGCTTTTCCCGAGCCAGAACGGCGGCGGCGGCCAGGCCCACCTGGTAGGCCAGCTCCCCGTCCAGTCCGGCGTTCACCACGCCGCGGATGCCGTCAGTGCCAAAAAGTTTTCCCATGGAAACCTTCCTTTCTCTCTCGCGGACCGGGGGCGGTCCGGGTCATAGGGACATCTGGTCCAGGCCGCTCCCCGCCGGGGGCGTCAGGCCGAGGTGCTGGTACGCCCTGGGGGTGACGCAGCGGCCCCGAGGGGTGCGGGTGAGAAAGCCCATCTGCATGAGATACGGCTCGTACACGTCCTCCAGGGTCACCGCTTCCTCGTTGATGGTGGCCGCCAGGGTCTCCAGACCCACCGGGCCGCCGCCGTAGTGCTGGATGATGGAGCCAAGCATCCGCCGGTCGATGGCGTCCAGGCCCAGGTCGTCCACCTCCAGGGCGGTGAGGGCGGCGTCGGCGGCGGACTGGGTGATGACGCCGGAGCCTTTCACCTGGGCGAAGTCCCGCACCCGGCGGAGCATCCGGTTGGCGATGCGGGGGGTGCCCCGGCTGCGCCGGGCGATCTCCATGGCGCCCTCCGTCTCGATGGGGGCGTCCAGAATGCCCGCCGAGCGCAGGACGATCTGGCTCAGCTCCTCCGGGGTGTACAGCTCCAGGCGTAAAGTCACCCCGAAGCGATCCCGCAACGGGGCGGAGAGCTGACCGGCCCGTGTGGTGGCGCCGATCAAGGTGAACCTGGGCAGGTCCAGGCGGATGGAGTTGGCGGAGGGGCCTTTGCCGATGATAATGTCGATGGCGTAGTCCTCCATGGCGGGGTATAGGATCTCCTCCACCGAGCGGTTGAGCCGGTGGATCTCGTCCACAAAGAGGATGTCGTTCTCCTGGAGGTTGGTCAGCAGGGCAGCCAGGTCGCCGGGCTTTTCGATGGCCGGGCCGGAGGTGATGCGGATGTTCACCCCCATCTCGTTGGCGATGATGCCGGACAGGGTGGTCTTGCCCAGGCCGGGTGGGCCGTGGAGCAGGACGTGGTCCAGGGCCTCCCCCCGGAGCTTGGCGGCCTGGATGAAGACACGCAGGTTCTCCTTGGCCTTGCTCTGGCCGATGTACTCCGCCAGGGTCTTGGGCCGCAGGGAGTACTCCCCCTCGTCCTCCCGCAGGAGGGAGGTGGTCACAAGAGGCTCCTGGGTCTCAAAGCCGCTCTCGGAAAAGTCGATGCTCACGCCGTCACATCCTTTCCACGGGGAATGGGGGTCAATACCCCTGGGTAAGGGTCAGCTCATAGGTCGCGCCGTCCTCCACGGGGGTGGAGTCCACCCCGGTGTTCACCTGCTGGCCGCCCTTGGTGAGGCACCACCACTGCTCTTTCTCCCCGTCGGCGGTCTCCCCGTCCACGGTGGTGACAAAGAGGCCGTAGGCGCCCTCCTCCCCTTCAATAACGCCCTCCTCGGTGAGGGCTTCCCCCAGGGTCTCCCGGGTGGTGGTCAGGTCCATGGTCACCGCCGCGCCGTCCCCGTGGACGACCTGGAGGGTGAAGGCGGCCTCCTTCCCCCCGCCGGAACAGGCGGCCAGGGCCAGGAGCAAAGCGGCCACCAGCAGGGCCGCGACAACGCGTTTTTTCATCACAAAGTCCCTCACTTTACCATTTTCTTCAGGGCCTGGCGGACGATCTCCTCCAGGGGCAGGGCGTCCAGGTCCAGGCCCTTCAGGGCCAGGGCCACCTCCTGGGAGGAGTAGCCCAGCACGGCCAGGGCGGCGGCGGCCTCGCTGGCCTTGTTCTGGGGGATGACGGTCACGCCGGTGCCGCCGTAGCTCTCCCCGCCGGGGGTGGGGAGCTGGCCCTTGGCCAGCTTGTCCTTCAGCTCCAGAATGACCCGCTGGGCGATCTTCTTGCCCACCCCCTGGGCGGCGGTAAGCGCCCGCTCGTCCCCGGTGATGATGGCGGAGGCCAGGCCCTCGGGGGTGGCGGCGGAGAGGATGGACAGCGCCGCCTTTGGCCCCACCCCGGAGACCCCCAGGAGCATCTCAAAGCAGTTGCGCTCGTTCTCCGTATAGAACCCGTACAGCTCCATGGCGTCCTCCCGGACGTTGAGGTATGTATAGAGCTTGGCCGCCTTGCCCCGCTCCAGGTGGGACAGGGTGTTCTGGGTGGTGCGGCAGGCGTAGCCCACGCCGCCGCAGTCGATCACGGCCAGGTACGGCCCCACATGGGCCACCGGCCCCTGGACATAGTAAAACATAGCAGGCTCTCCCCTCTCTCCGGCGCGTCCCCTACTCCCGCAGCAGGGAGGTGGACGACCGGGCGTGGCACAGGGCGATGGCCACGGCGTCGGCGGCGTCGTCCGGCTTGGGGACGGCGTTCAGGCGCAGCAGGCGGCGGGTCATCTCCATCACCTGGCGCTTCTCCGCCTTGCCATAGCCGGTGACGGCGCTCTTCACCTGGCTGGGGTCGTACTCGTAGATGGCGAGGCCGGCCCGCTCCGCCTCCGTCAGGATGACCCCCCTGGCCTGGGCCACGCCGATGCCGGTGGTGACGTTGTTGCCGAAGTAGAGCTTTTCCACGGCCATAGCGTCCGGGGAAAACTGGGCGATGAGGGTGGCCATGTCCCGGCTGATCTGCAACAGCCGCTTGGACAGCGGCAGCCCCGCGGGGGTGTTGATGGCCCCGCAGGTGATGAGCGTGGTGGCCTCACGGGTCTTCTGCACCACGCCGAAGCCCACGATGGCGTAGCCCGGATCGATCCCCAAGATCACCAACCCCCTCCACCTCCGGCCCTTCTGACTTAGCCTTTCTATTATACATGACCACCCCATCTTTTGCAACAAAAACTATCCCGCCGGCCTCACAGGAGGTTCCCCGGCAGGGGCAGCTCCATCTCCCCCATGAGTTGGAGTTGGCGCATGAGCCGGGCGTTGGCCGCGGAGTACTCCCCCGCCTCCCGGCACTGGATCAGCTCCAGGGTCTCGGCAAAGCCCATGTCCACCGCGTCGGTGACGGTGTGCTCCATGGTGGCGTGGAGGTAGAAGTCCCGCTCCTCCCACCGCTGCCGGGCCTGGTGGGTCAGCGCGTCCGCCCCATCCCAGTTCCCCGCCTCCGCCTGGGCCTCCGCCTGGGCCAGAAGTCCGCCCACCTCCCCGGTGAGGCCGCCCAGGGTGGCGGCGTGCCAGGCGGACAGGCCCACCAGCGCGCACAGCAGCGCCAGGGCCAGCCATCCCCGCCTCATCTCGCTCCCTCCTTCTTCGCAAAGGTCACCTGGCCCTGCTCGTCCACCCACAGGGCGAACACCTCCCTGGGGCGCTTGACCTTGTTGGCCTTCAGCTGCTTGGCGAGCCAGTTCTCGTCCAGCCCCCGGCGGCGCAGGTTTTCCGCCAGGAGGCGGCCGTCGCTGATGATGAGGGTGGGAAGGCCGCCCTCCGGGGGGTGGAGACCCGCCTGGAGGGCGGTGAGGGGCTGTTCCTCCGCCTTCAGCAGGACGGTGAGCTGGCCGTTGGTCTCCAGGATGGCGTACTTCACCTTTCCGATGTCCGCCACCCCCTGGCAGCGAAGCTCCTCGGCCAGCTCGTCCAAGGTGAAGCGGTTCCGGCGCATCTCCCGCTGGCACACCGCCCCGTCCTTGACCACGATGCTGGGCACGCCGCACAGCAGCGCCCGCGCCCGGATGCTCCGGGCGGTGAGCAGGGACAGGAGCAGGGTGAGGCACAGCAGGGTGACGATGGGGATGACGCCGATGAGCAGCGGGATGCCGAAGTCCTGCATGGGGACGGCGGCCAGGTCGGCGATGAGCAGGGCGAAGACAAGCTCGCTGGGTTCCAGCTCCCCCACCTGGCGCTTGCCCATAAGCCGGACGCCCAGGATGATGAGTAGGTACAGCGCGATGGCGCGAAACAGGGCGATAAACAAACCCAGACCCCCCGTGGCGTGTTTGGATATCCTCTATCCTCTCCCCTTTTTTCCGGGGTATGCGCCCAACGGCCCCGTCTCCGGCGGTGAGACCGTGAATTTTTTTACAATTTTCCAAAAAAGAGGTTGCCATAGCCGCCAGTTCCGTGTATAATGACTAATAGTTTGGTCCTACCTATCTGAACACGAAGGAGCGACGCACATGAGCTATTCGGCGCAAAACATCCGGAACATCTGCCTGCTGGGCCACAGCGGAAACGGCAAGACCTCCCTGGTGGAGAGTATGCTCTACCGCACCGGCGGCACCGCCCGTCTGGGCAAGATCCCCGACGGCAACACCATCTGCGACTACGACCCCGAGGAGACCAAGCGCCAGACCTCCATCTCCCTGGCCGTCGCTCCCGTGGAGTACAACAACAGCAAGATCAACGTGCTGGACACCCCCGGCGGCTTTGACTTCTCCGGCGAGGTGATGGAGGCCCTTCACGTGGCGGACGCCGCCGTCATCGTCTGCTCGGCCAAGAGCGGCATGAGCGTGGGCGCGGAGAAGGCGTGGAAGTACTGCGACCAGCGCAAGCTGCCCCGCATCCTCTACATCTCCAAGACCGACGAGGAGAACTCCGACTACAACGCCGCCTTTGAGACCCTCCGGGAGCGCTTCGGCAAGAACATTGCCCCGGTGGTAGCCCCCATCTGGGACGCCGACAAGAAGGTCATCGGCATCATCGACGTGCTCCACAAGCGGGCCTACGAGTTCGGCCCCAAGGGCGAGCGCAAGGAGATCGCCATCCCCGAGGACAAGCAGTCCGTGGTGGAGGAACTCTACGACGAGCTGAAGGAGTCGGTGGCCGAGACCAGCGAGGAGTTTATGGAGAAGTATTTCGGCGGCGAGGACTTCACCTACGCCGAGATGGTCCAGGGCCTGCGCCAGGGCGTCCGCGACCTGAGCCTCTTCCCCGTGGTCTGCGGCAGCGCCCTTCAGGGCCTGGGCACCCAGATGCTGCTGGACACCATCGTGGACCTGCTCCCCAACCCCCTGGAGGGCGTCCCCTGCACCGTGGAGAACGCCGACGGCTCCACCGAGCCCTTCGTGGTGGCCCCCGGCGCCCTGCCCGCCGCGGTGGTGTTCAAGACCGTCTCCGACCAGTACGGTAAGTTCAGCCTGGTGAAGGTCCTCTCCGGCTCCATCAAGCCGGATATGCCCATGGTCAACGCCCGCACCGGCGAGGCGGAGAAGCTGGGCCGGCTCTACATCATGAAGGGCAAGTCCACCGAGGAGATCAAGGAGCTGGGCTGCGGCGACATCGGCGCCATCGGCAAGATGGAAAAGCTCAAGACCGGCGACACCCTCTGTGAGCCTCGCAAGGTCTTCCAGGTCGCCCCCATCCCCTTCCCCGAACCCTGCTACTCCGTGGCCATCGCCCCCAAGACCCGGGGCCAGGACGACAAGGTGGCCCAGGGCCTCAGCCGCATGAACGAGGAGGATCCCTCCTTCTCCGTGGAGAACAACGCAGAGGTCCACCAGACCATCATTCACGCCGCCGGCGACATCCAGGTGGACGTGCTGGTGAGCAAGCTCAAGAGCCGCTTCAACGTGGACACCGAACTCTCCCCCGCCAAGGTGCCCTACCGGGAGAAGATCCGCAAGAAGGTGGAGAAACAGGGCCGCCACAAGAAGCAGACCGGCGGCTCCGGCCAGTTCGGCGACGTGTGGATCCGCTTCGAGCCAAACCCCGACCAGGAAGAGCTGGTCTTCGCCGAGGAGGTCTTCGGCGGCAGCGTGCCCAAGAACTTCTTCCCCGCCGTGGAGAAGGGCCTGCGGGAGGCCGTGATCCACGGCCCCCTGGCCGGTTACCCGGTGGTCAACCTGAAGGCCACGCTGTACGACGGCTCCTACCATCCGGTGGACTCCTCCGAGATCGCCTTCAAGACCGCCGCCCAGCTCAGCTACAAGGCCGCCATGCCCGAGGCCAGCCCCGTGCTGCTGGAACCCATCGGCTCCCTGAAGGTGGTCATCCCCGACAGCTACATGGGCGACGTGATGGGCGACATCAACAAGCGTCGCGGCCGGGTCATGGGCATGAACCCCGTGGGCAACGGCGAGCAGGAGGTGGAGGCCGAGGTGCCCATGGCCGAGATGACCTCCTACGCCATCGACCTGCGCTCCATCACCCAGTCCCGCGGCTCCTTCACCTTCCACTTCGTCCGCTACGAGGACGCGCCTCCCGCCGTCCAGGAGAAGATCATCGCGGAGACGAAGGCTGCGGAGGAGTAATTCCGAACCCCCTTGCCAGGACACGGCAAAGCCCCCTGACGGAGACCCGTCAGGGGGCTTTTTGTTCCCCTCACTCTCTCGGCAGCACGCCCCACTCCGGCAGGGGCAGGCGCTGCATGGCGGAGAAGACGTAGCGCTTCAGGGCCGGATACCGCCCGGACAGCTCCGCCACCAGCTCCTTGGCCTCCTGGCGCTTGGTGGCGCCGTCGGCGGGACAGGGGTTTTTCACCACCGGCAGGCCGTTGCGCGCCACCGCCGAGCGGATCTGCCCCTCGGTGCAGTAGAGCAGGGGGCGGATCTGGACGATCCCCGTGCGGTCCAGGTCGGTCACCGGCTGGAAGCAGCTCAGGCGCCCCTCGTAGAAGAGGCTCAGGAAAAAGGTCTCCACCGCGTCGTCCTGGTGGTGGCCCAGGGCGATCTTCCGCACCCCCTGCTCCAGCATGGCCCGGTGGAGCGCCCCCCGGCGCATCTTGGCGCACAGGGAGCAGGGGTTTTTCTCGTGGCGGTGGTCGAAGATGATCTCGAAAATCTGGGAGGGGATGAGGTGGAAGGGCACCTTCAGCGTTTCGCACAGGGCGGCGATGGGGGCATAGTCCATCTCCCCCCCGCTCATGTCCACGGTGAAGGCCTCCACGGTGAAGGGCTTGGGGTAGAACTCGCTCAGCTTGGCCAGGGCGCACAGGGTCACCACCGAGTCCTTCCCCCCGGACACGCCCACCGCCACACGGTCGCCCGGGGCGATCATCCGATAGTCCTCCACGCACCGCCGGACCTGGGACACGATCTGTTTCACGAGGCATCTCTCCCGGAGAAAAATATAAAATCGAACGTGAGTATACGCGAGGAAAAAAGCGTATGAGCTTGAAAACCAAAGAATTTGATTTCAGCGACAAAAAAGTTTTGAAAAGGCGTTGACAGCGGGGCACGAAAGCATTATAATACAGCATGTTCGACTTTGTAAAGTCAACTTTTCCGCAGCTTTTGCGGGCAATTCAAAGGAAAGTGAGAGATCCTACATGTCCACCTTTATGGCCAACAAGGGCAACATTGTCCGCAAGTGGTATGTGATCGACGCCGCCGGCAAGCCTCTGGGCAAGACCGCGGTCATCGCCGCCGACCTCCTGCGGGGCAAGCGTAAGCCCGAGTACACCCCCCACGCCGACTGCGGCGACTTCGTCATCGTCATCAACGCCGAGAAGGCCATCCTCACCGGCAAGAAGCTGGAGCAGAAGTTCTACCGCACCCACTCCGGCTACCCCGGCGGCCTCCACGAGACCAAGTACCGCCTGCTCATGCAGGATAAGCCGGAGCTGGCTATGAAGCTGGCCGTGCGCGGCATGATGCCCCGCAACATCGTCACCAAGGACTCGCTGACCCGGCTGAAGATCTATCGCGGCGCCGAGCATCCCCACGCCGCCCAGAAGCCCGAGCTCTACACCGAGGCGTAAGGAGGATATTGGAAATGTATAAGAGCAAGAAGCCCTATCACTACGGCACCGGCCGCCGGAAGTCCTCCGTGGCCCGGGTCCACCTCTTCCCCAACGGCACCGGCGCCATCACCATCAACGGCCGGGACATTGAGGACTACTTCGGTCTGGAGACCCTGAAGCTCATCGTCCGTCAGCCCCTGGTCACCACCTCCACCATCGGCAAGGTGGACGTGAACGCCACCGTCTCCGGCGGCGGCGTCACCGGTCAGGCCGGCGCCATCCGCCACGGCATCGCCCGCGCCCTGTTGCAGATGAACGAGGAGTTCCGCCCCGCCCTGAAGGCCGCCGGCCTGCTGACCCGCGACCCTCGTATGAAAGAGCGCAAAAAGTACGGCCTCCACGCCGCGCGGCGCGCGCCCCAGTTCAGCAAGCGCTGATCGTATCACTTCCAACAACAAAACCCCGAAGCCAAATGGCTTCGGGGTTTTTCTTCCCCCTCCCCCGCCTAGCGGTTCAGGCGCAGGATGGCCCAGTTGAGGTAGACGGCGTAGCTGATCCAGAGGAAGTAGGGCAGCTGGAGCTGGGCGGTGCGCTCGTCGATGGAAAGGAAGCTCTGGAGCATCCACAGCACCAACACCCACAGCGCCGCCAGCCACACCAGGGCCAGGTCGAAGCGCTGGAAGCGGAAAAAGAGGATGGGCCAGAAGAAGTTAAAGGCCAGTTGGAGCAAAAACACCCCCAGGGCGCGGGAGCGCTCCCTGGACGGCGGCGACAGCGCCACCCGCCCGGCGCTCACGCCCATCAGGGCGTAGAGGATCACCCACACCACCGGAAACAAAACTCCCGGCGGCGACAGGGGCGGCCGGACGATCTGCCCGTCCCGGTAGAGGGCAAAGCCCGCCCGGCTCAGCCAGCCGGACAGCGCCCCCACCCCCTCCGCCACGGCGATCCACAGGGCGTAAGTCTTCCACGTTCGCTTTTTCATACCCATACCTCCCAACGCAAGAATACCCCTATCATTTCCCATCCGCACCCTCCGGCCCCTCCAGCGCCCCCCGCAGCTTCTCCAGCGCCTTCTTCTCGATCCGGCTGACATAGCTGCGGCTGATGGCGCACTGGGCGGCGATCTCCCGCTGGGTCAGGGGCGCCTTGCCCTCCAGGCCGTAGCGCAGGGTGATGATCTTCGCCTCCCGGTCGGTGAGGCAGCGGCGGACGGCCGCGCGCACCCGCCGGCAGGACTCTTTCACGTCCAGGTCCTCCAGCATGGTGTCGTCCACCCGGATCACGTCCATGAGGGAGAGGTTGTTGCTCTCCGCGTCGTTGTCCAGCGTGTCGGACAACGACACCTCCCCCTGGAGCTTGCGCCGGGAGCGGAAGTACATCAGGATCTCGTTTGCTATCCTATCATAGCGGCTCGAAATCCCACTAATTCCGACAAAAAGCTACAATCCGATGAAGTTTGGAGCGTATTTTGCCGCATAACAGACCGCATGATAGTAATGAGCCGCCATGCTGACAATGCTGTGGCCTACGCACCATTTTACATTCACAGCTTCCGGCTGATTGCAGCCCATAAGATGGTCGATGCGGAAAAGTTTAATATCCGCTATACCTCACCCGCTCAAATTGACAACACCCCGGACAAGCTACGATGGTACAGATACCAAAATGGACTGTTGCAAAAAGAGGTAGCCGCCGCTATTGGAGTAGATCGCTCTACCTACTGTGGGTATGAGGAGGGCGAACATGACTACTATCCGATTGCTATGATGGACAAGCTGGCAGAGCTATTTGATGTTTCGGTCATATCGCTTCTGGACGAATACAATCTGTTCCTCTACTATGGGCAGGGCAGACAAATTAAGATGATGCGTGAGCTTCGGCAAATGACGGTCAGAGAATACGCCAAGCACTTGGGGATACATGCTTCCAACTTGCAACGATGGGAAAATGACAAAATGCGAATTACAAAGAAGTCCTGGGCAAAGCTCCGGGAATTTGGATAAAAAGTTAGGGATGGCAGGTCAACCGCCATCCCTACTTTTTATGTACTGTTTCACTGCGTCAAGAAGGGCTATCTTTTGTTCAAATGGACAAGCCAACGACTTGACCTTTTGCACAATGGACTGGGCATGGACGACAGCTACTCGTCTGGCGAGTTCCCGTTGCATTTCTTTATCTTCCGGGTAATGCACTATAATGTTAAATGAAATTACCCCCTTTATCTGCTCCTTTCTCTCTGTAAAATATATGCGTGTCAGTATGTTCCTATTTCCTTTTAGTTTTGGCAGGGCCGTGCCCTCATGCGGGCACGGCCCTGGTATGGTTGTCGTTCTCCCCAAAGCCGTTCCTGCCCCTGGGTCTCAGCGGCGTATCGCCGCCCTTGGTACGCGACTGCGCTACTTGGCCGGGCGGCATATCCTCTTTGGACGATCATGGAATTGGCAAGGTGCGAAAAGCATTTCACGAAGATCAGCGGGCTGTCGCCAGCCCGCACAGGTCAGCCGGGGTCGGTTGGCCCGTGCCGAATGGCGGCAGAGAAACACGCCTCAATTTGAGGCACATTTTTTCCGTGGCTTCTCAGCGGGTCGTTTCAGGTGGTCAAAATCATAGATAAGCTGATACATCAGCTTGGCCTGGATGCGGCTTTTGATCTCCTCGTCCACCACCTGGCGCCGGTTGCCGTATTCATCGTAAAATGTCCGCTGGGAACAGCGGGCAATGTAGGGCTCATAGTGACGGAGGATCCGGCGCATGGCCTCGCTGTCCCCGCCCTTGGCGGCCACGATGACCTCATAGGAGATCAGCTTCTTATCTTTCATACCCCATATCCTCCAGCATCTTTTTGAGCCGCTTCAGGGCGGCCTGGCGGCGGTGGCGAATGGCCCCTGCGGTAAGTTGAAGAAGGGCGCCTATCTTTTTATCGCTCATATCCAAAAAGTAGTACATGACTATCACATCCCGCCATTGGGGGGCAAGGAACAGGACCGCCTGCCCCAGCAGTCAGTCAAGGGCTTCCACCCCCCCTGCCCCGCTATGTACGGCCAGCTTCTCCAAAACATACCTGTCCTCATGGGACATGGCGGGCAAATCATGGTAGGGCGTGACCTCCCGCTCCCCGCGGCGGGACAGTTCCTTTTTCGCGTTTCGCCCCTCGTTTCGTATCAACCGTTTCACATAGGAATCAAAGGTCTGTTCTTGATACCGCTGAAATTCCGCTTGCGTCATGTAGTGGCCTCCTCTTTTTGTACGCTACTATCACAACCGGCAGAGGACACATTGAGAAAGAAACGACAAAACTTATAAGAAAATAACGGGATGTTCTGAAATACTCCAATTTTCGCGGGCAGGGCAAAAAAGAAGGAGCGGCGTGGCCGCCGCTCCTTCTTTTAAAAATCAGCTTATTTTCTTTTTCAAAAGTAGGATTTTATGTAGCACATTCCCGCCAATCTGCGCAGGTCTGCCTTTTGTTCATGTCAACCATTCCTTGTGGTTGACATGATAGCATATGAGGGCGAAAAAACATATGCGGTCGCCGCGCTTTTTGATTAAAACCTATTGACAAATGTTGCTAAACGATGGTATGATACCCCTAAAAGTGAGGAAAGTCAAGTCTTTTTTTGAAAAGGTAGCAACTCAGCCGGGCGTGTCGTTTTTGCGCTGAGTGCTTAATCTTGATTTTGGTGAACTGCTAAAATCACCTTGAAGTTTATGTGAGGAGACGATTTTTTGCCCACAACTGAGAAGGAACCCACCGTAGGTGGAAATGCGCATGTTGAAGATAGGATTCGGTATCTTCAAGGAATACATAAGGAAAACATCAACGCTTACTCGCTGGGCGTGAAGCAAGGAAAATTGTTACATAAGAATTCTACCGGCGTTCGATTGGAGATTGTTGGGACAATTCTTTCGATTTTTGTCCTGTTTTTGTCGGTTATTTCGTGTCCTAATTTATTGTGTATGTACTCCTTTTTAACCTATTTCCTACCATTAACATTTAAATATCTTAACGATTCCAGCGAGCAGCCGTGGTATGTAGTTCTCTGTTCGTATTTCATGTATATAGGAGCAACCCTATCCTTTGCGGTACCAGCCATGTCTTTCATAGCAACAATATCGGATTGGGTGAAACGATTGTTTTGTTGGGTTTGCTTTGCCCTCAGTTTTGGACAACTTGGCATCTTGATTACGCTGGCAAAACTCCGCCGCGCTGAGTATAATGGTGATGAGAGCGGTATTTTTTAATTTACTGGGTTTCCCAGCAGAAAGGAATGAATATTGATATATGAAATTGAAGCGGAGGCAAAAAGAAGTCCGAAGGGAGTTGAAGTTCGAGCGGACAAATTCTATTCCATCGCGCATCCGATATCGAAGCAACGATCCTCAACTTCAAAATTCCGATGGTAGGATGGCAGATGTTATACAGCATCTCGCATTGACTAATTCTACTATACGCTGACTATTGGAGACTTGTTATATGGTATTTTTTGAAGAATCAAGGGTAGGTATGGATCGAAACTCCTATGAGAAGTTATGGGAAATCGTAATCCAGCCAGAAATCAAAGCATTTTCAGATGATTTTTCTTGCGATACAAAAAGTGCCTTTCAGGATTTACGGCTTCGCCTACAAGTAGCACCAGATGCAAAAGAACTCATTTGGTCTAGATACTGCTACTACAATCGAAAATGCAAGGCGCTTTTTATGAAGTCGCCGGTTGCCAATGAAGAGTTTCTTTTAGATAGGCACAAGGTCAGCGCATGCTATATGGCTGCCATTACAAGTGCTCAGCCTATGATTCTATCTTCGCAGGATAGTCATAAGGTTTCCGATTATCCTATCAGCGAATTTCTCTCAATTTCAACCGGATTATCTCTTTTATGCGCATTCCTTAAAACCGAAGATATTCCATCGGAACAGCTTGCTCGTGTGCAGAATGGAATTTTGTATCCGCCAACGGATATGGTCAGCCATGGTGAGTATCTAAACAATTTTGCACGAGAACTACATTTTGCATATCTTGATGGAACCTTGAATATTTTATCTTTGGCTCATGAATTGTTTCTACTTGAAGTGATCTCCAGAACTGGCGTCGGAACTGAAATTTTTCCATAAAACTCATCTATATTTTTAAAATTACAAAGCAGTTCCTAATTAGGGCCTACCGGACGCCCCCCAAAAACGCAAAATCTGTTGAAAACAGGTGAAAATTTTAGCTATCTATGATATTATCCGCAAGCGGTCTCGGCGATTTCATGAAAAATGTTTGTGGGTGATGAAGATGCATCGGCACGAAGATTATAATCACCTAAAGCTGGAAATGCCCTTGGGAATCACGTTGCGGGAGAAAAATCGGTGGGTGATTCTCAGCGGGATATTTCCGTCGGAAGAGATCGACCGGGAGTACCAGGTTCACTTTGAAAGCAATGAAGGCTAGGTGGCGTTGCCGTCCCGTCTGGCTTTTGGGCTTTATATATCCAAACCGAGAAAGGTTTCACGGATAATCAAACCCGACGAAATATTGAACGCGACCCCATCTTCGGCCTTTTTTCTCGAAAACGGGGTCAACTCTTTTTAAAAAGCGCTTGCGGGAAGAAGAGAATTAAAATACGGCAGAAATTAGGCGACTATCAAACCCCCCATTTTCGCAAATTTTGTTTTTCGTGATAAGCACGGTTTTTAGACAGCGGTTTCTCATAAAAATCACTCGTCTGTTACCCATATATTCTTTTCTTTCTGACAGAATTTCCAAAAAACCTTGCTCCGCAAGGCTTTTCGAAAAGTAGGAGTTTTAACCACTTATTCCAAATAGAGAACCACCGCGGAGAATCCGCGGTGGTTCTTCGTTTGATCGCGAGAACGCCCGTGCGCAATCCTCAAAAATAGGAACGCTCTTTCTCCCATTTATCCCGGCTGTTAGACCAGTATCCCGAAGATATCCTCGCTGCGTTGGCCATAATGGAAGGCCACGGTAGTAGAACACCTCCAGGTCGCCCGTGATGGGGAAGGGAACTATGCCAAACCGCGCCCCCTTTGCCGCCTTGCGCTTACTCAAACTCTGCCCGCGAAGAAAACTTTCGTTCCCACCTTCGCAAAGCGTCGCGGAGCGGCTCGTCGAGGTATTCCCACGCCTTGTCTTTCATCCACTGCGGAACGCCGTAGGCCGCCCCCGCGATCGCGCCGGTGATTGCGGCCAGCGTGTCGCTGTCCCCGCCCAGGGAGATGGCGTTCGGATGGCGTCCTCAAAGTCCGCGCTCTCCAAAAACGCGGTGATGGCCTGTGGCACCGTCTCTTGACAACTCACATGGAAACGGTAGCCGGGCCTGATCTCGACCAGGGAGCGGCTCAGGTCATAGTCAAACTCCCGCTCCACATATGCCCAGATCTCGTTCTTGGTGTGCCCGGTCCGGGCCAGGAAGATGGAGGAGGCCGTGCTCTCGGCGCCCTTAATCCCCTCCGGGTGGTCATGGGTCATCCCCGCCGCCAGGGCGGCCGCGCGCCTTGTCGCCTCTAGGCTGCCGAAGTACCAGCCCACCGCCGCTGTCCGCATGGCCGAGCCATTGTCCCAAGAGCAATACGGCTCCCTGCTGTCCGAGAACAGCCATGCTCTGAACCGTCCGCCGTAGCCCGCGCCGGGATACAGCCTGCCGTACTTCTTCATGGCGTCGATGAAGTCATTCCTCTGAGCGCCCTTCATCAGCGCCCCGGCCACGGCGACGGTCATCACCGTGTCATTGGTAAAAGAGCACTCCTCCCGAAAGAGGGGAAAATCCTTCGTCTTGATGTTGTTCCACTCGTAGATTGAGCCTACGATGTCTCCAATGATCGCACCGATTATCCGCGCCCACCTCGCTTTTTCCTATCTCCGCGGATTGCATTCATCAGCGTAACACAGGGAACATATTTTGCCCAGCGGCCCCCTCTAGCGGGCGCGGAAAAGCCCGTGAAGTTGAAAAAGGGCTTATCACGGTAAAACGCCCGCAGAAGCAGCCCGGCGGCGACGCCGCACAGGAAGCTGGAAACCACCCGGATGGTCAGGGCGGCGGGGCCCAGGGCCATGCTGTACAGGATAAGCTGGGGGTTGAGCAGGATGGAGCTCATCATAAAAGCGGCCAGCCAGTCGTCCTCCATGCCGCTCTCCGAGAAGGAGGCGGCCAGGGGGATGGTGCCGTACATACACAGGGGCGAGGCGATGCCCAGGGCGCTGGCGGCGAAGATCCCCAGCACCCCCAGCCGCTTTCCGCCCAGGGAGCGGAACAGGCCGTGGATGCGCTCTTTTACGAACACCGAGATTACGGACCCCAGCACCATGCCCAGCACCCAGTAGCCAAAGATCTGCCGGAGCTGGAGGTCAAAATAGTACCAGAGGTACACCGCTTCCCGCTGGAGTATCTGGATCATGCCGTCACCCCCATGTTTTATAATCAGCAAAATTCGATCTCCCTTGGCTTTGTATCATCCTAACGCGGCGATCTTGTAAGCACAAGCACCAGCGCGGATCGCTCTGTAAGGAGCGGAAATGAAACGCGCCTCAAATTGAGGCATGTTTCTCTATGTTTGCCGTGGGAAAATATGGCCGCGCGTGATCCAGCCGCGTGGGGTGGGTCATTTCAGGCTGGCGCCGATTTGGAAGGCGGGGGCTACTTTGTCGCCTACGGCGCGGTAGGCGGCTTGGATGGGGTCGAAGACGATGGCGTTCAGTTGGGCGGTGTCGATGTTGCCATCGCCGTCCAGGATGCCCTCGTCCGCGCTGACGTTGACGATCTGGCCGATGACCTTGCCGTCCTCGTTGAACTTGACCAGGCGGCACTCCAGGGTGAGGGGCAGCTCGTCGATGACGGGGGCGTCCACAAACTCGCTCTTTGTGGTGTGGAAGCCGGCCTTTTCCAGCTTGTCCGGGGTGTCGGCGGCGGAGACCAGCCCCACATAGTCGCAGGCCGCCGCGTGGCGGGCGTCCCCGAAACTCACGGTGAAAGCGCCCCTGGCCCGGAGGTTCCGGGTGGTCTGGTGCTCGCTGAGGCTGAGCATCACCTGGTCGGGGCTGTACGGGCCGCCCCAGGCGGCGTTCATCACGTCGGGCCGGCCGGCCTCGTCATAGGTGGCGATCAAAAGCACGGGCTGGGGGTAGAGCCAGGGGTTTGGGCCGAAGTTCTTTCGCATGATACATTCCTCCTATTCTGATTTGTTTATGTTCCGCGCCGGGCCAACCTCTCCGGGGTGCGTGCCGAACAGCCAGCCCATGATGGCCTGGTCGTAGGCGAACAGACCGCCGCCGCCGCCGTGCTGGTTGGTCACGCCTTTGTCCCGAAAATAGCTGTCCTCTTTGATGTCCAGCACCAGGAGCTCGTCGATTTGCGCGCCGGTCAGCCCCTGCTGTTCGTAGAGGGCGCGCAGGGTGGCATACGCCTCCCGGGTGGGTTCCGCGCCGTAGTATTCGTCCTCCGCCCCCACGGCCAGGTACACCGGCGTCCGGCTCTCGGCCAGCATCGCCAGGTCCCCGTCCCACCGGGAGGAGCAGTGCAGATAGGCCGTGAACAGCTCCGGGCGCTTGCCCAGGACGATGGACATGGTCTCCCCGCCGCCGGAGTAGCCGTTGGCGTAGACCTGTCCGGGGTCGATGGGGTAGGCGGCCAGGAGGTATTCCACCAGGGCGATGGTCTGGTCGGCGGAGGTCTCCCCCCAGTCGGAGAGCTGGGGGGCCGCCACGATCATCCTCTCGTTGTACTTTTGCGCCTCGAAGCCAAACGCCTCGGCCTCCAAATTCCGGGCCACGCCCTGGAAATAAAGCCCCTCGTAGCCTGGGAGGGTCACAAACAGCGCGCAGGACTCGCCGCCGTCGTAGTCCGGGGGGAGGTAGAGGCTGAAGTGCACGTCCCCGTCCTCCGGGGTGTGGAGTACATTGTCCACCAAAAAGCCCCGGTAGCTCTCCGTCCCGGAGGCGAGCGTCCCCACGTCGACCTGGGCGGTCGGGGCGGTGGGCGCCGCCGGGGCGGACCCGCAGCCGTCCAGGGTCAACAGCGTCCCCAGCAGGAGGCAGACAAGCCCCCGGATCACAGGTTCAGTTCCTCCAGCCACGCCTGGACATCCTCGGCGGCCACGCCGGAGCGGAACCGTTGGCCCTCCAGCCAGTTGCCCGTCCCGGCGGTCTGGGCCAGGAGGGCGCCGCTCTCCCCCAGGCCGGACGAGGAGGAGGTGCAGAAGGGGATCACCGTCTTGCCGGTGAAGTCGTTGGCGGAGACGAAACTGCTCACCACCCAGGAGGCGTTGCCCCACCAGATGGGGTAGCCCACAAACACCGTGTCGTAGTCCGCCCAGTTCTCCGGGGTGGGGTTCTCCAGCTCCACGGTCTGGAGGGCGGAGTCGTCATGCTCCCGGCTCACCCGGCTGTCCCGGTCGGTCCAGTCCAGGTCGTCGTCGGTATAGGGCTGGGCGGGGGTGATGACGAAGGTATCCGCCCCCAGCGCCTGGGCGATGGTCTCCGCCACCGCCTGGGTGTTGTGGGTGGCGGAGTAGTAGGCCACCAGGGTCTTGCCGCCGCCCGCCTGGGGCGCGTCGGAGGGGGCGGGTTCCTCCCCCTGGGTGGGCGCGGGTTCCGGCGTGGGGGCGGGCTGGCCCTGGCCGCCGCAGGACGCCAGGGCGATCAGCATGGCGGCGGTCAGAAGAAGCAAAAGGGTCCTTTTCATCTTGTCCATCTCCTTTATTGGGTGGTCTCTCCGGCCTGGGGCGGGCGGGAAAGGCAATGGCCTCCCTGCCCGTCTGGGGTGGGGCGGGCAGGGAGGCGGAAGGTCACGCGGCGGGGAACTCTCCGTCCCACTCTCTGGGAGCTGGCCAGATCATGTCGCCGTAGCCCAGGTTGAAGTAGCGCCCGTCCTCGCCCTCGTCCATGGCGCGGATCTGGGCCATTTCCTCGTCGGTCAGTTCAAAGTCAAAGACCTCGATATTCTCCTGGATATGGTCGGGGTTGGTGGAGCCGGGGATCACGGAGAAGCCCTCCTGGATGTGCCAGCGGATGATGACCTGCACCACGCTCTTGTTATGGGCCGCCGCGATGTTCTCCAGCGTCTCGGCGTTCAACAGCCGCTGGTCGGCGTGGCCCAGTGGATACCAGCACTCCACCTGGATGTTGTACCGCTCCGCCAACTCCCGGGTCTCCAGCCGCTGGGCGAAGGGGTGGCACTCGATCTGCATGATCTGGGGCTTGATCTCCTGCTCCATGATGGCGTTGAACGCCTCCATGCGGTTGTCAAAGTTGCTGATGCCCAGGGCGCGGATCTTGCCCGCCCGGTAGGCCCGCTCCATGGCCTGCCACGCGCCTACGATGGTGTCGATGGTCCCGGAGGGGTGGTGGAGGTAGAGAAGGTCGATGTAGTCCACCCCCAGGCGGTCCAGCATGGCGTCGATGGCCGCGTCGGCGTCGGCGTAGTCGCTGGGCCAGAGCTTGTCGGTGATCCAGATCTCCTCACGCGGCACGCCGCTGTCCCGGATCCCCTGGCCCACGCCCCGCTCCTGGAGGTATCCGTGGGCGTCGTCCAGGTGGCGATACCCGGACCGCAGCGCCGCGGCCACCGCTTCACGGGACGTCTGATTAAGAACGCCGAGATCGCCGTTTTCAAGACTTTGAATCTGTGTGCCAAGTCCAAACTGCGGCATTTGTACGCCGTTGTTGAGGGTGATCAGAGGGACACCCTCGACGGAGGTGATGTTAGAAGCGTCCGCCGGGCCGTGGCCGGGGGTCTCCACCTCAAATTCCTCCGAGGGCTGGGAGGGCGTCGGCTGGGACAGGTTCAGGCCGTCCAGCCAGGCGGTGACGGTGGCGGCGGCCACGCCGGAGCGGAACCGCTGGCCCTCCAGCCAGTTGCCCGTCCCGGCGGCCTGGGCCAGGAGCGCGCCGCTCTCCCCCAGGCCGGACGAGGAGGAGGTGCAGAAGGGGATCACCGTCTTGCCGGTGAAGTCGTTGGCGGAGACAAAACTGCTCACCACCCAGGAGGCGTTGCCCCACCAGATGGGGTAGCCGATGAACACGATGTCGTAGTCCGCCCAGTTCTCCGGGGTGGCCGTCTCCAAAGCGACGGTCTGAAGGGCGGGGTCGTTGTGCTCCCGGCACACCCGGCTGTCCTGGTTGGTCCAGTTCAGGTCGGCGTCGGTGTAGGGCTGGGCGGGGGTGATGACAAAGAGATCCGCGTCCAGGTGGTCGGCGATGGTCTCCGCCACCGCCTGGGTGTTGTGGGTGGCGGAGTAGTAGGCCACCAGGGTGTGGGCGGGCTGGGCGGGGGTGTCGCCGGAGCCGCTCCCACCGGAGGTGGAGCCGCCGGAGGTGCCGGAGCCGCCGGAGCTGCTGGAGCCGCCGGAGCCGCTGGTCCCGCCGGAGGGCTGGGTGCTGGGCTGGAGGACGGTCTGGCCGTTTTGCAGGACGGTGGCCAGCTCCCCGCGGGTCAGCGCCGCCTGGGGGGCGAAGCGGTTGCCGTCACGGCCGTTCATGATCCCCTCCGCCTTGGCCCAGGCCGCCGCCGGGGCGGCCCAGGACGCGATGGTCCCCGCGTCGGCAAAGTCGGGCGCGGCGGCGGTCTCCGGGCTGCCCGCGTACCGCCAGAGGACGGTGGCAAGCTGTTCCCGGCTCACCAGATCCTCCACGCCGAAGAGGCCGTTGCCGTAGCCCTGGACGATCTCCTCCTGGGAGGCCCAGGCGATGGCGGGGGTGTACCACTCTCCCGCCTCCACGTCCTGGAAGGCGGGGACGGCGGTGGTCTCCGGGCTGCCCGCCGCGCGGTAGAGGACGGTGACCAGCATGGCGCGGGTCACAGACTGCTCCGGGGAGAAGCGATCCGCCCCGGTGCCCTGCATCAGGTCGTGTTCCTGGACGTACTGGACGGCGGGGGCGTACCAGGCGTCGGCGGCCACGTCGGCAAAGGCCGGCTCCGCCGCCAGGGTGGGCGCGGCCAGGGCGAAGAGCATCGCCAGGGCCAGGAACAGGGAAAAGCATCTCTTTTTCACGGGGTATCCCGTCCTTTCTGTGGTGTTTTCTCCGCGGGAGGGCCCGCGGGGGCTTACGTCTTGTCGATCTGCCTCTGCCAGAAGGCCACGGCCTGATCCAGCCAGCCCTCCGCCACCGTGCCGGTGCCCAGGCCGAAGCCGTGGCCCAGGCCGGGGTAGTGGTGGAACTCCGTCTCGATGCCCAGGGCGGCCAGGGCGTTCTGCCGGGCCTCCATGGTGCGCCAGTTGGCGATGCCGTCGCTCTCCCCCACGCAGACGAAGGTGGGGGGTTCCTGGCCGGAGTAGTCGCTGTGGCCGGTGTACTGGATGATGGCCGCCCCAGGCCGGGGCAGGTCGTCGCCGCCGTAGGCCCCGGGGCCGTAGGAGCTGAGGTAGGCGGTCATCCGACCCCCCGCCGAGCCGCCCCAGAGGGAGTAGCAGTCCGTGTCCACCTCCAACTCCCCGGCGTGGGCAAAGATAAAGCTGATGGCCCGGGCCAGATCCTCACAGGCGCTGTCCCAGCCGGGGCGGTAGATGAGGGCGAAGGCGTTGTAGCCCCGTTTGGAGAGTTCCAGGGCGTGGGGGAAGCTGTCGTGCATAGCCCCCACATAGGCAAAACCGCCCCCGGCGTTGCAGATGGCGAAGGGCTGGCCTGGCTCGCCCCGGAAGAAGAACAGGCCGGTGTCCGCCTTGGCCGGGTCGGCGGCCTTCTCCGCCGGGGTGTAGATGTCGTAGAATACCGTCACCCCCGCCAGAGCGCGGTTTTTCAGGGTGTTGACGATCTCCACCGTCTCCTCCGGGTCGATGTGGCTGTACCAGGTCAGTTCCAGTTGGCCCAGGGTGTCCCCGCTCCAGTAGCCCTCGTCCACCGGGAAGAGGAGCCGGCCGAAGTCCCCAAAGGCCGGGTCTGCCATCACCTCCTCCACCGGGGTGCCGGCGGTGAAGGCCGCCGCCTCCGGCGCGGGGTCCTCCGCCGGGGCGTTCCAGAAGAAGCGCAGGGCGTTGTAGATATACTCGTTGGCGGCCTGGCCGTTGTGGGAGTAGCCCTCCCGCTCCCGGAAGGAGAGGTTGCCGTCGGATTCGTTGTCGGCAAAGGTGAACACATCCGTCTCCCCCATGGCCATCACGCCGCTTTTGAAGCCGGAGTAGGCGAAGTCCTCCGTGCCGGAGGCGGTGAAGATAAAGAAGTCCTCCGGGCTGTGGCCGGACTGGCGCACCAGATCCGCCATGTATTCACCGCTGCCGATGGGCCCGCCGCTGGCGGGGGCGAAGTAGCGGAAGTAGTCCAGGCAGTATTGGAAGGTGTGCCAGGTGTTCATACTGCCCATGGAGAAGCCGCCAAAGGCCCGGTGATCCCGGGAGGCGGCCAGCCCCGCCAGGTCGGTGGTCTGGGCGTAGGTGCTGTACTTGCCCTCCACGGTGGGGATCAGGTCGTTCACCAATTCATTGTGGAAGTTGTCCACCAGCCGGAGGGCCAGGGAGTAGTCCCCGCTGTCGGAGGGGCTGGTGTTGTTGTAGGTGGGCAGGACGATGATCAGCGGCTGAATTTTGCCGTCCTGGATGGCGTGGTCCAGGATGTGCTTGAGGGCGCTGGGCCGATCCGCCGTGCCCATGGTGGTGGTCTCGTTGCTCCAGCCGCCGTGGCTCAGGTAGAGCACATTGTAGGGCCGGCTCTCGTCATAGCCGTAGGGCAGGTAGACCCAGGCGGTCTTGGTGAGCGGCTGGGTCTTCTGCTCGTAGGAGAAGGATTCCCAGGTCTCGTAGTCCAGCCGCTCCAGCGTCCCCTGCTGTTGGGCGGGCTGGGCATAGCCCTCCGGGATGTACTCCAGCTCCGCCGGGATGGTGGCGCTGGGCCGCCGGTCCGGCGTCTCCGGCTGGGAGGGCGAAGGGGACGGAGACGGCTCGGGCGAGGGCGTCACCGTCCCGCCGGAGGAACTGCCACCGCTTGAGGAACCGCCGCCGGAAGAGCTGCCGCCGCCGCTGGGCCGGGAACTGCCGCCGCCGGAGGAACTGCCGCTGGAGGGGCTGGGCGAGGGCGTTGGCTCCGGCTGGGCGGGGGCGAAGGTCTCATAGAGGGCCACGGCGGCCTCGGCGCGGGTAGCGGGGACGGCCAGGGCGAAGTCCCCCGTCCAGGCCGGGTTCTCCCCGTTTTGCCGGGCGATGACCACATTCAGCATCTCCCGGCTCACCGGGTCGTCCACGCCGAAGAGGCCGTTGCCATAGCCCCGCAGGATCCGCCGGTCGGCGGCCCAGGCCACGGCGTTGGAATACCACGCGTCCGCCTTGGCGTCGGTGAAGTCGGGCGCGGCGCTGACCGCGGGTGTGCCCGCCTGCCGGTAGAGGACGGCGGCCAGCATGGCGCGGGTCATGGAACCCTCCGGGTCAAACCGCGTCCCGTCCTCCACGCCGTTCATTAGGCCGTTTTCATAGCACCAGGCCACCGCCTGGGCGTAGTCGGCGTCGGCGGGCACGTCGGAAAAAGGAAGGGTGGGCGCGCCCTCCGCCGCCCGACAGGCCAGAAAGGCGCCCCCGATCACCAGCAGGGACAGGGCGATGGACAGCGCCCGCTTGGAAAGGTCCATTTTGTCGTCCTCCTTATCGTTCCCCCGCGCCGCTCAGTCCTCCGGCCGCCAGGCGGTGAAGTTGCGCTCCTGCTCGGCCAGGGTGGCGGTGTAGAACCGCCGGCCCCGGTCCATGGCCCGGATCTGGGCCATCTCGTCGCCCGTCAGGGCGAAGTCGAAGATGTCGAAGTTGTCCCGGATGTGCTGGGGGTTGGTAGACTTGGGGAAGATCACCGTCCCCTCCTGGATGTGCCAGCGGAGGATGACCTGGGCGGGGGTCTTGCCGTACTTCTCCCCCAGCCGGGTAAACAGCGGCTCTCGCAGAAGGCCGCTGTCCCCGTGGCCCAGGGGATACCACGCCTCCAGCACCGTGCCGCAGGCGGCCACCCGCTTCTTCAACTCAGTCTGCTGAAAATAGGGGTGCAGCTCCACCTGGAGCGCGGCGGGCTTGATGTGGGCGGCGGCGATGACCTCCTCCAGCCGCTCCGACTCGAAGTTGGACAGGCCGATGGAGCGCACCTTGCCCTGGGCCACGGCCTTTTCCATATCCCGCCACGCCCCCAGGTAGTCCCCCACCTGCTGGTGGAGCAACAGCAGGTCGATATGGCCCACGTCCAGCCGGGCGAGCATCTTGTCGATGCCCTCCATGGTCTTGCCCTCGCCGTACTCGCTGGGCCAGAGCTTGGAGGTGACCCATATTTCTTCGCGGGGGATGCCGCTCTCCCGCACCGCCTGGCCCACACTGCGCTCGTTTTGGTAGGCGTGGGCGGTGTCGATGTGGCGGTAGCCCAGCTTGAGCGCCTCCAGGCAGGCGTTTTTGGTGGCGTCCCCGGCGGGGACCTGAAAAACGCCCATGCCGAACTGGGGGATCTTCGCGCCGTTATTCAGCGTGAGATAGGTCTGTTCCATGATGGTTTCCTCCTTATTGCGCCACGTTGGCTTGGAGCCACGCTTCGATGTGGTCGGCGATCTCCTTGTTGTTCAGCTCCTGGAACATGAAGTGGGAGTTGCCGGTGATCCCGATCTTGGGCAGGTCCACCACCGTGGCGTTTCCGCCGTCGGCGTTATACTGCTGGGCGAAGGCCAAGGCGCCGTCCCGGACGCCTTTCCAGAAACCGGTGGACATGATGTCCTCCGGGCCGTTGTCGATATAGTCCCCGAAGTAGATGGCGATGGGCACCTTGGCCGCCAGCAGGGCGTTATACTGCTCCGAGCCGGGCTGGGGCGTTCCCCCTGGCTCGATGGCCACGATGGCGGCGATGTTCTCCGGGTCCACGCTCCAGCCCACGGCCCCGCCCTGGGAGTGGGTGATAAAGACGGCCTTCTGACCGGTCATCTCCTTCACGTCGGCCATGACCTCCCCCAGGGCCGCGGCGGCCACGCCCTGGTCAAAGTCGCCGGTGTTGGGGGTCATCTGGCGGAAAAACTGATCCTGGGCCTCCTCCCCCGCGGGGAACTGGGAACCCTCGTACCGCTCCGGGGCCACCCGGCCGATGCGGAAGTGGGTGTACCACGCCTGGTCGCCGGGCTTGTAGTCCTTGGAGTCCTCCGCCCAGGCGTCCAAAAAGCCGTCCTGGGTCATGGAGGTGGTGGAGCCGGCCTCCCCCCGCCGGGGCTGGTCCACCAGGAAGGCGGCGTGGCCGTAGCGCAGGAAGATGTCCGACCAGCCCTCCCGGCCATCGGGGGTGGTCATCCAGCCCATCCGGGACTGGCCGTAGCCGTGGAGGTAGACGATGGGCGCGCCGGTGTTGTTCTCAGGGATCTGGTAGAGGACGTTGGCGTGGTCCACATGGGCGGTGTTGCCGGGGCGGGCGGCGTCCATCCAGTTGGTGGTGGGGTCGTACTCCCCCGCCACCGGCTCTGTGACCGTGCCGCCGGAGGAGAACATCCCCTGCTTCGCGATGGCCAGGGCGCCGGTCTCCCCGCCGGTCTGGGACAACAGTTGGGCCAGGCGGCCACGGGTGATGGAGGTAGGCGCGCCGTTCTCCCCGATCCAGGGAGCCGCCTCCCCGGCATACCGCTTCAGGATGAGGTCCAACTGGCCGGTGGTCAGGGTGTCCTCCACGCCAAAGAGGCCGTTGCCGTAGCCCTGCATCAGCCCCCGCGCCGTCACATATTCCACGGCGGCAGCGTAGGGGGAGTCGGCGGGCACGTCTGCAAAGGTCGGCTCGGCGGCCAGGGCGGCGGGGAGCGCGGCGGCCAGGCAGGCGGCGGCGAGAAGGGCCGCCAGGGTCTTTTTCCATCGTGTCATGGTGGTGTCCTCCTTCTGTCTGTTTGGCTCAGTCGTGGAGCTTCACGGTGTGGAGCATCTTCACAAAGTTGGGGTCAAAGTGGTCCACGATCTCGCTGTGGCCCAGGTCCAGTTGAGCGATCTCGGCCATGTCGCCGTCGGAGAGGGCGAAGTCCCACACGTCCATGTTCTGCTCCATGCGCGCTTTGTGGGTGGACTTGGGGATGACCACCACGCCCCGCTGGATGTTCCACCGCAGGGCCACCTGGGCGGCGGTCTTGCCGTACTTGTCGCCGATGGCGGTGAGGACGCTGTGGGTAAAGATGCCGTGCTTGCCCTCGGCGAACGGCCCCCACGCCTCCGGCACCACGCCGTATTCCTTCATAACGGCCAGGGCCTCCGCCTGCTGGAAAAAGGGGTGCAGCTCCACCTGGTTCACCATGGGCTTGACCGCCACCGTCTCGCAGAAGTCGGCCAGCACATGGGGGTAGAAGTTGCACACGCCGATGGCCCGGATCTTCCCGGCCCGGTAGAGTTCCTCCACGGCGCGCCACACCCCGTAGTAGTCGCCCATGGGCTGGTGGAGCAGGTAGAGGTCCAGGTAGTCCAGCCCCAGCTTGTCCAGGGAGGTCTGGAAGGCCGCCTTGGCCCCCTCGTAGCTGGCGTCCTGCACCCACAGCTTGGTGGCGATAAACAGCTCCTCTCTGGGCACGCCGCACCGGGCGATGGCCTGTCCCACCGCCTCCTCGTTTCCGTAGGAGGCGGCTGTGTCGATCAGGCGGTAGCCGCTCTCGATGGCGTCCAGCACCGAACGCTCACAGACCGCCGGGTCGGGCACCTGGAATACCCCGAACCCCTCCAAGGGCATTTGCACGCCGTTTGCCAAAGTCACAAAATCCATTTCGCACAGCTCCTTTCTGAAATTATACCCGTTTACCCATTGCGTAGGCTTCCTCCATGGCGGCGGTGTCCGCCACCGTCCCCGGCTCGTAGACCCCGGAGCCGATGATCACGCCCATCTCCCTGGCTCCCTCCACGCAGTCGGCATAGCCCCGGAAGCAGGCCAGGGTGGCGTCGGCGGAGGCGTCCGTCTCGTCCGCTATGGTGACGATGTAGTAGAACTCCTTGTCCCGCACCTCCAGCCAGCGGGCCACGGTGCGGTCGATCACCGCCTTGAGCTGGGCGGCGATGGAGTAGAAATACACGGGGCTTGCCAGAACGATCACGTCCGCGTCGATCATCTTCTGGAGCAGTTCCCCCATGTCGTCCCGGCGGGCGCAGGCCCCGCCGCTCTGGCGGCAGTAGTAGCAGGCGGCGCAGGGGGCGATCTTCTTCTCGCTCACCCGGACCTTCTCAACCCGGTGCCCCGCCTCCCGCGCCCCCTTGGCGAACTGGTCGCACAGCAGGTCGGAGTTGCCGCCCTTGCGGGGACTGCCGGACAGGATCAGCACGTTTTTCCCCATGGTCCCTTCCTCCTTTGTTATCGGCATTCCAGAAAGATCTGGTAGAGCTCTTCTCGGGTCAGCTTTTTACAGCACCCGGCGGTGAGGTTGCAGGAGTCGGCGATGGCCCGGTAGTCGGTGTCGGCGGGGATGCCCATCTCCGAAAAGCGGGTGGGCAGGCCGCACGCCTGAATGAACTCGGCCAGGGCCTCCACCCCCAGCCGGGCCGTCTCCTCGTCCGTTTTTCCGGCGGGGTCGATGCCCCAGACCTTCACGGCGAAGGACTTGAACCGGGCCGCGCCCTCCCGGTAGATGTGCCGGTAGAGAACGGGGTGGAGCACGGCCAGACCCTGGCCGTGGTTGCAGTTGGTGTAGGCCCCAAGCTGGTGCTCCATCTGGTGGCACTGGAAGTCGGTGATCTTCCCCAGCTTCAAAATGCCGTTCTCCGCCATGGCGGAGGCCCACATCAGCTCGCTCCTGGCCTCGTAGCTGTCCGGCTCTTTCAGCAGTTGCCGCATATTGGCGATGACGCTCCGCATCACCGCCTCGCTCAGGTCATCGGAGAGGTTGCCCCGGTCGTGGGGCTTGCCGAAGTAGGTCTCCATGGCGTGGCTCAGGGTGTCAAAGGCCCCAGACATGACCTGGGCAAAGGGCACCGACAGGGTGTACTCCGGGTCCAGCATGGCGAAGGTGTTGTACGCCCCCAGCACCCCGGCCTTGAGCTTCTTTTCCTCGTGGGTGATGACCGCGCCGTTGTTCATCTCGCTCCCCGTGCCGGAGGCGGTGACGATACAGCCCATGGGGATAAAGCTGGTGGGATACGTCCGCTTGGAGAACTCCATCTCCCAAATATCCTCCTCGGTCATGGCCTGGGCGGAGACCACCTTGCAGCAGTCGATCACGCTGCCGCCGCCCACCGCCAGGATGAAGTCCACCCGGTTCTCCCGGCACAGTCGCGCCCCCTCCTGCACCTTGGCGTAGGTGGGGTTGGGCATAATGCCGGAAAACTCCACCACCGTCTTGCCCGTCTCCGCCAGGATGGCGCTCACCTCGTTGTAGATCCCATTTGCCTTGATGGACCCGCCCCCGTAGGCCAGCAGTACGGTGGGACCCTGCTTTTTCAGAAGGCAGGCCAGATACTCCCGGACGCACCCCTTGCCAAAGTAGACCTTGGTGGGATAGGAAAAAATAAAGTTGTTCACGTACTCTCCCCTCCTTTTATCTTGATTGTACATCCCCCGCCCCTTTGGGGGAAGTACAGATAAGTTGGGGAGTATCAACCTTTAGGTTATAACAAAAGGCCGCCTTGCGGCGGCCTTGGGGCTGTGTGGTATGGGGATTTCAGCAAATTTCCGAGAGGACGTTCAGGAATTTTCGCACGGTGGGGGACGGCTCCGGGGCGTGGAGCAGGCCGAAGGGGATGTCGTGCTCCCACTCCACCGGCAAGATCTTCAACAGCGGGTGGACGCTCTGCCAGATGGGCACCGCCATCAACAGCGCCCCGTTGTTCTCGCACTGGTTGAACACCTCCACATTGTAAAAGGAGAAGTCCACGATGTGGATCTGGGGGTGATCCCGCCACAGCTCGTCCCGCAGGGCGTCCACATACTTGCTCCAGTCCCGCTTCATCAGCATCAGGTCCTGGCCGTAGAGGTCCTGGATGGTCAGCCGCTCCTTCTGGGCCAGGGGGTGGTAGATGGACACGGCGCAGCACAGGGGCTGGCGGTTCAGCTCATAGGCGGCGCAGGCCCGCAGGTGGAGCATGGTCTCGTCAAAGATCCCCGCCACGATGTCGATGTTCTGGCCCAGGTTGGCCAGGATCTCCCGGGCGTTCTCCGGGGTGTTCTCAAAGTTGACGATCTGGAATTTCAGGTCGGGCAGTTTGGCGTGGATCTGGGGCCACAGATCCATCAAAAACTGGTGGGGCGTCATCAGGGAGGTGCCGATGCGCAGGATGTTCCCGTCCTCCTGCATGGCGTTCTTGGCGCGGGTCTGGGCGTCCTGGGCGTACTGGATCATGTACTTGGCGTCCTGGTAGTAGGACTTCCCGGCGTTGGTCAGGGTCAGCCCCCTGGGCGTGCGGACAAAAAGCTGTACGCCCAGGGCCTCCTCCAGCCGGTCGATCTGCTTCATCACCGCCGTGGAGGAGATATAAAGGGCCTCGGCCGCCCTGGAAAAACTCCCCGCGTCCGCCACCCGGATAAACGTGTCCAACTGATGGTGATACATAGCCGCCTCCCAACCCATGGTTTGTAACGAACACAGTCATTATACCACATACCTGAGCATATTTGAAGCGGAAATATTCTGAGCCGCTATTTCCATGCCCACGAACCCCTCCGACCCGCCCCCGCCACGGCAAAACAAAAAAACGCGCCTCAATTTGAGGCGCGTTTTTTTGTCTCGCAAGCCAAGTTCTCGATCTGTATCAGCCCCTTCCTCTCCCGCGCCTGGGCGTACTCCAGCGTTGTCGCCGCGCCGCCCCAGGAGTGGGTCACATAGGCGATCACATAGCCGGAGTCCTCGATCATCATGCGGTTGAGCCGCGGGATCGCCAGTCTGAGCGGAACGCCCTCCATCTCCGCCGGATAAACGGCGTTGTCATAGCCCTCCAGATCCGGGAGCGGACGCCCCAACTCCAGGCGGTATGGCAGCATGAGGTAGAGCCGGATCCCCGGATGCCTGGTCTTGGCCCGCTTCACCGTGGCGGCGGCCATGCGGTCAAACTGGCCGTAGTTTCCCACCAGGAAGTCGGTCACGCCGTACTCGATGATATGCCGCTCCACCGCATCCGTCAGCGCCTGGGCTATATCCCCCCATATCTCGCTGTGGCCCACAAAGCAACAGGTCGTTGGCAACTGAAATCTCTACTTGCTTATAGATATAAGCAATTATACCCTGGGCAACTGCTAAAATCAATGTGATTGCAAGCAACTATAAGCAACATAGGAGTTCACTTATGACGAAGCTGTTGGGCGCTGAGGAACTGGGCCGCAATATCCGGCGGATACGGCTGGAGCGCGGGCTGACGCAGGAACGGACGGTGGCAAAGCTGCAAGTGCTGGGGTCTCCTTTGAGCCGCAGCACCTTTTCCCTCATTGAAATGGGCCGGGGAAATGTCTTTGTCAGCGATCTGGTCGCCCTGCAAAAGATTTTCAACGTGGACTATCAGGAGTTTTTCCGGGATATTCCCCCTGGCAGGCCGGGAAGGTCCGAGGAATAAAAAAGGCCCTGGGCCATCCCCGGAAAGGGACGGCCCAGGGCCTTAAAACGCGCCTCAAATTGAGGCGCGTTTCGACGGTTTTCTCACTTGTCCCCCGGCGTGGTGCTCCACGGGCGGTACAGCTCCCCGTCCCTGGGGAAGTCGTTGGCGAAGGGGACGATGGAGCCGCCCACCCGGAGGAGGCCGTGGCCCGCCGGGGCATTGGTGATGTGGCCCATCTGGGACTGGGAGATATTCAGCAGCTTGGCCAGCTCCGCCCGGTCGGTAGCCGCCTGGTTCAAAAGGATCAAAAACTCACTGTTGGCGAACATGAGCCGGGCGGTCTCCGAGCGCAGGCACTCCTCCACGCTCTTTTTTGCCACGGCCACGGTGATGTACTTGTCCTGCACCAGGTTGTTGCTCTCGGCGGCCTTCTCGACAAGGACGGCGTTATACTCCCGCCGATAGGAGTTGAGGGCGTCGGGCCGCTCTTTCATTAGGACGGTACGGTGGAAGTCGGTGCTGTTGAGGCGGCGGTTGTTGATGGTGATCTTGATGGCGGCGTCGGTGGGCAGGGCGTTCAGCACACCGCAGTAGGCCCGGAACATATCCTCCTGATCCTCCGGGGAGGCCAGGGCGTAGTTCACATCGGCAAACCGCCATGTCTGCGTCAGCTTGCCGTTGACCTGCCAGATACCGTCTTTGTAGATACGCTGGATGGGGATGGTCTGCTGAACGCTTCGAGGGATGAAAAAGGGCCGCCGTTCACTGCGGTTGGCGGCGTCCAGGGTTTTAAGCATGGTCACGATCTCCTTTCTTGGCAAGGGCCTTGCGGTAGAGGTTCTCCGCCTTGAACACCCTCGGCCCGGCACATAGGATCTGGGACTTGAGAACGGCCTAAGCGAACCGCTCCAAGGTCATGCCGTTATAAGAGAAAAAGCTGGCCAGGGCAAAGGGGGCGGCGCACAGGATGCACAGCCAGCTTGCCGTCTCCCGACCGATGAGGGCGCCCGCCAGCAGGTACACCCCCGCGGCAAGGCCCACGGCCACCGCCGCGCAGACGAATTGGCGCAGGGTGAGGCCAAAGAAAATGGTCTCCTTGTGCGCCCGGACTTCCTTGGGAATTTTGATTTCCATGTTGCCTCCTTTTGAAAAACAATGTAAAATAGAATTTAAGGAAGGGGGAGAAATGATATGTGCAAATGCGGATTCAAATTAGAGGACTTTTCTGTTGATGATGTTTTGTGCTTATTGAACATTTATCTTTCAGAGTGGGAACATCGAGATGAATTGCTATGGAAACAAGTTTTTAAATATTTCTACGTAATAGTAATTGTCCTTTTTTTACCAAATATCGCATCCTTTTTGCAAATTGAACTGCCAAAATTTCCAAAAGTCATATTTCCTCTTGCCGCCTTAATCCTGGCGTTTGTCTTCTTATATGTCAGTATTGGCTATGCGAAAAGGCTTGAAGCAAGTGGGGAAACTTATCAAAATCTTCTAAATTTATTACCCAAAGAATTGCAACGGATATCTTTGTCAGATTCAAAAATAAAGTGCGGAAAATTCTTTGCCAGACGTATGAGCGTCGTAATTTGCACTCTCATGTTTTTTTTGCTCTTGTTTTTAGCTCTTGTAATGGTGTGTTACAACTTAACTCATTAAAGCCCAAACATCTCCCGGACGATGCGCTCCGCGCCCTTGACCAGTCCCACCAGGACGAGCATATTGAAAATGGTCTCCCCGATGTACTGCCAGCTCATGGTGACGGCGGAGAGGGACGTGTCCGCGGCTGGGCCGCCGCCGGACATAAAGGCGGAGAACACCAGGCAGGCCAGGGCGATGACGGCCCCCTCCATACACACGCCGATGTAGCTTTTCAGAAAGGCTTTTCCGGCGAAGCTGGTACCCTCTCCCCCAAAGGACGCCAGGGGAAGCGGGGCCAGGGCGGTGTAGAAGTACAGCCGGAAGAAACGTCCATACACCGTGAGGATCAGAATGAAGGACATGACGGTGATGAACAGGCTCCCCAGCAGAGAGACCAGCCACAGGGGGATGAAGGCCAAAAAGCCAACGTCCTCGATGGCGTTGATGATCTCCTGGGGCATAGTCACGCCGGCCCCGGCCATGCCGCCCACGTTGCCCATGGTGGATTGGACGATACCGCCGCAAATGGAAAAGATGGTGGTCATCACCTCCATCGCCGAGCCGACGGCCACCTTCGCGGCGATAAACCGCACCAGATGCCGCAGGGCAAATTCCGGGCGCTGAAGGTCGCGGAAGCTGGCGGCGCTCTGGAATACGCCCATGGCGAAAAACAGCACCAGCAGGCCGTAGCCCACGCCCGCCAGGGCGTTATTGATGCTGGTGATCGCCGTCCACACTCCGCCGCCCCGGAAGTCCTGGGGCGTCGTGGTCAAAAGCGTCCATATCTCGGCCAGCTTATCGTTCCAGGTATTGAAGGCCGATTGCAGATTGCCGACGATCCAGTTGTCGCTCAAACAGTTTCACCTCCAGAAACGCGCCTCAATTTGAGGCACGTTTCGACAAAATAAGATGTGGGGGCAGGCCGCACGGCCTGCCCCCGGTCCGTTTTACACCACGCCGATCAGGGTCAATATCTCCTTGGCAAAGGCGATCAGCAGCCCACCAAAGAGGCAGAGAAAGCCCTGGGTGCGCTGGCTGGCGTCGTGAGACTGGACGGACATACCCACCTGCACCACGCCCCAGCCCAGGACGATCACGCCGATGGCCTTGATACAGGAAAACACGAAGTCGGACAGGTTGTTGACGATGGCCAGGGGATCGCTCCCCGCGGCCAGGGCCGGGCAGCTCATCGCCGCGGCCAGGGCCAGCGCCAAAACGCCGGAGAAATAGCGGCGGCGAGCCTTCCCGGCCCTCCGCCGCACGGTGGTATCCTTCTTGTCGGTATTCTTCATGGTGTCAGTCCTCCATATCAATGATTTGAATATCGTCCAGACTTTCAAAGGGCAGGGTCAGATCCTCCTGGACAAAGGAAAGGCCCGGCTGGTGGAGATAGGGGGTACCTCCGCTTGGTAGTAGTGGTTGATGGTAGCGGGGGCGTTGTATAGGGCGGTCAGCAGATAGGCCCGGATGTTGCGGACTTGGGTGGTGTTGCGGCGCATACAGTCAAAGACATATTCCAGGTGCCTGCTGTCCAAGGTCAGAAAGCGGCTTTTCACCTGGTCGGCGGGGATCCTCTCCCCTCCGATGCGGAGCGTGGGGCTGGTACTGCAAAGGGTGTCCACCATCAGCTCCACCACCCCGTCCACGTCCTCATAGCCGAATTGACCGCAAAGATAAGAAAATTCAATTTGATCCTCAACCTCTCTCCGGCAATCGCCTCCATCCATCTGCCCGCCGTGGGTGGGGTGGATGAATGGATAGATGGCTCAAGAGGACTAAGATCAGTCTGGTTCAGGTCAGGATAGATACCTGCGGTTTGTCCGAACTCTGGACTGCGGGATCGCCGCACTCTTGACTGCGGTTTTTCCGCACTCTGGACTGCGCCTTTTCCACACTCTGGACTTCCGCTGGGCGGAAGGTCCCGCGGTTCTTGGGACCTGGGCGGTATCTGGCCGGTGGTGAAACGCTTGACGTATATCCGGGTGGGCTTGCCCTGCCCCTGCCGGACGCGCTGGATAAGGTCGATCCCTCTCCCTGTGTCCAGCTCCACCAGCAGCTTGGTGGCCTTGTCGTGCCCGCAATTCAGATCCGCCTGTATCTCGTCCAGGGTGTAGAAGATGAACACCCGGCCCAGCTTGTCGTACCACCCGTTCTTGGCAGACAGGCCCATGCGGTCCAGGAAAAGACCGTAGAGCAGCTTGGCGTCCGTAGACAGCCGCCGGAACTTCTCGTCGGTGACAAGCTGCCGGGGAATACGAAAATAACTGAATTGCCCGCTCTCGTCGCCGTAGTAGTAGTCAAATGCCGGGGCTTCTTGCATGGCTGTTCACCTCCTAAAACGCAGAAAAGCGTTGCCATTACAGGCAACGCTTTTCCTGATTTTTTACGTCATTTTGTCGAATATTGTATAATTATGTTGTGGAAAACAGTTAAAATATTTAACTTTTCAGGGTGTTTCGACACATTTTTCTGTTGTGCGCCAGTAAAATGTGATGATGTGATAGGATAGCGCATAATACATAACACATGGAGGCGAGATAAATGTATAATGGCGATCCCTTTATCATCTACTCCCGCAAATCCAAATTCACTGGGAAAGGGGAAAGTATCGAAAATCAAATCGAGATGTGCCGGCAGTTTATCAGGGTCCAATATGGGGAGGAGGCGGCAGACAATGCTCTTATTTATGAGGACGAGGGCTTTTCTGGAAAGTCGCTGGAACGGCCCAAATTCAAGAAAATGATGGCTGACGCAAAGAAAAGACAATTTCGGGCCATTGTTGTTTATCGCCTTGACCGTATCAGCCGCAATATTGGGGACTTTGCAAAGCTGATCGAACAGCTCAACAGCATGAAAATTGACTTTATTTCAATCAAAGAGCAGTTTGATACTTCGTCCCCTATGGGTCGGGCTATGATGTATATTTCCTCGGTTTTCTCCCAGTTGGAGCGGGAAACCATAGCTGAACGCATCCGTGACAATATGCACGAACTTTCCAAAACTGGTCGCTGGCTGGGGGGAACTACCCCCACGGGATTTATCTCCGAGAGTACTTCCCATGTCACCATTGACGGTAAAGCGAGAAAAGCCTGCAAGCTGAAAATCGTTCCAGAGGAAATGAGCATTGTAAAGGTGATAATAGATAAGTTTTTAGAAACTCTTTCTTTGACGAAAACAGAAACCTACCTTTTACAGCATGGGTATAAGACAAAGAAAGGAAACAACTTTACCCGTTTTGCTATTCGGGCTATCTTGACAAACCCGGTATATATGGTGGCGGATGAAGCTGCCTATCAATATCTGACTGAAAACAAGGTTGATCTGTTTTCCGACAAGAGCGAATTTGACGGTGTGCATGGCATTATGGCCTATAACCGCACCCTCCAGACCCCTGGCAAAGCAACACAGATCAGGCCAATGGAGGAATGGATCGTATCAGTGGGCCAGCATGAGGGGGTTATCCCCGGTGAGGACTGGATCAAGATACAAAGAGCTTTAGAGCAGAATAAATCTAAAGGCTATCGGGCGCCCCGAAGCCATAAGGCCCTTTTGTCCGGCCTTTTGATTTGCGGAAATTGTGGGAACTATATGAGACCAAAGCTCACCCACCGATACAACACAAAGGGAGAAATGATTTATACTTATATGTGTTCTATGAAAGAACGGAGCCGCCGCCATGTTTGCAATATCAAGACTTGCAACGGCAACATTCTGGACGCTGATGTGATCGAACAGATAAGGCTATTGGGAGAAAATGACTCTGACCTTGTACGCCAGATCGAACAGAGCAAGCGGGTTTTAACTGGCAACAAGGAGAGTTACGACGAGCAAATTTCTACCTTGGAAGCTCAAATAGCCGAGAATGAGGGGGAGATCAGAGGACTTGTTTCCTCTTTAGGAAAAGCCGCTGGCACTCCTGCCGAGAATTACATCATACAACAGATCGACGAGTTGCACGACAAAGGCGAAGGGCTGAAACAGCATTTGACAGAGTTAAACGAATTGACAGCTACCCACACTCTGGCAGACATTGAATTTGACCTGTTAAAACAACTGCTGGCTTCCTTTAGGGACAGGGTAGATGAAATGTCCGTAGAAGAACGGCGGGCCGCCCTCCGGGTGTTTGTCAAAGAGGTCATTTGGGATGGCGAAAATGTCCACCTTGTTTTGTTTGGCTCAAAGTATAAGTATGAGTTTCCAGAAACACCGATTGGAATAGGCAATAAACTGGCACTATCTGACGAACAAGAAAATTTTGAGGGAGTAGCAGAAAGGTGGAATGTGGAGCCGTTAGGTGAGGGTAGCATTTTCGATGCACCGGCTGGCGTAGGTGGCCAGTTTGATGTTCTTGTCGCTCTTGAAGGTGCCCACCGCCTTGATGAGTCCGATGGTGCCGATGGAGATCAGGTCCTCCTGCTGGTCGCCCTGGGTGTAGTATTTCTTGAACGGCTGCCTCGAAAGGAGGAACTTGGGCGGTCAAAAGCGACCCCAAGGGGGTCGCCGAATTTCAGATGGATGTCCAAGCTCACGCGCTCTTTGGTGCTCTCTTTTTTGACGATGATGTGGTCCAAAATGGTCGTTACCAGCTTGGCATCCACGCCATCTTCAAAGGTCAGCATTCGTTCCAGCGCCTCATGGATCCCGGCGAGTTGCCCTGCGGTGATACCGCCGCGCTGTTCCTCATCGCGGAGGGTCTCCAGGGTCTGCTCCAACCGCTTTAATTGCTCGTTGAAGCCGTCGTTTCGCTGTTTGAACTCGGCCTTGGACAAAATGCCCTCAATGCTCATCTCCAGCAGACGGTCTTTCTTAGCGGAAATGGAATCCATCTCTGCCTCGATCCTGTGAATATCCTTTCCATAGTCATGCTCTTGTGGGACGGCCCGGAGGACGGTCATCACCGCCCGGATGATCGCCTCCCTGTCCTCCACCAAGCTGGTAAAGATGTCGGCCATGATCTTATTTAACTCATCGGTGCGAAGCTGGGGTGCGGCGCAGGCGGCCCGTCCTCGGTTGCGGTAGACCCGACATTGCCAGATCTCCTTCCCACTGTCTAACACCTGTCGGTGGAAGCTGGTTTGATGTTCTTCACAAATCAGTTTACCGCTGTATGGATACCGATTGTGAAAGCTGGCGCCGCTGGCCCTGGACCGGGCCTCGGCGCTGCGCTTTTTATATAGGGCGTGGGCTCGATCCCATAACTCCTCGGAGACGATGGCCGGAATGGCGGGATCGGGGTACATGATCCACTCACTCTCGTCCAGGAAAATTTTTCGCTTGGTGCGATAGTCTACCGTTTGGGACATATTAGCGCAATACCAGCCCTTGTACTTGGGATTGCAAAGGATATGCCGAATGGTCAGCACATTGAAGGCATTCCCCTGCCGACTGGTGTGCCCTTCATCGTAGAGAATCCTGGAAATGGTTCGCACGCCCACGCCCTTGTTGGCGTAGAGGTCAAAGATGCGGCGGATGATCACCGCCTCGGCCTCATTGATGGTGAGCTTGCAGTCCTTCTTGTCGTATCCCCACAGCTGGTCGTTGCCCAGCACATGGCCGTTCTTGATCGCTTGCCGGAAGCCGAACTTCAGCCGCTCGGAGAGCTTTCGCACCTCATCCTGAGCGACCCCGGCCATGACCACCAGGCGAAACTCACTGTCAGAGTCCAGGGTATTGATGTTATCGTTTTGAAATAACACTCCCACATCGTGCTCCAGCAGTTCTTGGGTATACTTGATGCTGTCCAGCGTAGAGCGGGAAAAGCGGGAGATCTCCTTGGTGATGATAAAGTCGAACCGCCCCGCTTTGGCGTCCTCTATCATCCGTAAGAAGCTATCCCGCTTTTTGGTGCTGGTGCCGCTGATCCCCTCGTCGATGTACCCCTCCACATAGATCCAGTTGGGCTTGGAACGAATCAGCTCGGTATAGTACTGCACTTGGTTTTCCAGGCTATTGAGCTGCTCGTCCTTGTCTGTGGACACCCGGGCGTAAAAGGTCACCCGAAGGGCCAGGTCGAAGATGGTCTTGCCGTTTCGCAATTCATTGCGTATTCGGAGCACATTCAAATGCCGACACCTCCTTTGTCAAGCACACAGGATACCGAAAAAGCCTCGGCAAGTCTATGGACGAATGTACCAGATCCATCGCCTTGGAATAGGTGGTTTTTGATATAAGTCCAGCCTCTTGAAGCTGGGCCAGCAGAGCGCCTATCAGTTCTCGCTGTGCGCTTTCCATGGGGCATCACCTCCCTTCACGATATGGCGCTTGGATCCTGAAAATGCCGGACAACGGCATCTCCGGCAAAGGTTTAATCTATCTATGCAAAACGATTCTTGTCACCGTCAAACGCAGAGATAGTAGATTTTATCTTTTTGAGACCTTGACCTCACATGCGCGGAGGCCGCCCAGAAGGGCGGCCTCCGTGGTATCTAAAGTCAAAATCTTACAATTTTTATATCTGCGCTCGTATTCGACACTACTTCCCCAAGCGCCAAGGGCGATTGCCTGAAGGTGGGCTGGTCGGGCCCTGTCATGGGAGTTCCACCCCTGTGAGGATCTCTCACAGCCGCCCTCCTTGCGTGATCCCCCGGTCAAGGGGGGCTGGGACGGGACGGAAGTATCCTCCGACAGTGGTCATGGCGAGACAGCCCACCACAGGCTGTTTTTGGGACGGGCGGAACCGCTGGGCACCTTATTTGGCCGTCATTGACACGGGGTCGAGCCCCGTGCAGGTGGTCTTGGCGCGCCCTCCCTAGTCGCTCGGCCCTTCCGGGCCGCTGCCGGGAACGTGTTCAGGATCGGATATGGAATTGTCGAGGTGCTGGAGTGAGAAAATATCCCCCTCACTCTCTAGTCCGAGTTCGCAAGGGGGTTGCACCAAATTATTTTACTTTTCCATCATCTTTCTGAGTTTGCGAAGGATCCTGACTTTTCGGTTGTGGACTGTCATACTAGGAATTCCAAGGCTCTGCGCCACTTGCCGCTCACTCATCTCCTTAAAATAAATCTTTGTAAGGAGGGAACGCTCTCCATCCGAAAGAAGATCAAGGCAGCGGTGGAGCTTCTCAGCCATCACTTTAGCAATGGCGGCGTCCTCAACGCTGGGGGAGTCCAAGTCCACCAGTAGATCAACACCAAGGCCATCGTCAGTATCCAGCGCATCATAGGACGCAATTCGCCTGCGGCCATCCTTTTCCGCTTGGGTACGGCGCTGGCGACCCAGGTGATAGTAAGTGTAATAGACTTCATCGGTCACTGCGACTAACTCACCCCGAATTTTTATGTACTTTCCGGCCATATGTCAGGCCTCCATTCTTCTGAAATATTGATAGGTAAATTTCAGAAGCGGAGGGCCTCGGCAGCGAGGAGCCCCTTTGCCCCATATGCCGCAAGAAGTGCCTTGGTCGGCGCAGTGGCCTACTAAGACACTTCTTGCGGCATATGAAAAGCGACAGATGAAAGGAGAACTTTGCTCAGACCCTGAACCGGGAAAAAGGTCAACTATATTCTTCAAATTCTGAAAAACAAAAAACTTGGAAGAATGGGCTTGCTTTTTGCAGAAAACAAGCGCATTTTGTATAATCCGTCTTCTCGACAGAGGAAAGCCCCACAAAGGCCTGAGCAGCCTTTGCGGGGCTTATACATCGACAAATTATGCGGTTTTTCCGTTTTGATTTAATGGGCTATCACCCCGTTTCGCACCTGAAACGGCGTAGATGTGCTTTTGCTTGTACATTTAAGGATTCTGTTCGCTGAAAGCATTTGTTGGTCAATTTAGTTTAGGGAATTAGTAATATTCCTCGATGGAGTCTACGGAGGGACTTTCCACCACTTTGTTATTGCTGTCGTACACCGTAGCCGAAGTTTTGACAATGTAGTTATGTCCTGACATTACATAGTATGTTCCACCCGCCGTGACATAGCCAGATCCGGAATTGTTCCATGTTTTAATTGTGACACCATCTTGTTTCAGTTCAACTTTCAGGTTTGCGGTGTATCCCTTCTGCAATTCAACCTCACCTTCACAGAAAGCTGCGCCACTTGAAGATATGTCTAATGTAGAATAGAATTGGTTAATACCGATATATCTCAGTTCAACGGCCTGTGCGATCACCAAACTTGTAACCAGTATCACAAGGAACAAGACAAGAGAACTTACGAATCGAACGTGCTTTTTCATAAATTGTGCGCCTCCCCAAAAAAATCTTAAGGTTACCCTCATATATAGGAGACGCATATTTCGCCAAAATGCAACCAAAAATCATTGTTTGTAAAATAAAAAAAGCACGGAGCAGTTTTTCTACTTCCGTGCTTTTTGCCTCTCAACGATATTTAGTATTCCAGTTTGCTCGCAATGTAGAGGATGTCGCTCGAGTCTATCTCATTCCCCATGATACTAAGGAGTAAGGAATTGCCGTTTGCCGGCCAGACAAGCTGCACAGTGCTGTTCTTTTGAACCAACATAGCCCGCTCGCCCTGCACCGATACATACTCCGCCTCCGCATCTTCGGTATCAATATTAGCAACTACCCCTTGCGTTTTTCTGCAACTGATCACAAGCGATTGACCTTCAGGGCCTTTATATTCATATCGGGTTTTTCTGCTGTCCGTTTCATGATTCATGAGAATATAGCCCTCTGGCACCCACGCCACACTGAATCGAGATATATTCTCATCCTTTTTTCCTGAAAACCGAAACTCTGTATTAGTTTCAAAAACTTCGATCATCAGATTCAGCGTGTTGACCCGTACCGTCTCTGACGCGGCAAAGGCCGTAGTGAACAAAATGGCCGCGATTCCTGCCGCCAACGCAACACGCTTCATTGCCTTTGCAGTAAAGCGGCCCACCGAGCGGACACGGCGTTTCGCAAACTCCCTGCGGATCGTCCGCATACACCTCTTATCAAGGTCCTCCGGAATCACGGCAGATGGGTCGTTTTTAAGGCGCTCATTCTCGGCTTCGGCTTTTTCGCCTTCCGCGGTGGCAATCTCGTCCATCAACAGAGCAAACAAGGCATCTTCATAACGATCTTGGAGCTGTTCCCGTCTGGTCATACCTCATCACCTATCCTCTCCTTGTAAAAGTTTCATAGCCTGCCGTCTCGCTCTGGTCAATTTCATTCGTATACTGCTGGGCTTACACCCCAATATTTCAGCGAACTCTCGGTCAGTTTGATTCAATATGTACTTGCCATTCAAAAGGATAAAATCTTCTGCGGGTAGTATAGACAACACATACTTAAGTCGTGCAACCTGCTCCGAAAGAATGAGGGAACTATCTAAGGTTTCACTGGTGCTCTCAACTTCATCTAGGCTATCATCTGCAAGGCTGACACAATGATCTATATCCCTGCTCTGCTTTCGAAGGAAATCAATTGAAACGCTCCTAACAGTATAAACGATATATGTTGCTACAATGCAACGTTTAGAGGGTTGCATATTTGAAAAAATCCTTATTAAACGTTCCAACGACGTTTGGACAATATCCTCTTGGTCCGCTACATTTGCGGTATACTTTTGCGCCGTAGCGAACATAAGGTTCTTGTATTGATTGTACATCTGTATCACAAAGTCCTCGCCGTTTGGAGGCCCAGATGCTCCAGTCATCCAAGTTATCAATCGTAGCGCCTCCCGTATTATAACGCACTTGTCTGTATACAGGAGACACGAAAATACATTTTTTGCAACACGTTTTTGCTTGAATATATGTTTCGTTTCCTGTAATATTTAGCTCCAATTTTAATTATATTAAAATTTTACAGGAATATCAAGAGAATATTATTGTAAATTTGTTTATTTATGCCCCGAAGAGTGTAGCTAACATATAATTAAAACACTTTTCGATGGGAGTGGAAATTCTAATGGAGAAGTTTGGGGAAATACTGGCAGAACTCCGGTTGGATAAGAAAATGACGCAAAAAGAACTTGCAAAGGAACTCCATGTATCGGTTGGGACTATCTCAAACTACGAGAAGGGCGCCCATTTCCCTGATATTGAGAAGTTGATCAACCTCGCCGACTTCTTCGGCGTTACAACGGACTATCTCCTGGGGCGCTGCGAGTATACATTTCCCCCGGATGTTCTCTCTGAGGCCGTCATTGAAGACAGAAAAGCAGGGGATCTCATCAAGGTACTCCGCCAACTCCCATCGGATAGCAAAAAGGCCATCGCGTGTATCTTGTCAACTATGGAATTTCATATGACCGTCAGTCAATACGGCACAAAGGAGAAAGCATGATCCCGTATAGTATTTTGGCCATAGAGAACGATGATGACCGTGAATTTATGACTCAGCTCTATCTTGATTATAACCGGCTCATGTATAGCGAGATTAAGAAAATCATAAAGCGAGAGCAGGACAGAGAAGATGTGATGCAGACGGTGCTTGAGAAGTTGATAGACAAGATACCGCTTCTTCGAAGCCGCACCCGCAACCAACTGATCAACTACATCATTTCAGCTTGCAAGTTCACATCGTTCAATTTGCTTAGAGAGTACGGTGCCAAGCGGGAAACCGACTATGAGGACTATATTGCATCTCCAACCACCAAACAGGATGAACGCGAAATTGAACTCAAGATGATCGCGGATGAGGAATTGGAGACTTTGCGGCGTGTTCTGCCGAAACTTGACCTCCGTACACAGTGCCTTTTGGAAGGATATTACATCCTTGAAAAGCCTATGGCGGAATTGGGAGCAGAACTTGGTATCAAGCCAAGTAGTGTGCGAATGTCATTGACCAGGGCACGAAAAAAAGCATTTGAATTACTGGAAAATGAAGCATTTGGTGGTACCTCTTAATTAGTTTTCCGTTCAGCCTGCAATAGGTCGGACAAAGTTAAAGTAGTGAATACATTCGATCACGATATCACACTGGCAAAAAGAGCCCTATATGCCGACTATGGAAAAATCAAGAAACAGGCCAAGGAATACGATGCTATCAAATGGAAGATAGAGAACATTTTGCGACAGGGAAAGTAGGTTGAAGAAGGAATATCCCAAAATGCATTGCTATTGAATGCCATATGCAACTCATGGTTTGCTTTCTCCTTTCAGAATGATGTGTCGCAACTTCATTCTGCCGAAGATTGCAAGCCTTTCCTTTTATTTTCTCAATTTGCGTAACTTATTTACTTTATCCACATTCGTGCGCTCACACAAACCGCTGTTCTGGCTGTGTCAGCCGGACCAGGATAGCGGCGGCTTCGGCGCGGGTGACGGTGCGGTCTGGGTAGAAGTTCCCCTCCTGGTCCGCGCCCCGTAACACGCCATACCAGTAAAGGTCATAAACGCTCCGCTGATAGCGATATGTCACCTCACCGATATCCAAAGGGGAGATCTGGCGGCCGGACGGTGTCACAACGAGTTCCATCTGTGGAATGGACTGATGGAACAGATGCGCCATCTGCGCGCGGGTTGCCGGCCGCGACAGGTCGTCAAACTCCCAGTCGTACAGAATCCCGGTTTGAACGGCGTACTCCTGGTAGGTATCAAACCAGCGTTCCCCGGCGGTCTGGTCGAAGGGATAGCCGTCCCCGGTGTAGGTGCTGTGGACCACGGCGGCCAGCTTCACCGCCTCGGCCAGGGTCAGCGGCGCCTCCGGGTCGAAGCGGCCGTCGTCCCGGCCCACAAAAAAGCCCAGCCGGGTCACGTCGGACACGGTGTTCTCCCCCGCCGCGCCGTACCATGCGTCCGCCGCCACGTCGGGGTACTCCACATCGGGGTGGGACAGGGTGAAGTGGGCGATGTCGCCGCTGGGGACAAAGGAGAGGGTCAGCGTACAGTCCCCGGTGATGGCGGGCAGCTGGGGCCCCACCGCCTGGCCATCCAGATAGACCTCCGCCAGCCGGAAGCCGTCCACACGGTCCAGCCCGGTGATACAGGGTGGCCGGTTCGCCTGGGCGACGTAGACGCCGTCCAGGGCCAGGTAGCCCCGGAGGTTATCCTCCTGGCGGCCCTGGAACCACGCCAACGACTCCGCATCGGTAGCCGCCGTCTCTGCACGGACCTCTACCAAATAGTCCGCCAGTACTGGCCACACCGTAGGATAGAGAGCCCGAACGTCGTGGGGATCGGTGACCTCCAACGATTGATCTTCCGGAACTCTCCAGTGCCGATAACGTCCCTCCGGCTGGCCGTCCACCCAAGCGTTCAGCTCCCGGACAAAATCGGAAAAGCCGGTGGCAAAGGCAGCCTGCCCCGGAGATACGGTCTGACTGGGGCCCCAAACTTGGGTGGAGGAGCCATCCCCGTGGTAGTAAAGGTTGGTCAAACCAGCGGAAAAACTGTTGACGATGCGAGTGGCCTCGTCCTGTTCGCCCACGAGAGCGCCGCCCTGGATGTAACAACAATTTTCGATTCTGGAGTTGTCACTGCGTCCCACAAGGCCGCTGGAAAGGGGCTGCCCGTTGTTGCGGGCATTCCTCTTGGCCACGCAGTTCTTGATTTGACTGTCCTTAGCCCAGCCCACCAGCTGGCCCGCATATGCCTGACCGCCGATGTTGCCCTCCACATAGAGGTCGTCGATCACCGCGCCCTCGGTCATGCCGAAAAAGCCACCATACTCGGGCCATTGCCGCTGGTCTATGGCCCGAAGCAGGGCGACCGCGTGACCGTCCCCGTCAAAGACGCCCCGGAAGGGGTGGGCCTCGTCCATCCCGATGGGGACCCAGTCGGCGGGGCCCAGGTCGAGGTTGGCGGTCAGGCGGTAGTGGCCCTGGGCGTATTCCCCCGCCCCGGCGTTCACCAGCCCAGCCAGGGCCCAGAGCTGTCGGGTGTTCTCAATGCAATAGGGTTCCTCCGCCGTCCCCTGGCCGTCAAAGGGCGGCGTATCCCCACCAGTAGCTTGGCCGGAGATGCAGAAAAGAGACAGAAGGAGCGTTATACAGAGGAATGCGGGAAGGAACCGATGGATTTTCAAGTGAACAACCTCCCTTAACTTTTGCCATATCATATCATACCACTATCACTACAAAGCGCACAAGCCGGAGACTTTTGGTACAGGCTTGCCGCTGTAGAGATAAACCCATAGTGGCAGGTGTTGGGAATGGCCTAATTGCAAAACGTAATTTCAAGCGGCGGACTACTCATATCGCCGACAACAACGGTCAGATATACCTGGTCGCCTCTCGGAAGGTCTGTGGAGAATGTATACTCGGACGTTCCAACCTCCGGAGACAAAATCAGGGTTTTAAAGACGGAACTGCCTTGTATGTATCCCACTACATATATTCCGGGATAATTTCCAATGATGTTGGGATTTACCTTAGAATTAAATCTTACTGTGCCTTTAACTTTCTGTGTGCTAGTAAAACTACTGATATCAAATCGGTATGCAATTCCGTAATTGAAACCGTTCTCCAAGGTCATGTTGTCGGAACCGTCTTTTTTATAGGTGGTGAGTGACACCAACTCACCACTCTGCACGAGTGGAACATCAGCCCCAGCAATCAACAAGCTATATGGGGTATTGGGGGTAACAGATACCGTCCCGAGTCTGGCATAGAGACCGGCACCCGCTCCAGATCCCCGCAAGGTATTTTCTTCGGACTCATTATACATTGTGTTGTTTGCAACATTGCTCTTGACCGAGGCCGCAGCGTTGGTATCCATAATGTAAACATCACAGAATACGTTGCCATCACCGGACGGCTCGTACAGAGAGCCATCCGAGTTTTTGAGCACCATCGTAACCTGACCATTAAAGAACCCAGGGCCAGGTACACTAGAGGAAACGGTGCTTAGTGCGACCCACAGAGCGGAAGCAGACGGATTTGAGGTGCTATAGGCTGGGATAGTACAGATTTGCCCAAATCGAAGCTCACTGTCATCGGACTGCTTTACAACATTAAAACAGTCAACCCAAATATCAAGGCAGGCAGGATTTGTATATCCACTTTTGACACTTCTGCTGGCTAACTCCACCGTAATGGGCGTAGAGCCTTTGTTCCAGAGCAGAACACCAAGTTTCATATCTCTGTCCATTTGGTTATAATGCTCCCAATTTACACGGCAACGCCCCCTAAGCTTGCCTCGCACAAGGGAAACCATATTGCCAATGCTCCAGCAAGCGGAAGAAGAATTAATTACTTCCGGATAATTGGAAATGAGATAGGTGGACACGGCAAAGCTATCTGCGTAAAAACTGGTATCGCAAGGGACAAAAGTAGATGCATTTACCACGGTTACGCCGACTGTATAAGCCAGATAAGAGGTGCTGGTGACTCGCACGGTATACTGCTGGCTAGCACCGGTGGTTCGAAAGTACCTCATACGCGTTGTGGGATGCCACACATTCGAGTTCGGCTTGACTGCTGCCCCATTACTTGTTACAAGGTCCAGTTGGACAGAGGAATCATCAACGTTGCCCTGTGTAGTGTCGACAAATGTTAAAACAACAATTTTGTTTGCCGGGATCAGTGTAGTGATCTGATGGGACGTGTAGCCGCCCGTGGCCACACCCATTACGGATCCAAATCCCTCGTTGTTCAGTGTTATGGTGCCGCCAACAGCATTGCTTTGTACTTTAATCTTTCCTTCTATAGCTTTTTCTGGATGCAACTTGCTACACATGATTTTGCACTCCTTTTTATAAAGAACGAACTGTGTAATACCTTAATGCGGTGTGTCTATGAGTGTTTCCACCCCATGTTAATTGGCTTCCACACGGGATTTCATTCCACCCTCACACGAGTTTTCGCCAAAAAATTGCTGTTCATTTTATATAACGAAAATTGTCAAGAAATGCAACATCCATCAAAATGCGTAGCGAAGGGCTGGTCCATTATAGGCCAGCCCTTCGCCTTGTTGCGTTTTAATGTCGAAATTCGTTATATGAAAATGAACGAGAGAACATCTCGGATTATATAAAAAATAAAGGAGTACATCATCATGGCAGACATTGTTGTCTACGGTGGCAGCTTTTCGGCTTCAGCGGCGGCGGCTAAAGCGGCGTCTCACGCCCCCGACAAAGAAATCGCGGTAATCATCCCTGACCCTGTTTCCAGCACGGGCAGCAGCTTTGGCAGCATAGGCACGATCGTCGGCCAGAACTGTTTCGACATTCGGAACTGGAATGGCAGCAACCCCGTGCAGGGCACATTTTCCTGGTGGTTTTCCCGCTGGGGGCAGTTCTATGGTACAGATTTGATGGCCGCTCTGCTCAAAAGCGATGTCACAAAGTACTCCAATGTCAAGGTCTATTACGGCTATGACATTAGAGATTTTTCGGCTTCAAGTAGGCCCTACCGCATCACCCAGGTCACGGTTTGCAACATCAGCCGCAATTCCGCTGGTGTCGTGGTATGGGGCAACTCTACGGAGATCATCACCGGCACTGTGTTCATTGACGCTTCAGATGATGGCCGCCTGGCCCGCCTAGCAAATTTCTCGGGATCTGTTGGGCGGTACGACTGGCCCGCTCGGTACCTGGATGCTGACGAGCGTGGCCCCGATGGAAGAGCCCGCCAGCAAGCGGCCACTCTCATGTTTAAGGTCAAGGGTGTACAGTACAAAGCGGCTGGCAATATGGATTGGGGTTGTCCCTCTGGCGTCCAATACTGCTGTGGCGGTTGGAACGAGTATAAGACTGATCCCGCGATACTGGCGTTCAACGCCACCTATGGGCCCAAGGGCTATGCCTTAAAGCCCATGAACGCAGCCCAGGACGGCGCCGGCTCCGATGAGTGGTGGATCAATGCCCTGCTGGTGTTCAATGTGGATGGGCGCGCCTATAACCGCGATAAGGGAACATGGATTTTCCCCTCCGATATGCGTTCCGATTATCGGACGGTAGATGATGCTTGGGTCGAGGCACGAGAGCTTATCAAAAACAACCCGGCTTTTCTCAACGCTCTCCGTAGGTATCCCGGTTTTAGCAAGGCGGAGATAGTCCTGGACGGCAATGGAGATCCCGTCGTGGGAACCGTTATGTACCTGCGCGAGACGATTCATATGGCCATTGATTCTATGGCTGTGGCCAACGGAACTGAGGATACCAACTATCAACTCACTGCCGCCGCCTGCAACAAGGCCGGGGCCACTCCGACTACCGGCCAGGACGCAGGCAATTACCAGACCAGGATCGGTCTGAACTACTATTGGTCGGACATTAACGCCTACCAGTTTTCTGATCTGATGGACGCAAGCGGGGCATACATCTGGGGCGCTGATATTGGCGCCAAGTTGCGCCCTGATTTGGGGGTGACCAGCTCGACTCCGATCAACCCTGTCTATGTCCCCTATCTGGCTCTCACAACAGGCTATGTGACCAACTTGCTGGTCTCCGGTTATGCCGCTGGTATGTCCTCCTTTGCTTGGTCTGAAGGACGCGTCATTCCAAACCTGTGCGTCCTAGGTGATGCCGCTGGCATCGCCGCCGCCTATGCGATAAACAACGGGAAAGATCCCCGCTATTTCACAAATGCCGATATTGGCACCATCCAAAGCATCTTACAGAAGGATTGCTTGGCCCGCTTGGATAAATAGCCTCTTTCGATACCGTTGCATTTTGGCCCTTCAAATTGTTACATGGGTAAGCCCAAAAAAGTGCTTTCGATTTACTAAGGTGTTGCACTTTCGACATTGAAATCGTTATATAAAGTGAGGTCAAAAGATAGCCCTCAATTTATCAAGCGCCACTATATCAGCGGCGGCAAGGATAGAAGGTGATTCAAATAGGTTGATTTTTTCAGGCGGAGCGCAATTCCCATATTCGCTCTGTCGCCACAGCAAATCCCTGGCCAAACAATTATTTTAAGTAAAGGAGTTTTCAAAATGAAGAAGTTCCAAAAGTTTCTCAGCGTCCTCCTGGCCCTCGGCATGATCCTGGCCATGGCTGTTCCCGCTTTTGCTGTTGAAGTACCTGTTACTTCCAGCCTCAAGCCAGTACAGGTCTATGTCATTGACGGCGATGGTAGCGTTTCTCTGGTAGAAACCATTGCGCCTGAAGACCGCATTTCCTCTCGCATGGCGCACCAAAACTTTGAACGTATGGACTATGATAATAGTAATGATTGGGTGTTTGAAAGTGCTATCCAGATTCCCAATCAGATGAATGGTGGCTCGACAATTGCCACAGGGCAGAGCATTTCTGAAGGCGATGACTGCATCGGTGCGTATATCCACAGCAAAGATCTCCAAACGATTAACATGAAAATCGAGTGGACCCGCACTGACGGCACCTATTATTATGAGCGTGGCTTTAACGCCAACTACGACCTCTATCTTTACTTTAGAAAAGGCCATACCCATGATGGTGGAAAGGCCCTTTATATGGACACATCCGCCACATATAAAGTAATTGTGAGCACTTCGGATGCATATGGTGGCTATGCAGATATTGAGGTTTGTCCTGGTGTGTATAAGGAGTGAGTCACAATGGCTAGATTCAAATGCACGGTCAGAGGCGTAGTGGCAGTCCTTTTTATCACATTCTGCTTCACGATAGGCTGTCAGGCCGCTGATGCGGAGGACAACCCCTATTTTAATCAGTCCGCATACCTGAAGCCCACCGACATATTCCTGGAGTCGGAGGTCTTGGTCGATGGTCAAGCCTCCTCCCTGTCCGACGCCTGCTTTGCCGTGAACAACGGGTGCTATCTCCCCCTGCGCGCATCGCTGGTCGCGTGCGGCGTGGATGACGCCAGCATTGTGTGGGATGAGGGGGCCGTCTCCATCCAGCTGCCCACGGGCACGCTTGAGATCGTGATCGGCTCCGGCGTATGGACGCTGGACGGAGAAGCGCGCCAGACGCGCAACGGGCACGCGCGGCTGCGTGAGAATGTGACATATGTCCCCAAAGATATGCTCGACGAGTGGCGGATCGAAACGCGTGATCCATGCCTCGACCGCCTGACGGTCAACGCCTGGTATGCTCCTTCTGGAGGCGGCCTGATCATGTATTAAGCCAGCCTATTGATGTGGGGCGGGCTAATGCCCGCCCCACATCCTGTCAAAGAACCGGGTCTATGCAAAAGCATAGGCCCGGTTCTTCGACAGGATAGGACTGTCTTCTCAAAACTACCCTGTAACTCCAGAAACCAAAGGGCGGCATCCAACTGGGCGTAGACTTCTTGCTTTAAATCAAGATTTTCTGATTGAATATCACTCGGGCGTCATCGTGTTTAAGCGAAAAATACAAATGCAGTTTGTTCCAAAGAACACTTTAATAAAAAATGCAAAAAAGTAGTGCAATTTTGCGAATGGTGTGATATAATAGATAATCTACAATTATCTT